>JAJPXQ010000061.1 GCA_021205385.1 Lachnospiraceae bacterium | reverse complement strand
GGAAGCGATATACTCGGACAATCGCTCCAGGCGCTCCTGCCAGTCAGAAGGAAACTCTGCTTTGAGCTTCGACAGTTCCTCATCAGTCAGTAAGACATTCTGATAGGCTCCATACTTGTGACGAGTGTCTTTCTCTTTCAGTTCATTGATCTGTTCAGTATTTGTTCTATTAGTTATTATTTGTGGCGGGTTTTCCGTATCCGGTTTTTCCGTGTTCGGATAAGCCGTGTCCGGTTTTACCGTGTCCGGATTTTCCGTACACGGTGATTGAGGCTTCTCGAAAATCACATACTCGATCACCCCCATCTTGCCATTGTCCTGGCGCTGCTGGTGCCGTTCCAGATAACCGGCATCCTCCAGCTCCTGCAACGTCGCCACAATACAATCACGGCCTTCCTTGCAGATTGCGACCAGCCCCCGAACGCTGTAATGCCAGGAATCGGGCAAGCTCAGAAATACAGAGAGCAGCCCTTTGGCTTTCAGGGACAGGTTGTTATCGCGGAGATGGTAATTGCTCATGGTGGTGTAGTTGCTGTTTCTTTCTACTCGAAATACTGCCATCTTTGACCTCCTTTCGGTGACGGCACATCATCACTTCCGATATGCTTTGGACTTTTGCTTCCGTTGCCGGAAACAAAAATAGAGCGGCAACCCATCTGCCGGAACCGAAGTCCCAGCAGCGGATTGCCGCTCTATGTTCAGTGCGATATTATTTTGCTACAGGCGTTTCCCTCCGTGCGCCGCCTGTTCAGCGCAAATCTCGGTTGATATGGACGATTTTATCTGTTTTCGGGTCAAAAACAAATAGAACCAGGCCACGAAAGCCTCTCAAATGGGCCTTTCCGTGTTGGTTCTATTATTACACAAGCATCCTTCACTACAATACAGTCCACCTTCCGCATCCGGACATCCTGCATCAGCCGTTCAAATTCCTCCCGCTCAAAGTTCGTCCCTGTCCTGCCGAGATCGGAATAACAGTCAAACAATTCCAGGTCATCGTGCTCCGCCACATACCGGCGGCACAATTCTGTCTGGTTCTCCAGCGACTCATTCTTCCGATCCGTACTGTCCACCGAAAGCCTGGCATAAATCCCCACGGAATACACTTTTCCGGATGCCTGCACCCCGGCTGCCTTTTTGTTCCTTTTCGATGTCCTCGCCATCAGCACGCCTCCTGTCCGTCAAGCCCGGTGCTTTTGATGAAATCATACAGCAGGGCTGTCTTCTCATAGAAATTCTGGCACCGGAGCACCACCTGCAGCCGCTTATCCTCAAATACAAGGATCTTCTCCACAAACGTCACCAGTACAGACCGGTTCAGCGCATCCAGTTCCAGAACCTCCTTGAACTGCTCCAGCCGTGCCCCGGCCTCCAGGCCGTTCTTGAAAAGCTCCTTTATATTTTTCGTCTGCTGCCGGATTACCTTCTCCAGTTCTGTGTACTTTTCCTCATAAATCGCCGAGAATGTCTTGAAATCCTCCTCCGAAATAATATCGCCCCTGAAATCTTCATACAGCGCCGCCCGCAGTTTCCGGTATTTCTCCTGCTCGGCTTTCAGCCCCACAATCTCATTATCAAAGGCAATAATATCGTCATAACGCATTTCCAGCCCCCTGACGGACGCAACCACCTTCGACTGCTCCACAATCCGGTCAATCCTGCTTTTCAGCCCGTAGAGCACAATCTTATCCAGCTGCTCCTCCGTGATGCTGTGCCGCGTGCATTTCCCGTTCTTATTATGGTTGGAGCAGATATACCGCACCGTCGTCTTTCCCTTATACCTGGAAACACGCCTCACCATCGGTTCGCCGCAGTCCGCGCAGTACAGAAGCCCCGCGTACATATGCGGCTTCTCCCTCCCGGCACCTGCACGGCAGTCCGCCTGAAGCAGGTTCTGCACGATGTCAAACTCTTCCTTCGCAATGACAGCCTCATGTGCATCCGGGATCCTCACCCATTCCGTCTCCGGCTTCGCCACAGACTTCTTCACCTTATAATTCACCCGTTCCGTCTTTCCCTGCACCAGCACGCCGGTATAAATTTCATTCGTCAAAATCCGCTTTACCGCCACCGCAGACCACTTCGTCCGGATGCCCGTATGGAACCCGGTGCTGAATTTCTCCCCGTTCGACCGTTTATACTCCATCGGCGACAGGATCCCCAGCCCGTTCAGCCGGTCCGCAATTGCTTCAAAGCTGTAGCCCTCCAGCTTCCAGTCAAAAATGCTCTGTACAATCCCGGCGGCATACTTATCCACCACAAGCCGGTTCTTATTCTCCGGATCCTTCACATACCCGTAGACCGCAAAGGCTCCGATGAACTGCCCCTTCTCCCGCTTGATCTTCTGGTGGCTCTTCACCTTTGAGGAAATATCCCTGCAGTAGGAATCATTGATGAAATTCTTCACCGGAAGCACCAGCGCTTCTTCGTTAAAATCCGCCGTCAGCGAATCATAATTGTCATTGACTGCAATAAACCGGACACCATAAGCCGGGAACGTCTTCTGGATCAGACGCCCGGCCTCAATGTAATCCCTTCCCAGCCTGGAAAGATCCTTCACGATCACGCAGTCAACCTTCCCTGCCTTCACATCCTCCATCATCCGCTTATAACCCGGCCGGTCAAAATTCGCGCCGGACCAGCCGTCATCTACATAGAAATCATAGATCTCCATATCGTCATGCTTCCGGATGAAACTCCGCAGCAGATCCCGCTGGGACGTTATGCTGTTGCTCTCCGCCTTTCCTTCATCCCCGTCATCCCTCGACAGCCGCAGGTACACGGCGGTATTGTATAATTCCTTTCCCTTCATAAAAATCCGACCTCCTGACCATATTGGTTAACCATCCGTCCTACGGGATAGCGAACCAGCATAATCAAAGGCGCTGATTCAGCCTGCCCCAAGAATACCATATCTTCCGCAGAAACCACTATGTACATCATTTACAGCGGGATCCGCGTCATCTTCCTCGCCAGCTGCACCAGACGGTCCTCCAGCGTCATCGTCTCGTCTTTGGAAAAACTTACCATCAAAATATAATCCCCCACATTCTCCGCATATGGATTCTTCGTCTTTTCCAGGAAGTCAGCCGTCCGCCTGTCCGCCGGCTTCGTCCGGTCAACCGCAATCTCCCCGGCATGGTCCAGATCCTCCCTGCGGAGTCTGCGCACATCCATCCCCTCCAGCCGTTTCAGTTCCTCTATAGTCACCTTCATGCCATGTCATCCTCCAGAAAAAAGTGAGACAGTGTCTCCTGATTCTGAAAGGAAAGAAGTCGGCTGTTTGGCCAAACAGAAGGCAAAAAAATAAGCCTGCTCGTATCTGCCAGATACAACAGACTTATTTTTTAGCACGGCTCAGTTCACCTGATTACCTGCTACAGAATTTCAACCAATAACTTTATAAGCATAGCAATGAATATTACGATTCCCACGCCGCTGACAATACCATAAATTTTCTTCGATTCAGGATCCTTCCATTCCCTGACCAGATAGTACAACCCGAACGCTGCAATCATAGCTCCAATGACTGCGCCAATAATACTGATGATCATCACTTTTTCCTCCATTTTAACAGCAGTGCTGAATTTATAATCACTAAAACCGAGCCGGCATTATGAACCAGCGCACCGACAACCGGATTTAATGTCCCTGTGATTGCAAGGATGATTGCAATGAAATTGAGTGTCATGGAAAATGTCATATTCAATTTAATTGCCATCATCATCCGTTTGGAAAGCGCAATCAAATGCGGAAGTTCCTTTACTTCATCATCCACAAGCGCGATGTCTGCCGCATCAACCGCAATATCACTGCCTACGCCGCCCATCGCAATACCGACATTCGCTTTTTTCAAAGCGGGAGCGTCGTTTACGCCGTCGCCAATCATACAAACCGATTCATTTCTCTTTTGATAGAAACTGATCCAGTTCAGCTTATCCTCCGGCAGATATTCCGCGTGAACTTCTTCAATATGAAGTTGATCGGCAATGGCATAAGCAGCTCTTTCATTGTCACCAGTTAAAAGAACAGGCTGTACATTCAGACCTTTCAGCAAGTCAATCATACCGGCACTTTCTTCCCGCACGGTATCTGACAGAACAGCATAACCGCTGAGTTTGTCAGATATTGCAATATAAATCACTGTACATCCTCTTGACAGATAATCTTCTGCTTCTGAAAATACAGCATCCTTCACAGAGATATTTTTTTCTGCAAGCATTTCCAGATTACCTGCCAGGATTTCTCTCCCATCAATTTCTGCGCGGACTCCGCGGCCGGGAAGCATCTGAAATTTTTCACAGGGAAGAAGCGCGGTTTCGTTGTCCTTCTTATAAGAACGGATAATCGCCTTGCCCAACGGATGCTCGGAAAGCTGCTCCGCCGCTGCAAAATAGTTGTATAATTCCATTTCAGAAAGCTCAACCGTAGTGCTTTTAACTTTTATTACCTGTGGCGTTCCATAAGTTAAGGTTCCTGTCTTATCAAACGTAATTTTTGAGACAGACGCCAGCCGCTCCAGTGCATCGCCTTCCCGCACCAGAAAGCCGTGCTTTGTGGCGTTTCCAATGGCCGCCATGATCGCCGTGGGAGTGGCAAGCACAAGCGCACACGGGCAAAATACAACCAGTATCGTTACCGCACGGATAATCTCGCCGCTGACCAGCCAGGTTAGCGCAGCGGCAGAAAGCGCAATCACAACAATCCAGGTTGCCCAACGATCAGCAAGACCTACGATTTTCGCTTTTCCTGCGTCCGCTGACTGGACAAGGCGGATCATCCTCTGAATGGAACTGTCTTCACCAACCTTTGTTGCCCGCATTTCAAATGCGCCGAACTGATTAACAGTTCCACTGGACACTTCATCCCCAACGGTTTTATCCACCGGCAGAGATTCACCCGTCATAACAGCCTGGTTAACCGAAGTCTGTCCGGAAATGATGACGCCGTCTACCGGCACAGTCTCCCCTGGAAGAACACGGAGCAGGGCATCTACAGAGACTTCCTCTGCAGGAATAATCTTCTCCGCGCCATTTGAAATAAGACGTGCTGTCTGAGGAGTCAGATGCACCAGTTTTTCAATCCCCGCTCTTGCTCTTGCAACAGTCAGATCTTCCAGCAGCCCGCCCAGCTGCATGATAAACGCAACCTCTCCGGCTGCAAAATCTTCACCAATGCAGACTGAAGCAATCAGAGCAATCGACACCAGAACGTCTGCTTTGATATCAAAAGCAGTAACCAAACCAATAACTGCTTCCAGTATAATAGGAACCCCACACAGGATAATAGAAATCCATGCAGTATCAAACGGGAACAAATTCCACCCTGTCAGACTGAATATCAGCGAGATACCAGAAATAATGAGCAGTGTAATGTCCTTTTTGGTGCCTCCTTTTTCTAAAAATGACTCAAGTTTTTTCATTAACCGTTTCATTTTCTCCCTCCGGTCTTATACCCATAGGGGTACTGGTATTTCTTATTATACATATAGGGGTATGGGTTGTCAAGGGTAAAAAATAGAACCGGCTCAGGAAAAGCCGGTTCTTTACATTAAAAATGTGATGTTGAAAGATATTGTTTATCCTTTGATTACTTCATATTCGCGAAACGCTCCACAGCCAGTGTAAAATCAGCTATGGTCTTATCCGCATCTCCGTGTTCGATACCATCCCTCACACAATGCTGAATATGCCCTTCCAGAACAATTTTTCCACAACTGTGAAGTGCAGATTTTGCAGCGTTAATTTGTGCCAGAATATCCTCACAGGGAACATCTTCATCCACCATACGATCAATCGCCTGTACCTGACCAATGATCTTCTTTAATCTACGGTGCAGATTATCCGCATCCATACATTGTCTCATTTCACATTCCTCCAATACGCTAAGGGGTATGTGTATAATATATCAGATTGGGCTTGTTTGTCAAGATGATACCTTTCCTCATTGAAGTTACACTCTCACCGCATACTCCAGACTGATCCAGCCGTTCCGTCCGCTCTGGTACGCTTTCAGCAGCCCCCATCCGGCAGCCGATCCCGTCCCTTCGGAAGTCTCCACAATCGTGAACACGCCCTTCCCGGTATACTTCCCGGTCTTCGCAAACCCCGTCCCAGGACCCGTGCGGATATTCAGGTTGCTGATGCTCACCTTCACCTGGAAGCTTTCCGTCTCCGCACTTCCGGAAGCATCTGCCACCGTCAGTGCGCCGACATACGCCACATTCCCGTCCGCGTCAAATACGGAATACCCCTCATATTTATCCGCACATTTCTTCGCATTCGCCAGAATCTTATAGGCGCCCTTCTGGCTCTTGCTGTCCGCCCAGGTCTTCCGCACCCGGTACAGCACCGTCCCGGATGCTGCAGTGTCCGCCGCCCCGGATGCAACCGCCACCTGGAATGCCTTCCACTGACTCTCATCCCCGGAATCCGCATTCCATCCGATGATCCCCGGACACAGCTTCCCGGTTACATCGTAATGACGGATCACGTGGTCCGCGTCAATGGAATATTTCTCCATCAGATACTGCGTCAGTTCCACCGCCTTCGCGACTACCGCGTCCGTAAAGCTCCATGTCTTATCATTCGCGGACGGGACCTTCCCCGTGCTGTTCGTCGAACAGATCTCAATCCCGATGGAATTGGCATTCTTCGCCACGCCATGCAGGGATCCGCCCTTTGTAGACAGCTTACTGCCACCGCAGTGCCAGCAGTACCGGTTTTCCAGATCCGGATTGTACTGCACGATCGTTTCATCATCCACGATAAAATCCGCAGACGCCTGGTTCGCTGTACTGGCAAAATACTCTGCCGTGTTCGCCGCCTTCCCCTTCACAGAAGAAACCCCCGCCGTATAATGGATCACGATATATTTAATCGATCTCCCGGCGGATGCTGTCGTGTTGTGTGTGTTCGTCTTTTTGGTAATAGAAACAGCCATCTTAACCTTCTCCTTCCCCATCTTCGTACTCATAATCATCATATGCATCCGCATACTCCGTGTCCTCGCAGATCACATCCAGGCTGGCAAGGCTCGTCAGGATTGACACCAGACCTGCCACCGCCGCAATGCTCACCACCCGCAGCCAGTCCACCTCACTCACCGCAGCTCCCACGCCGATCGCCGCCACCAGCGACTGCGCCACCGTCTTGACCGCCCGGATCCCCGCGTTCTTCCACCATTTCTTACTCATTCCGCTTCCTCCTTCTCATTGATGGCCGCAAGCGCAACCTCCTCCAGAAACCTTGTGTACTTGTCCCTTGCGGACTCTGCGGATTTTAATCCGCTGTCCACCTCTCCATTCGTGTGACCGTGCTTCAGGGCAAGCGCCACACCCACCGTCAGTTCATTGTTCGCCGCAATCATTTCCAGCTGCAGCCGCGCCTCCTCCGCCCGCATCTTCGCGTGCGCCTCACTCTTTTTCTGCACCTTCAGGAGCCGGTTCCCCTGCTCCGCGCAGACAGCGCAGATAATCGAAGCCACCGCCGCAATCAGAGCGCAGATAATGTTCACCATACCGCATTCCCCCTTCCTGTTTCTTCTATATAAAAAGCGGTCCTCTGCGGACCGCATTGTTTTTAAGATATTATCAGGTTGTCTCCGTCAACGTGTACGTGATCTTCATCGTCATATCCGATGTCTTCACTACCGCCGTATCCAGGTTATTGATGGTCGCCAGATACGGCGTCAGCAGCGCCAGGTACCGCTTCGTGATGGAATACTCCCCGCCCCAGTACAGCAGGAAATTCTTATACCGAAACATCGGCGTCCCGGAATACTCAAACCGCTTGCTCCCCACCGTCTGGATCACCGTGTCGTCCGCCTTGATCTGAAAATCATACCCGATGATCAGATCCTCAATCCGATCAAGGAACAGGCCGTAGCTGCCGCCGCTTAAGCTGTACCCGGCGGAAGTAAATCCCAGGCTGATCAGCGTCACGTCCGCAGAATTGTCCAGGTTGATCTTATACACGCCCGCCGCATCATAAGACGGGATATATACATACCCGTCCCTGACCACACATTTATACCGGTAACTCGGATAACTGGAATAACTCCGGTATCCGGCGTAGGTCATCGTGGCGTTGCTCAGGGTAAAACTCGCCTCCGTATAGGTGTAATCCGTTTTGGAAATCCTGATCCACAAAAGCGTCGCGCTCCCGGAAGAATTCGCGCTGTTCCCGAAGCCGTACCAGTACCCGTCATGGCCGTCCACAAACGTGTGGTAGGTGGACGACGGCAGGAATGTCGTACAGGTAATCGTCTTTGTTTCCAGCACCGTAGCCGTGGAATCATCAATCTTCTCTTTCAGCCCGATGGACAAAATCGGGATCCGGAATTTCGTGATCGTGACCGCAGACGAAGAGAAAGCAATGGAAACCACCGTGTCATTCTCAAAATCCACCTCCACCGCATTAAACAACAGCTGCGTGATGTCATCGTCCAGGGACTGGTTCAGGGCGCTCATCAGCAGGAAAGCGGAGCTGTCGTCCGCAATGCTGCCATAGCCTCCCACACCTCCCAGAGCGCTGGTCAGCGCCACCGCCGCAATCGTGCCGTTCCCCTGCGTGTTCGTAAATTCCCAGACAAACTGGTACCCGTTGTCCGTCGCGCCGCCCTCCGTCTGGCTCAGACTGCCCCTCTGCAGATCCGTGGATGAATTCACATCGTTGGATGCATACGACACCGGAAGGTTTTCCGATGTCGGGTAAATGTTCCCGGAATCCTCTTCCAGCGTGTTCGGGAACAGCAGGATCCCGCCGATCAGGTTCGGGCAGATGGGCAGCAGGTTCGTCATCCAGCCGTCCAGTGTGTTGCTGTAGCTGCTCCCGAAATAATACAGCGTCCCCAGCAGGTTCAGCCCCAGGACATTGCTCACCGCATCCGTCATCATGTTGTCATGCTCCACCGTGGTCACTTCCCCGGTATTCACATCTGTCAGTTCAATTTTCATGCTTCCTTTCAGCTTCATGTCTCATCCTCCTCAAACGCCGCGAACATACGGCCAAACGCTGCCGCCGTCACTGTCTCCGATACATCCCAGTCCTTCTGCCCGTACATCTCATAATCCATATCCTCCGTATACCCCGGATTCGTAAGGCCCGTAACCAGTGAGAATCTGCCCACGTCTTCCTCTTCCAGTTCCAGAACGCCGTCCCACGCATAGGTGCCGCCCATCGACTGCCCCGCAATCGCCGCAATACAGTCGCCCGTAGCCACCTTTCCGATCCCGCCTTCCAGCCGCAAATATACGTTAAAATGACTCGCCACACTGGCCGCAATACCCTCAATCGGATAAAACAGCGTCAGGATATGCTTCCCGCTGTGCCAGGTTTCCACCGGAGCAAAGGCCGTGATGTAGGAATTGTTGTACTCGTAAGTCACATACACAAGCGCTTCGCCGTCCTCCGTCCAGGCCACCGGAAGCGACACCTCCACCTCTGTCCCGGATGTCTCCGCGCTTTCATCATCCGTGGATGAACCGTCTGTAGTTTCCTCCACAGACGCATCCCCGCCGGAGCTGTCCGGGATCGTAATCGTCCCGGAAGCTGTCGCAGACTTCTCCACCGCATCCGCGGCAATCTCCACAACCACCTGCGCGATAAATTCCGCATAGGTTTCTTCCTTCGCAGTGAACTCCATGCTGATGATCTTCGTGTTGGAATCCGCGATGGTATAAGCCGAAGCGTTCGTATAGGTATAAAGCCCCATCTTCCCTTCTTCGATCTGGCTCAGCAGCCCGGAGATGTTCTTATCGTTCTTGCTTTTTGCCTGGGACAGCTTCGGGTTCTTCCCAACACATTTCAGCGTCTGCCGCCCGCCGATTGTATACTTAATGCTTGTAATGCAGGTAATCTGATCCTCATCTGCCTGGCCCCCGGAGAATGTCAGCACATCCCCCAGATCCAGCGCCGGGTTCCCGATCGTGTCCGAATCAAACGGCACATAATTCACCGCCTGCAGGTCATTCAGGATATTCGTGCAGAGCTGCGCCCGCGTCTCATCCAGCCCGAACTGCAGCAGCGGGTTCACGCCCAGGTTCATCGTCAGCCCGTCATCCGGATCCACACTGTAATACTCCGCCGTCTCCGTCCGCATATTTGTGGAACTTACTGCCGTGTATCTGGTAATGAAATCTGAAAAAGAACTGGAAAACCGGTGCTTCTGCGCGATATCCAGAACCGGCTCACTGCCGTATTTCCGCAGTTCCAGCTTTCCTTCACGATTAATCAAAAAGAACCCACCCAGAACCTGCCCCACATAATAGAGCACGTCCCGGTAGGTCTCAATGTCCTCCTCAGAATAGATGGAAAGCGTCTCGGACCCGTTCGCCATCGCCTCAATCTCTTCCTGCGTCTGCGCCATCTCCACCGAGCAGGCAAGGCAGCACAGGTTGATGAAATCATAGGCCGTGCCGGTACTCTGGAACCCGTTGAAGCTTGTCTCAAACCGCAGCATATAATCATAAGCCTTGATCTCAATGCACTTCGCCGTCCGGTTCGCCTCCGACACCTCAAATACGCCCATTGGCACTTCCTCGTAGCTGCCGTCCGCCAACCGCAGGAAGCAGGAAATCTCCACAACCGCGTCTTCCAGCGTATACCTGTCCACCTCGGACAAAAGCGTAATCCCCAGCTCCGAAGAATACACCGTCCCCAGTTCAATCTCCGTACTCCCGCAGCACTGGGAAGAAATATACCCGGATCCCTTCAAAATATCACCGTATCCAAACTCATACACCTTCCCGGCAGTCGTCGTGATAGTACCGGCCCAGTAATAGCTCCGGGTATTCGCCGCCACCGCCGTAAGGAAAGCATCACTGACCGCATACATCCGCCACCGCCTCCTTCCATGCGTGAAAAAAGCACCAGCCGCTGTGACTGATGCTTCCCATATTCTTATTCCATTACAACTATCTGCTGGCAGACTAAAATGTCCGCTTCCTTAATCTGCCTTAAATGAAATTGTCTTTTTACCGCAAACTGTAAATTTGAAATCTCCAATCACAAAGGAATTCTCCGATACCTTCTCAGCCAGCTGTCTGCTCTCGATAAACTCATCTGTGACCATCACCAGATACTGCCTGTCATCCGTATTTACTAGGTAAAATTCCTTGTCAACATTCTTCACGCTGTTGATAAAATCGGGCACTCCGAAAAACGGACCTGTAAGTCCCAGACCCCAGTCAATCGCTTTTTCTGATTTCGTCAGAATCTGATTTGCAAGCAGCGGCCAGATTTCAGCATCCGGATACTTTTCCACTACCACCATATCCTTCTTACCCGTTTTCTGCGGCAGTCTGGGGCAGTTTGCCTTTTTCTTATCATAATGATAGCGGCTCAGATCAATTTCCTCTCTCATAACAGAAAAATCCAGCTTCTTTCCATCATCCAGAAGATAATCAATACTGACGTCCAACAGGCCAGCAAGTTTCCGCAGGTTTTCAATATCCGGCATACCCTTGTCAGATTCCCATTTTGTAATAGCCTGTCTGGATACCAGAATTTTTTCTGCCAGCTGCTGCTGTGTTAATCCCGCGCTTTTTCTTGCCTGTGCAATTTTTTCTC
This sequence comes from Lachnospiraceae bacterium, assembly GCA_021205385.1. Taxonomy (GTDB): domain Bacteria; phylum Bacillota; class Clostridia; order Lachnospirales; family Lachnospiraceae; genus Hominiventricola. The sequence continues at coordinate 5,314 of JAJPXQ010000061.1, read as the reverse complement.
CAAGCGTTAATGATTTGCTCTGCTTAAGTGTTTCCATAGTCAGGACACCTCCGTAAATAAAATCAGCTTCCGCTGTTGCTTTCACTATACGGCCAGGCACAACAAACCACAAGAAACGCCCGTTTTCCTGAATGCTACGCTCCGTAGCATGAAGCCTTCTGCCGCTTAAATGCTCAAATTTCAGTCCGACATACTCAGATTCTACCACAAAGCATTTCAACTCGAAACCCGATTTTAAAACTCTTTCAGCATGAAACTCACTTCCCACAGCCCCTTATAACTCGTATCCGCCTTCCTCACTGCCTTGTACCCGTCAATATACATCTCCGTGCTCACGATCTCCAGCGTCTCCGTGTCAAAATAGTCCACCGCAATCTTCTCCTGCTGCTTGAACCCCGTCAGTAGCTTCAGCCACTTCGGCGTGACGGAAAATTTCACCGCAATGCTCCGCACGCCCAGCCGCACCACATCCCTCTGCGTCGTCCCAGCCTCGGTCTCGCCGCCGGAATCTGCCTCCACATCGCTCATATCCACTTCATAGGAATCCGGGAACGGCAGCGCCGTCCCGTCAAACGTCAGATACTGCACATACGCCGCCATGTCACCGACCTCCTGACCTTAAATTTGCCCTCTGCTGGGCATTCACAATCACCTCATCCAGCATCGTCCCACCCAGGTAGACAGGGATCACGATATCCCCGGACTGCCCGCCAAAAGACTCCGCCATCTCCCGGATACCCGACAGGATCCCGGACAGGGAATTATCCGCCGCCGCGGAACTGCCGCCGGATCCCCCGTCGCCCTGCATGGACGCCATCTGCGGGCTGATGACCATATCCCCGGCCACATCCGACACCGCGCCCCGGATCAGGCTCCGGCTCTTCTCAATGCCGTCCGCCAGACCTTCCATGAAATCCGGCATCCAGTCCTCAAAATCCGTCAGCGGCCCTTCATCCGGCACGGAGAAATGCAGGTAGGACTTGATGGTCTCCGCCACATTGGAAACCGCGTCCTTCACTTTGCTGATACAGCTTTTAATGCCGTCCACGATCCCGTTGATAATATCGGATCCCCAGCTGAATGCCGAAGAGGCCAGCCCCTTGATGAAACTGACCGCCTGGTTGAACCCGTCCTTCACCGTATTATAAATCCCGGACACCGTAGATTTAATCCCGTTCCACATCGCAGAAAACGCCGTGGACACCGCAGACTTGATGGCATTCACGATTTTGGAAACCGTGCTCAAAATGGTATTCCACACCTTCGACACCGTGGAAGAAATCCCGTTCACCACCGTGGTAATCACGGATAAAATCGCATTCCACACTGTCGAGATGACTGTCTGGATCGCACCCAGCACCGTCGTGATCACCGTCTGAATCGCATTCCATGCCGTCGTGATAAAGGTCTGGACTGCCGTCACCACCGTTGTCACAACCGTCTGGATCGCACTCCAGACCGCAGAAAAAATCCCCCGGATTGCCGTCCACACCGTACTGGTCACCGTCTGGATCGTGTTCCACGCATCACTCAGGAAATCCGAAACCGCTCCCACCACCGTGGAAATGATCTCCTGAATATTCTCCCAGGTATCCGAGAAAAATTCCGAAAGCGCTTCCCACACGCTTTTTGCCGTCTCGCTGATGGATTCCCACGCCGCTGTCAGGAAGCTGGAAATAGCTTCCCAGGCTGCCGTCACAGCCGCCTTAATGCTTTCCCAAAGGTCAATCCAGAACTGACGGAATTCCTCATTCGTGTTCCACAGATAAATGAAAGCCGCGACCAGGGCAGCAATCGCCGCGATCACCATCGCGATCGGGTTCGCCATCATCACGGCGCTCAATGCGGAAAACGCGGTCTTCACCGCGTTAAACGCACTCACCAGCTTCGGCACCAGCGTCATGATCGTCCCTACAGAAGAAATGACCTTCCCGACCACGATCAGCACCGGACCGATGGCCGCAGCCACCAGGGCAATCGTCAGGATCACCGTCCGCATCCCCCCGTCCATGCCGTTCAGCCAGTCCACCAGGTTCTGGATCACACCCACTACGGATTTAATGACCGGCAGGAGCATCTGCCCGAAGGAAATCCCCAGCTCCTGCAGCTGGGATTTTAAAATCGTCAGCTGCCCGGCCAGGTTGTCCTGCATGATCTCCGCCATCTCCTCCGCCGTCCCGGAACAGCCCGCAAGCCCTTCCCGGTAAGCGTCAAAGCTGCCTGTTGACTCGCCCAGCACCGTCATCAGCTCTGACTGTGCCGTCTTGCCCGCGACCACATAGGCCAGGTTTGCCTTCTCCTCATCCGTCAGCGTGGACCATACGCCCTGCATGGACGACAGGATGGAAGAAAGGCTCTGCACATTCCCTTCTGCGTCATAAACCGTGACACCATATTCCGCCAGGGTATCCCGGCAGCCGGATGTATTTGTCCCCAGCCTCGTCATAATGGAAGAAAGCGCCGTGCCGGCCTCTCCGCCCTTAATACCGCCGTCCGCCATGACCATCAATGCAGCCGTAGTATCATCCAGGTCATAGCCCAGCTGCGTGGCCGTCGCCGCACAGTTCTTATATGCCTCGCCCAGCTGCGCCGTTGTCGTGTTGGAATTCGACATGGCATACGCCATCTTGTCCACCAGCATCTCCGAATCCGAAGCCGCCAGCCCGAACGCCGTCAGGTAATCCGTCACAATATCGGACGCACTTGCCAGATCCATCTCCGAAGCCGCCGCCAGGTTCAGGATCCCGGACAGACCCTCACACATCTGGTCCGCGTTCCATCCCGCAAGCCCCATGTAGGACATGGCTTCCGCCGCCTCCGTTGCGGAGAACTTCGTGGTCTCGCCCGCTTCCCTTGCAGCCGTTTCCAGCTTCTCCATATCCCCTTCCAGATCCGTAGACGTGGAAGAAAGCAGCGCCTTCACACTGGACATGGCCTCCTCAAAATTCGCCGCCGTCGTCACCGCAGCCGTCCCCAGAGCCACCACGCCAGCCGTCACCGGAAGTAGCTTCGTCCCTACACTGCTGATGTTATCCCCCAGCGTCTTCAGGTTCTCCCCGGACGCCGCGATCTTCTGCACCGCTGTGGCCGACTGCTCCGCCTGTTCCTCCAGATCCTTCAGCTTCTGCTCAGTCTCCACGATCTCCCGCTGCAGCGCGTCATACTGTTCCTGGGAGATCTCCCCGTTCGCCAGGGCCGTGTTCGCCTGTTCCGCCGCCGTTTTCAGCGTCGCCAGCTTCTCCTTCGTCTCCGAAACCGCATCCGCCAGAAGCTTCTGCTTCTGCGCCAGCAGCTCCGTGTTCCCTGGATCCAGCTTCAGCAGCTTCTCCACATCCTTCAGCTGGGACTGCGTGGACTTAATATTCTTATTCACACTCTCCAGAGCCTTGTTCAGCCCCGTAGTATCGCCATTGATCTCAACCGTAATTCCCTTAATCCGGCTCGCCGCCACGTCTTCACCTCCGTTCCGGTCGGTTCTAAACGCGTGCCACTGGCACGCAGGACCCCTCACCTCACTTCCAGACATCAAAAAAGGACCGGTTCCCCGATCCCTTAAAAACAAAACGCCCGCCGTTTCCGGCAGACGCTTAAGTCAATTTCATTTTCAGTTATTTCTTCACAATCAGATCGTAGCTTTCCGCTACCATCCGCTTTACCTCATCATCCGGGATGCTCCCGTCCAGGATGATCGTATTCCAGTGTTCCTTATTCTGGTGATAACCCGGCAGGACAGACGTATACGCGCTCCGCCAGAAATCCCGCCACTCCGGATCCACCTTCACATTGACGCAGATATTTCCGTTCCTCTCATACGTCCATGCAAAAGCCCGCTTGTTCTTCTTATACCGAAGCAGGATCCAGTTGTCGTCATGGAACGGCGCGTCCATATACACATCCGGCAAAGTCATCCCATAGTCCAAAATCTCTTTTCGTTCCTTCATCACATCTCACCGAAAAACTGGAATATTCTCAATTATCGTAAGTCCAGGTACATTATTTCAAAATCCATGTAACACCCATCAATCTTAAAATAGGCAGGAGAAATTCCAATACTTTTAAAGCCAAATTTTTCGTACAAATGAATTGCGCTTAAGTTATCGCATCGTACTTCCAGATTGATAATTTCTATCTCATTTGCTCTTGCGTAATTAATCAGTTCTTTCAAAATCATACTTCCGATTCCGTGATTCCAATAGCTTCTCCTCACAGATATACCCAGTTCAGCACGATGACTCATTCTTCGCGATAATCCATTTAAATTTCCGGTTCCGAGAATTTCACCATTCTTACACGCAACTAAGAACACGGATGTTTTATCTTCATGAATGCTTCTAAGAAATTCTTTCTCCTGTTCAACAGTAATCGGTAAACCTGATTCACCATATGTGAGATTATCAGTTTCTCCACCAACAACTTTCGTATATTCTATTATTTGCCCGGCATCTTCTGGCAAGGCCTCTCTAATCAGTGTTTTCATATTCATCTCCCCATTTCCGATTTATCAATGTATGAAACAATCATGCCTGCAATTTCTCCCATTGTACCCTCGTAAGAATATTCGTATGCCCCACACGAATTTCATTCATGAGAGGCACTTCTACATCCTCCGTAGTGCGGTACCAGGTAAAGCCACATTTTTCCTGCACTCTTTTTGATTTTTCATTCCCGTCATAATAACCGCACCAGATCACAGACATGGAAAGATCCTCAAATCCATGCCGGATTATTTCTCTTGCGGCTTCCGGCATATATCCATTTCCCCAAAACGGCCTTCCAAGCCAATATCCAAGTTCACATTCATCTTCCCTGTCCGTCATATCCGTATGACCATTCAGTTTCAGTTCAATGGCTCCAATAGCCTTATTATCCTGTTTCAGGCAGACTGCATAACATTCTGCTCCATTGAACACATTTTCAATTACGCCTCTGCTTTCCTCAATATCCTGATGCGGCGGCCATCCGGCAATCGGCCCCACCTGTGGATCGCTGGCATACTCATATAAACTCTCGGCATCTTCTATATTCCAGGATCTCAAAATCAGTCTTTCTGTTTTTAAAATCATCATTTTACTCCAGAGCTTTCTTTTTCCGGTCTGGTGAATCCGGCTGCTTCAAAGTATATCCGAACAGTCCATTCAAAGCAACCGGAAATTCTGGAAATTTGTCCGATTATGAAGTTAAAATAAATCAAAATCCTTCTGATCCGCCAGCCTCGCATACTTGCAGGAATCATTCCCGCTCTCCACATACATATCATTCACCATCCCGATACTCAGCAGATCCAGATCCCGGATGCTGATCCCCAGCTGCACAC
>JAJPXQ010000160.1 GCA_021205385.1 Lachnospiraceae bacterium | reverse complement strand
TGGAAGAATCAATAGCCAGCCCCCCTTGCGGAAATCCGTATTTTTCGCTATGATAACAGACAGGTGATGAATATGAGAAAAATCCGTTTCGCGGCGCTGAGTCTGGCGCTCGCGCTGGCCCTTGGCGGCTGTGAAAATACAAAGATTGTGCTGACCACCGGTCTTGTCGGAGACGAGCTGTTCCGTATCGGGGAGGTTTCCTGCAGCCTGTCGGAGGCGCTGGTCTATCTCTGCAACCAGAAGAATCAGTATGAAAATACCTATGGGATTGAGATGTGGGAGTATGAGATCGGCGATGAGACGCTGGAGGAATATCTGAAGAGCCAGGTCGTCTCCCAGCTGGCGCAGGTGAAGAGTATGGTTTACCTGGCCGGACAGCAGGAGGTAGAGCTCTCGGAGGAGAATGCCGCGCTGGCCGCATCGGCGGGGGCGGAGTACTATGCTTCTCTCAGCGCTGAGGAGATTGAGACGCTGGGGGTCGATGAGGAACTGATAGCGGGCATGTATGAAGACTACTGCCTCGCGCGGCAGGCCTATGAGCAGATTACGGAAGATGCGGCGGTGGAGATCAGCGACGACGAGGCGCGGATTATTGAGATCCAGCAGATTTATGTCGTGGAGGAGACGCTTGCGGATGAGCTGAAGACCCGCCTGGACGAGGGGGAGGACTTCGAGAGCCTGGCCTCGAACTATTCGAAATCATCGAAGATCACGTTGACGATCGCGCGCGGAGATATGGACGAGGAGTACGAGGAGGTCGCCTTTTCGCTGGACAACGGCGAAGTGAGCGAGGTCTTCGCCTGCGGCGACGGCTATTATATTCTGAAATGCACGAGCACCTATCTGGAGGAGGAATCCGAGGAAAATAAAGAAAAGGTCGCGCAGCAGCAGCGCACGACCCGTTTTCAGGAAATATATTCAGAATTGATGGCCGACACGATCTCCGAGTTTCAGGACGCGCTCTGGGAGAATGTCGTGTTCGAGGATTATGACGGAGTGGTTACTGATTCGTTTTTTGAGGTGTATGAGGCCTGGTTTGGGGACTGAGGATCTTCTCGTCAGTCCTCCAGAATTTCATGCAGGCAGGCGAGCAGCTCCGTATTTTTCTCCGGCATCATAAAGCAGAAGCGGAAGAAGCTGCCGTCCTCGAGGCCGGGGAAGCTGGAGCAGTCGCGGAGCATGAGCCCGCGCCGGATCGCGTGAAGAAAGACGTCGTAGGAACTGACGCCCTCCCGCAGGATGCGCACGAGGATAAAGTTTGCGTGCGGGCGGTAGACCTTCACATGCTTCCAGGTGAGAAGCTCGCGGTAGATGCGCTTCCGTTCGGAGGAGATGAGATTCCTCGTCTGCTCAATATAAGCCGTATCGCGGAACATATAGGAGCCGGCCACCTCGGCCAGGCTGTTCAGAGTCCAGGGATTTTTCTCGTCCTGGATTTTTTTCAGCAGTTCGGTGTCGCCGGTCATGGCGTAGCCGAGGCGCAGGCCTGGTGAGGCGAAAAACTTTGAGACGCCGCGCAGGATCGCGAAGTTCGAAAATTCATCCAGCAGGCCAACACAGCTGACGCCTTCCTTCTCGGGGGCGAATTCGGCATAGGTCTCGTCGATCATGACAAAAATACCCAGATCAGAGCAACGGGACAGAATCCTGCGCATGTCCTCCGGCTCGGTGGCTGTGGAGGTCGGGTTATTCGGATTGCAGATGACGCACAGGTCAAAGCCGTCCGCGAGCACCCGTGAGAAATCATCGATATCCAGCTGGAAATCCTGCTCCTCCTGCAGTGCGTAGTAGACGACCTCGCCGCCGTGCAGGCGGATCTCGCGCTCATATTCAGAATAAGTCGGGGAGACGACCAGCGCCTTTTCCGGCTTCCGGATCTGGACGAAGAGAGAGATCAGTTCCGTGCAGCCGTTTCCGACGAGAATCTGTTCTGCGCGGCAGCCTGTGTAGGCCGCGATGTGACCGCGCAGTGCTGTGTAGGCCGGATCGGGATAGCTCGTCACCGCGTCGATATTCTCAAGCAGTCCTTTCCGCATCAGCGGGGAGAGCCCGAGCGGATTGACATTCGCGCCGAAACCCGTGATTTTCTCCTTTGGAATCCCAAAGCATTTCTCTATTTTTTCCAGGTCGCTCCCATGGAAGTGTTCTTTCGCATCAATCTGTTCTGCCATTTTTTTCTTCTCCTGTCAGTTGCGTGACACTATAAGTTAGTGATATAATTATAGACAGTGTAATCGAATCGCGAAAAAAATGCAACGGGGTATCCATGAAAGGTAAGATCATTGATTTTTCCAACGGAATATTCAGCTATTCGCAGCCGGAGCTGCGCATGGAGCCGGAGGAGCTGCTGCTGAGAACGAAATCCGGCGGTTTTCTGTCGGGCAGTTTTGTTGTGAGCTCCTGCGATGAGCGCAGGATACGCGGCGTGTTGGGCACCCGCCTTGCGGGGCTGACGCTGAAGCAGGATTCCTTCTTCGGGCGCGCGGCGCGGATTGAGTACGAGTATGATGCAAAGGGCCTTCAGGAGGGGGAGAGCCTTCAGGGCAGCATCTATATCGAGTCGGACGCAGGAGAATACGAGCTGCCGGTGCAGATTGAGATGGAGCCTTCTGCGCAAAGGCAGGAAGAGGAGGAGACTCCTCTGCCGGAGACCGTGCCGGAGGAGACGCTGCAGAAATCGCCGGGGAAGGGCAGAGGCCGCAGCGAAGAATGGCGCAAGAAGCGCAGCCGGGAGATGGTCATGGCGCAGATCCTGAGCCTTGCGGAGAGAGAGCGGCGCGGCGTATGTGACAGTGCGGACGCGGCGGCGCAGCTGCGCGCGCAGGTGGAGATTCTGCGGAAGGAGACGCCGAATTCCCCGATTGCCCCGCTGCTCGACGCCTGGGTTCTTCTGAAGGAGGACCGCGCCGAGGAGGCCGGATGGATTCTGAAGAAATATGAGCGGACGCGACTTTTTCAGCAGCGCGATGCGGTGACAAGAGCGCTGTTTCTCTATATCAACTGTCTCTACCGGGACAATGCGGAGACGACCGCAGCGGCGATACCGCAGCTGCAGAAGCTGTATCAGAAGAATCAGGATCTGTGGCTGATCGTGCTCTTCCTGCTGGAACTTGATCCGAAGCTGAAGGAAAATCCCAGGACTGCCTATAAGCTCCTGGAGCGGCAGTTCCGGGCGGGCGCGCGCAGCCGTCTCATCTATCAGGCGGCCTGGTCCTACCTGAAAAATGACATGGCGCTGTTCGGGAGGCTCGACGCCTTTGCCCTGCAGACCTGCGCCTGGGCGAGTTCCCACGGCCTTCTGAATGCGGAGACTTCGATTCTCATTGCAAAGCAGGCTTCCCGCCTGAAGCGCTGGTCCCCGCTGGCCGCCAGGCTTCTGAAGGGCTGTTACCAGACGAATCCGTGCCGTGAGACCGTCGGCGCAGTCTGTGCGATTCACATCCGCGGTCACCGGACAGACGCCGACGCCTTTGTCTGGTATCAGAAGGGTGTGGAGCTCGACGCGAAGATCACCAATCTCTACGAATACTTTATGTACTCCCTGCCTGAGGACTATCCGACGCTGCTTCCGCGGCAGGTGATTCTGTACTTTGATTATCACAACACGCTGACCGGCCGACAGAAGGCGGCCTTTTACTGCAATCTGGCCAGATATGGCGACCTTGATCAGCCGGAGATGGAGGGGCACCGCCGGAAGCTGCAGGAGTTTCTTCTGGAGCAGCTGAAAAGCCGCCGTCTGAATGAGTCTCTGGCCTGGCTGTACGAGCACTGCCTGCTGCTTGAGACGTTGGAGAAGGACATGCTCGAAGCGCTGGCGGATCTGCTCTTTATGCGGAAGCTGAGCTGCCAGGAGAAGCGCATCCGCCAGGTGGAGGTGCGCTATGAGCAGCTGAAGGAACGTTTTGTGGCGCCGCTGTCAGGCGGCTGCGCTTTCGTGCCGATCTACACGCCCTCGGCGCAGATCGTGCTGATCGACGCGCAGGGAAGGCGTTACCGACAGACTGTGCCCTATGATATGAAGCGCCTGCTGATTGAGCCGCGTTTTCTGCAGGAGTGTACGCGGAAGCTCGAGGACCACACGGGGCTGAATCTCTATCTGCTGGACGGCAGGGGGCGGCATCGCCTGAATTCAGAAAACGCGGAGACGGCCCGGAGGCTGCTGCGCAGCGGAAAGCTCGACGAGTCCTACGAGCAGCAGTTAAAGCTGGAGCTTCTGGAACTGGAACGGAAAGCGGGCCGTACAGAGAAGCTGGCGGATTATCTTCCTATGGAAAATGTGGACAGCCTGAACCGGAAGGGGCAGGCGTCCTGCATTGAAATTCTGATTTTGCTGGGCCGCGACTGGGAGGCGTGGACGACGCTGAACCGGACCGGCTGCCGGGATGTGGATCCGAAGCTGCTGCTCCGACTTTTGCAGCGCCTGCTCGCGGAGGGAGAACTGCAGCATGGCAGGCTGCGTCCCTTTGCGCGCCTGATTTTCGAGAAGGGCGTCTACACGGAGCAGATCGTTGCGTTGCTCGCGGAAGAATGTGCCGGCAGCACGGGGGAGCTGCTCGCCGTCTGGAAGGCGGGGGAGCAGTTTGGCCTGACCTTCCCGGAACTGGAGGAGCAGATCGTCGTACAGGCGCTGTTCACGGAGCGGTATATCGAGGAGGTGTTCCCGGTATTTCTCTCTCTGGATGAGCGGGGTGGCGACCCGGTGCTCATCAGCGCCTGGCTGAATTATACCGCCTGGCTGGATTTTGTGAAAGAGCGCGGTATGCCGGAGGGACTGTTTGAGAGTCTTCAGCATCATCTGCTCTGGGAAGATCATCTGGCGGAGATTGCAGGTCTTTCCTATCTGAAGCAGCTCTCGGTACTGCTGCTCCTCAGTGAGACGCAGAAGAAGCTTGCGCGGCGGCTCCTTTCTGAGAACGGACTCGGCAGAAAGCCCTTCGCCTTCCTGGGAAAGCTCTATCCATATATGGAAGACGAGGTTCGCCCGAATGACAGCACCGTCGTGGAGTACCGCGGCGATCCGCAGCACCGGGTCGTGCTGCACTATGTACTGGAGTACCACGGGAAGAAGACCTTTGACTACATAACAGAGCAGCTCTTTCCGGTCTATCAGGGCGTTTTTACCAAGTCTTTTACGCTGTTCTATGGAGAGCGGCTGACCTGGTTTTTCACCGAGGAGATGCCGGACGGCACAGAGCGCTCGACCATGTCAAAGACGATCGAAAACAGGGAGGAGCACATGGACGGCTCCTCGCGTTACGAGCGGCTCTGTCATATGCAGAGGGAGTATGATTACCGGCATGAGCGGAATCTTGGCCGGATGATGCGTGACTATGAGGAATTGTCCAGGATCACAGCGGAACAGTTTAGCAGAAGATAAAGAAGGTGACACGGGATGAGGATGATGAACGGACGGGAGCTGCTGGTTGCGGGAATTGATTTTCGTATGGAATATCCGCAGGTCTGTTATCAGAGTGCCCGCATGAAGGAGCCGGAGCTGCTGCCGCTTGGCTTTAAAGATCAGGAGGGACGCACTGCCTGTTTCTTAAAGATCCTTTCCGCGCTGAAGCGCTTTGCAAAGAAAGAGGATATCTGCGCCGCGATCGTTCTGCCGGATCTCGAGGAGGAGAGCATCCTTAAGGCCACGCAGGAGGCCTGCGAGGCGGGTTTTATCAGAGAACAGCTCCTGGTGCTCTCGGAGGCGGAGAGCCTTGTCCATTTCGTGATGCATCAGAGCAACGACATCTGGCAGAACCGGGTCTGCCTTATGGAATTTGGCGCCGACGAGGTGCGCGTGCAGATGCTTGCGGTCAGCCGCAGGACGACGCCGATGCTGGTGCAGGTCACGGAGCCGGAATACTGGTATGTCGGCAATATGCTGGACGGGGGCCGGGACGAGCGTCTCGCCCAGATGACGGAGACCTGTTTTAAGGGAACGCCGGTTTCCGCGGTGTTTCTGGCAGGAACCGATTTCGATGCGCGGGAATACAAAAAGAGCCGCGAGCTGATCTGTTCGCACAGGCGGGTATTTCTCGCGGAGCAGGTCTACGCGAGGGGCGCTTGCATGGCGGTAGGAATGCAGAGCGCGAAGCCGGCTTACCTTTTCCTGAATGAACAGACTCTGCTCTACAATATGGGCATCCGCTGCAGGCGGGGCTCGCAGGAGCAGATTCACATGCTTGTGAGCGCCGGCGAGAACTGGTACGATGTGCAGGAGTGGCGCGAGATGATCCTGCTGGGGGAACCGATGCTGGAATTTGTTTTTCAGCCGATGATGGGCGGAAAAGAGCTCTGTTTTGGAATGCAGCTGACGGACCTGCCGGTCAGACCGGAGCGGACGACGCGGCTGCTGATCGAGATTCATTTTTCAGGCCCCAGGCAGTGCGAGGTGAAGGTGTCGGATCTGGGCTTCGGGGAGCTGTATCCGGCGTCGGATCTGTACTGGATGGAGTCATTCTCACTGGAAGAAGAGGAGGAGTACGATGGGACTGGTGATGATCTGCCGGGGCAGACGCGTGGGGACGCCGCTGCTGGTGGGGCAGACGGGACTTGGACTGTATAGCATCGAAGAACTGGCCTGGTACCTGTACCATAATATCTGTCTGATCGAGCGGAGATTCTTCGACGAACGGCTCTGCCGGTGGCTCGACGAGGAGCTGGAGGAGAGGGAGCTCGCCCGGAGAATGAAAAGCGGCATCGAGGCCAGGACAAGTCTGAGCAATCTGGTGATGCTGGTGATCGGCGCATCGGATCTGTATACCGGTCAGGAGATGACGGAGCTGAAGGAAAAGATCCGTTCTCTCAGTTCGATGCAGGAACAGGAGCGGCTGAAGCTGCGGGCGGATGAGCTGCTCGACGGCGGCAGTGACTGGGCGGCGATGGATGAATACCGCCATATCCTGAAGATGCATCAGAACAGCCGGCTGGGGATGGCTTTCTACAGCTCCATCTGGCACAATCTCGGCGTCTGCTACGCGCGGCAGTTCCTTTTTGAACAGGCGGCTGAGTGCTTTGAGACGGCGTATGAATATGCGCCGGATGAGGATACGGAGCGACAGGCGCAGCTGGCGCGTTCCCTGGCAGCCGGGCCGCCGCACACACGTGAGAACAGGCGCAGCGACTATGGAAACGCGCAGAAAAAGCTGCTCCAGTGGGAACAGGAGTATCGCAGAAGGAGAACAGGGTAATGGGCATTTTGAATCGTTTTTCCGATATCATGAAGGCAAATGTGAATGACCGGATGGAGCGGCGCGCGGATCCGGAGAAGACGATCGACGAGGCGCTTGTGCAGGCCAGGGAAGATCTGGCCGAGGTGAAGCTGGAGACGGCGAAGGTCATGGCAGCTGAGAAGACTGCGAAGAGCCGCCGCGACGATACGAAGGAGCGCGCCGCGCGGGAGCATGAAAGGGCCGGAGCTGCGCTGCGCGCCGGAAATGAAAAGGATGCGCGGACTTTTCTCGCGAGCGAGACGAAGATCCGGGAGCAGCTCGCGGAAGATGAAAAGTCGCTCACGATGGCGCAGGAAAATACTGCAAAGATGCGAGAGCTCTACAATAAGCTCGCAGACGATATTCAGGACATGGAGGCGCGAAAGAGCCGTATCCGCGCGACAATGTCCATGGCTGACGCGACGGAGCGCCTGAACAGCGCGGGGACGCCAAAGCGGAGCGCGTCCGCGGCTTTCGACCAGTACGAGGATATGGCGAATCGCCGGCTCGATGAGGCCGAGGCGCAGGCCGAGCTGAACAGGCGCCGCGGCGACGGGCTGGATGAATTACGCGAAAAATATGAGTCGCAGTCGCAGGAGACGGACGAGGCTCTCGAAGCATTGAAGAAAGAGTACGGCATAGATTAAATCAGACGGAAAAGAGGAGGCTGAAATAATATGGGCAGAGGCGGAGCAGGAGGCGGCGGTGGCCGCAGCAGCGGAGGACACAGTTCAGGAGGCGGCCGCAGTTTTGGCGGCAGGAGCTCGGGCGGCGCAAGTCGTGGGGGCTCGATGGGTTCCGGCAGCCGCAATCGCGGCGGAGGCGGCTTCGGCGCCCCGGGCGGCGGCATGGGACCGGGTATGGGCGGTATGGGCGGTCCGCGCCCACCAAGACCACCGAGGAGATCCTGGTTCGGCGGATGGGGCTATGGCGGCTATGGAAGGCGCGGAGGCGGCTGCGGTACCTCCATGCTGATCGTATGCATCCTTGTGGTTCTGGTATTGTTTTCCGCGATGCGCACGGCGACCAGAGGATTTTCCTCTTCCTCGTCATCTTCAGATATTACAGCGAGCACGGTGGAGCGCGAGAAGATACAGCCCTATGACTCATTCGACAGCGACTGCATCGACGATGAGCTGGACTGGATACTCAATAAGAACACGACCCTTTCCGGTATGGAAAGTTTCTATAAAGAAACCGGCGTGCAGCCTTATCTCGTGATCACCGATAATATAAACGGGGGCCGTTCCGCGACGAACGACGAGATCGAGGCTTACTGCGACGACAAGTATACTGAACTGGCCGGCGACAACGAGGCCGGCGTGCTGCTCGTCTTTGTCGAGTGGAGCTCGAACGATTACAGTATCTACTACATTGTCGGAACGAACGCGCAGACGGTCATGGATTCGGAGGCCTGCGAGATCCTGCTCGACTACGTGGACGCCTACTATTACAGTGACTTAAGCGACGAGGAGTACTTCTCCCAGGTGTTCTCGAAGGCCGCGGAGCGCATCATGAGCACGACGCCGACGCTCGCGTCCCGGCTGCCATATATCCTGGCGGCTGTCGTGGTCATCGTGGTCGCGGTGCTGATCTTCCTCAACCTGCGGAATAAACGCCGCCGGGAGAAAGAGAAGGCCGAGGAGACGGAGCGCATCCTGAACACGCCGATCGACAAGCTGTAATCCTCCGGGCTTACAGAGTTTTTCTTGACATTTGCAGGATGTACTGTTATGATTTCTTCGTTGCAGATGCGCTTTACTTTGGTAGAGTGGCAGTGAAACGAAGACAAGGAGGAGAATATTATGAAAAAGTTACTTGTACTGATGCTCACGGGCGTCATGGTGCTCAGCATGGTCGGCTGCGGCAGCTCGAGTTCCACGGAGACCACCACGGAAGCGGAAGAGACGACGGACGAGGAAGAGACCGAAGTCGAAGAGGAAGCCGAGGAGGTCGAAGAGACCGAGGCTGAGGAAACATCTGACGCGGACAGCGATCTTGCCTATGTGCAGGAGAAGGGTACGCTGGTCGTCGGTATCACGGATTTCGAGCCGATGGATTACAAGGATGAGGATGGCAACTGGATCGGTTTTGACGCCGACATGGCGACTGCTTTTGCGGAGAGCCTTGGCGTAGAGGTCGAGTTTGTTGAGATTGACTGGGACAACAAGATCCTGGAGCTGGACGGCAAGACGATCGACTGTGTGTGGAACGGTATGACGCTGACCGATGAGGTCATGAGCGCAATGGACTGCTCGAATGCTTACAGCAGCAATTCTCAGGTCGTTGTTCTCGCGGCGGATGTCGCAGAGGACTATGCGGATGTGGAGAGCCTTGCGGATCTCAGCTTTGCAGTAGAATCCGGCAGCGCCGGTGAGGCGGCTGCGGAAGACAACGGCCTTTCCTATACTTCCGTCAGCAATCAGGCGAACGCACTGATGGAGGTTGCGGCGGGCACCTCGGATGCGGCGATCATTGACCTTCTGATGGCGGAAGCCATGGTAGGCGAGGGCACCAGCTATGAGGATCTTACGACGGGCGTTGTACTGGTCGATGAGGAGTACGGCGTTGGGTTCCGTCAGGGCTCCGATCTGGTCGCGATGCTGAACGAGTTCTTCGCGGAGAGCTATGCGGACGGCAGCATGACCGAGATCGCGACGACCTACGGTATCGAGAACAGCATCATTGCTCAGTAAAGCTTCTGGTGAGAGAGTGGGCAGCATTCCTTTGCCCACTCTTTTTTTACCGGCACGAAATGGGGGAGGTACTTTCGATGAATCTGATCATGCAGCAGCTGCCGATCGTTATACGTTCTCTGAACGCGGGCTTTGTGCAGACTCTGAAACTGTTTCTGGTGACGCTCGTCGGCGCGGTCCCGCTGGGGCTCATTATTTCCTTTGGATCCATGTCGCGATTTAAACCGCTGAGCGCCTTTACGAAGACGGTTGTGTGGATTGTCCGCGGCACGCCGCTGATGATCCAGCTTCTGATCATCTATTACTTCCCGGGGCTTGTGCTGGGCAACGCGATCTGGGGCGGCGGGGAATCCGGGCGCTTCATGGCCGCGGCGGTAGCCTTCATTTTCAATTATGCCTGTTACTTTTCGGAAATTTATCGCGGCGGTATCCAGAGCGTGCCGGTCGGGCAGCAGGAGGCGGGTCTCGTGCTCGGCATGACGTGGACGCAGATTTTCTTTCGGGTCACGCTGCTGCAGATGATCAAGCGGATTGTGCCGCCGATGTCGAATGAGATTATCACGCTCGTGAAGGACACCTCCCTCGCGCGTATCATCGCGCTTCAGGAAGTCATCTGGGCAGGGCAGGCCTTCATGAAGGGCTCGCAGGGAATCTCCGGCGCGATCTGGCCGCTGTTCTTCACAGCGGTGTATTACCTGGTGTTTATCGGAATTCTGACGATCGTCCTTGGACGGCTCGAGCAGAAGCTGGAATATTTCCAATAAGAAGGGGGAGCGTAAGATGCCGATTCTGGAAGCGGAACATATCTGTAAATCTTTTGGAAACACGGAGGTCCTGAAGGACATCAGCTTTTCCCTGGAAAAAAGCGAGGTGCTCTCGATCATCGGTTCGTCGGGCAGCGGCAAGACGACGCTGCTGCGCTGCCTCAATTTTCTGGAGCGGCCGCAGGGCGGTGTGATCCGCGTGAACGGCGAGACGGTGTTCGACGCGGCGGAGACCGGGACGAAGAACGATGCCGAGATCCGGAAGAGAAGGCTTCACTTCGGGCTGGTCTTCCAGTCCTTCAACCTGTTTCCGCAGTACACGGCGCTGCAGAACGTGATGCTGGCGAAAGAGCTGCTGGCGAAGGAGCAGCCGGACTACAAGGCGCGGAAAAAGGAAATTCACGATGAGATCGAGGCACAGGCAGAGCAGCTTCTCACGGACATGGGGCTCGCGGACCGGATGCAGAACTATCCGCATCAGCTCTCGGGGGGTCAGTGTCAGCGCGTGGCGATCGCGCGGGCGCTCGCGCTCCGGCCGGATATCCTCTGCTTCGATGAACCGACCTCCGCGCTCGATCCGGAGCTGACCGGCGAGGTGCTGAAGGTTATCCGCGGACTTGCCGACCAGAAGATGACGATGGTGATCGTGACGCACGAGATGGCCTTCGCGCGGGACGTGGCGAGCCAGGTGATCTTCATGGACGACGGTTATATCGTGGAGCAGGGGACGCCGGAGCAGGTCTTCGGCGCTCCGAAGGAAGAGCGGACACGCCAGTTCCTCTCGCGCTACACGCAGGGCTGAAAATCCAGAAAAATGAACGCGGGGGGCGGCTGTCTCCCGCGTTTGCAGCCTGCAGGGCATTTTAGGTTTGACAAAACGCCTGCGCCGTATTAGAATAAAAATCGTCCAGATTATCGAAGCCGATGATTCATCGGCACATTCCCCAGATGAAAATGCATGGAAGGCGTCCGCAGAAGCGTACATGGCGGGCGAAGGATTTTGTGCACATTTTTGTGCCGGAAAGGGTATTGAAAAATGAAAAAAGGATTGCAACGTTGTCTGTGGCTGCTGCCGGTCGTCGTCCTGTTTTGTCTTGTTCTGGCGGCGTGCAGGCCGCCACGGGCGGAACGTCCGTACACGGTATCACTGGTGGAAGAAAGCGAGGGAAGCGATGCGGAGGAGCCGGAGATCAGCGGGCTGGCGCAGGGTATCCTGACGATGAGCGGTGCGATGATTATCATTCTGGCGTCCGGCCTGTATCTGTACCTCCTGGGAGGGAAAAAGAAGCGTCCGATGCTTCGCGAAGGCAGTGTGTGAAGAGAAAAGGAAACGGCTCCTGTCCGCAGGAACAGGAGCCGCTGCCGCCGCATAGCGGTTTATTTCTTTTCCGGTTCGGGGTAGTCGACGCCGAAGGTATCTGCCGTGACCTTCTTCATGACCTGGGGCACGATCGGTTTGTCGCGATAGTCGGTGTCAACCTCCGCGATGCGGTTCACGACATCCATGCCTTCGATTACCTTGCCGAAGGCGGCGTAGGCGCCGTCCAGGTGCGGCGAGGTCTTGTGCATGATGAAGAACTGGCTGCCGGCGCTGTCCGGCGCCATCGCGCGCGCCATGGAGAGGACGCCCTCCGTGTGCTTCAGATCGTTCGGGAAACGGTTCTGGGAGAACTCGCCTTTGATCGAGTAGCCCGGTCCACCAGTGCCGGTGCCCTGCGGGCAGCCGCCCTGGATCATGAAGCCCTCGATCACGCGATGGAAGGTGAGGCCATCATAGAAGCCCTTGTTTACGAGGCTCAGGAAATTGTTGACGGTATTCGGCGCGATCTCCGGATAGAGCTCCGCTTTGATAACGCCGCCGTCCTCCATCTCAAAAGTGACAATTGGATTCTGTGCCATGAAAATATGCTCCTTTTCTGTTGATATTATTGCTAACCTATTGTAGCAAGTTTTCGCCGTAAAGGCCAGTAAAAGCTGTCAGAAAATATGAGGTATCTAAAAATGAGAAGTTTGGGACTTGCGCGATACGCACCCGTGGTATATACTCAGTATATACACGGAGGTGGAGCGATGCAGACACAGGTAAAAGCCTGGGGCAACAGCCAGGGTGTGAGATTGCCAAAGGAAGCACTCAGAAAAGCAAATATTTTTCCGGATGAGATTCTGGAAGTAAAGGTTTCGGAGGGGATGATTATATTGGAGAAAGAATTTAAACACAGGACACTGGAAGAGCGGGCGCAGGAATTTGACGGAAAGCTGAACCTGGACGGCGAGACCGACTGGGGCGAGGCTGTCGGCAGAGAGCTGTGGTGATGCGGATGATGAGCACAGCACAGGGAGATATTCTGAAGGTTGAAAAGATTGGCTTTCCCGTGCTCGTAGTGAGCAAGGATTTTTTTAATGAGTCGGGAGAGATCATCGGCTGTCCGATTCTGAGGGAGGCGAGCGAGAGCCCGCTGCATATTTTTATTTCCTCAGATGGGACGGAGGGCTATGTATGCTGCGAAAAGCTGAAGCTGCTCGATCTTCGGGCACGCGGATATAAGAGGACGGGCCAGGTCACGACGGCTGAACGGATGAATATTGCGGACGCGGTACAGGGAATTTTCGATTACCTCTGATTTTCCTTGAAATTTCCCACTCTCGTGGTATACTTAATAGGCGACGCGGCAGCGTCAGGAAAAACCGGAGGTCTGTGATGATCCGTGCAGAAGAAGTTACATTTGATTATGAGAATATAGACGAAGAGGGCAATGTCGAGGGAAAGAAGCGCGCGGTCGACCATGTGAGTCTTGAGGTGAAGGCGGGCGAGTTCATCGCGATTCTGGGGCACAATGGCTCCGGCAAGTCCACGCTGGCGAAGCATATCAACGCGATCCTGCTTCCGACGGAGGGGACGCTCTGGGTGGACGGTATGGACACGAAGGATGAATCGCATCTGTGGGATATCCGCCAGGATGCGGGCATGGTCTTTCAGAATCCGGACAACCAGATCATAGGGACGATCGTGGAGGAGGACGTGGGCTTCGGCCCGGAGAATCTCGGCGTTCCGACGGATGAGATCTGGGAGCGTGTCGAGGAGAGCCTTGACGCGGTCGGCATGTTGAAATACCGCACGCACTCGCCGAACAAGCTTTCCGGCGGACAGAAGCAGCGCGTGGCGATCGCGGGCGTCATGGCCATGCATCCGCGTTGTATCGTGCTGGACGAGCCGACGGCCATGCTCGATCCGCATGGGCGGAAGAGCGTGATTCGCACGGTGCAGAAGCTGAACCGCGAGGACGGCATTACCGTTATTCTGATTACTCATTATATGGAGGAAGTCATCGAGGCCGACCGCCTCTTTGTCATGGACGACGGGAAGGTCGTGATGCAGGGCACTCCGCGCGAGGTCTTCTCCCGCGTGGAGGAGCTGAAAAGTCTGCGCCTCGATGTGCCGCAGGCGACGCTGCTGGTCTGGGAGCTGAAAAAAAGAGGATTTCCGCTGCGGGACGGGATCCTGAGCAACGAAGAACTGGTGGAAGAATTATGGCGATTAAAGTCGAACATCTGAATTACGTATATTCGAGCGGGACAGCTTATGAGATTCAGGCGCTGAAGGACGTCAGCCTGGAGATCCCGGATGGTCAGTTCGTCGGCCTGATCGGCCATACCGGTTCGGGAAAATCCACGCTCGTGCAGCACCTGAACGGGCTGATCCGCGCCACGGATGGAAAGATTTATTTTAATGGACAGGATATTTACGCCGAGGACTTCAGGATGCGCGAGCTGCGCAGCAAGGTCGGGCTGGTCTTCCAGTATCCGGAGCATCAGCTCTTCGAGATCGATGTGCTGAGTGACGTCTGTTTTGGACCGAAAAATCTGGGATTCTCTCAGGAAGAGGCCGAAAAGAAGGCGCGCGAGGCGTTGCGCATGGTCGGCATGGGAGAGGAGTACGAGAAGGCATCGCCCTTCGAACTCTCCGGCGGACAGAAGCGGCGCGTGGCGATCGCGGGCGTGCTGGCGATGGATCCGCAGGTGCTGATCCTCGATGAGCCGACGGCGGGACTCGACCCGCGGGGGCGCGATGAGATTCTGGATCAGATCAGCTTTTTACAGAAGGAGCGTGGGATCACGGTCGTACTCGTCTCGCACAGCATGGAGGATGTCGCGCGCTATGTGGACCGCATTGTCGTCATGAATCAGGGTTCGGTGCGCTTTGACGGGACGCCGAAGGAGGTGTTCCGGCACTGGCGCGAGCTGGAGGAGATCGGCCTTGCGGCGCCGCAGGTCACTTATCTGATGCAGGAGCTGCACGAGAAGGGCGCGGATGTGGACACGGATGCGACGACAGTGCGCGAGGCGGCGGATTCCATTGAGCGCTGGCTGAAGGGTTGAGGGAGAGACTATGATTCGGGACATTACACTGGGACAATATTATCCGGCGAAGTCGGTGATTCACAGGCTTGACCCGCGTGTGAAGCTTGTCGCGACGATGCTTTACATCGTTTCGCTCTTTGTGGCGAAGGGAATCGTCGGCTATATCATTGCGACGATCTTTCTGGCGGCGATGATTCATCTGTCGACCGTGCCTTTCCGTTTTATGACAAAAGGCCTGAAGGCGATCATGATGCTCCTGATGGTGACGGTGGTTTTCAACCTGTTCCTGATCGACGGGGATGTGGTGCTCTGGCGCTTCGGTTTCCTGCGGATCACGGACAATGGCCTGCGGACCGCAGTCTTTATGGCAATCCGGCTTGTCTACCTGATCATCGGCTCCTCGCTTATGACGCTGACGACGACGCCGAACGATCTGACAGACGGACTGGAAAAGCTGCTCGGACCATTGAAGGTGCTGCACGTGCCGGTCCATGAGATTGCGATGATGATGTCGATCGCGCTGCGCTTCATTCCGATCCTGCTCGAGGAGACGGACAAGATCATGAAGGCGCAGATTGCCAGAGGCGCCGATTTCGAGAGCGGTGGCCTGATTAAAAAGGCGAAGGCGATGGTGCCGCTGCTCGTTCCGCTCTTCATCTCGGCTTTTCGCCGCGCCAACGATCTGGCGATGGCGATGGAGGCGCGCTGCTATCACGGCGGCGAGGGGCGCACGAAGATGAAGCCTCTGCACTATTCCAGTTCCGACCGCGTGGCCTACGCGGTGGTCTGGGGATATCTCGCGGTCATGATTGTAGGCGGAAGACTGCTCTACAGCTGGCTTCCGATCCCGTTCTAGGAGAAATGGTCTATGAGACGAATCAAGCTGGTCGTCGCCTACGACGGAACCAATTATCAGGGTTGGCAGATCCAGAAAAACGGCGAGACGATCGAGTC
This sequence comes from Lachnospiraceae bacterium, assembly GCA_021205385.1. Classification (GTDB taxonomy): domain Bacteria; phylum Bacillota; class Clostridia; order Lachnospirales; family Lachnospiraceae; genus Hominiventricola. The sequence continues at coordinate 910 of JAJPXQ010000160.1, read as the reverse complement.
GACGCTGAACCGCGCGCTTTTAGAGCTGACCGGAGAGGAGATCCATGTGCACGGCGCGAGCCGCACGGACTCCGGTGTACATGCGATGGGCAACATCGCAGTCTTCGACACGGAGGCACGGATGGCGGCGGACAAATTCTCCTATGCGCTGAACCAGCGTCTGCCGGAAGATATCCGCATTCAGCACTCCTGTGAGGTGCCGCCGGACTATCACCCGCGCTACCAGAAGACGGTGAAGACCTACGAGTACCGCATTCTGAACCGCGAGTTTCCCCTTCCGGCGTACCGTCTGAACACGTATTTCGTCTACTATCCGCTGGACGAGGAGCGCATGCGCCGTGCCGCGGCATATCTGGTCGGCGAGCACGACTTTCAGAGCTTCTGCGCGGCCGGTGCGCAGGTGAAGACGACCGTGCGCACGATTTATGAGCTGTCGGTGGAGCGGCAGGGGGAGCTGATTTCGATCCGCATCCGCGGAAATGGTTTCCTTTATAATATGGTCCGCATTATCGCCGGGACGCTCATCCGCGTCGGAAACGGAGACTGGGAGCCGGACTACGTGAAGACGATCCTCGAAGCCCGAGATCGGACGCTCGCAGGGCCGACCGCCCCTGCGAAGGGGCTGACGCTTATGAGCATCGTCAGCGTGGACGGCTGCTGAACTCAAAAAAAGTGTTGACACCAAAAAGCCGCTATGATAAGATATTCAAGTCGCGAAGCAAGGCGGCATGCAGGCTGCTGTGGCTCAGTCGGTAGAGCGTCGCATTGGTAATGCGGAGGTCACGGGTCCGATTCCCGTCAGCAGCTTAGTGTGGAAGCAGGAAAAGTCGAAAAGGCGGCTTTTCCTGTTTTTTTTATAACTTGAGAGTGAAAAGTTTGTAGCGGAAAGCCGGTAGCCAAAGGAGGGCGT
>JAJPXQ010000105.1 GCA_021205385.1 Lachnospiraceae bacterium | reverse complement strand
TTTGTGTTTCATAACCCCATCGGTGCCTTTCGCAGAAAGGCGAATTATAAGCATGGAAGAGATCGATTACGGGGAGATTCAACGCCTGCTGGATGAGCAGCTGGGAGGTTTCCCTGACTTTCAGGATATGGTAGAGAGCGGAGCCAGAGGGGAAAGTCTGCTTTCCTTAAAAGATATCGCTTCTCTTTTACAGAACGCGCTGTTCGGAGAACTGCTTGCTCAGAAACAGCTGTGGCTGAATATTCTGATTCTGGCGATTGCTGCGGCTGTATTACTTCATTTCGCAGATGTGTTTCAGAATCGCGGTGTGCCGGAGATCAGCTTTTGCATGATTTATATGATTCTGTTTCTGCTTCTGATGAGCTCGTTTCGTACGTGCCTGGGAATTGCAGAGGATGTGATGGCGGTGATGCGAAGCTTTATGACGGTACTTGCTCCGGCTTATTTCCTTGCGATGACCTTATCATCCTATCTTACGTCAGCGGGAGTCTATTATGAATTCTTCCTTCTGCTGATCAGCGGCCTGCAGTGGCTGATCGAGTCCTTTGTCCTGCCCTGTGCTGAGATCTATGTGCTGCTCATTCTGGTCAATCATCTCTCGAAGGAAAAGCGGCTCGGACAGTTCGCGAAGCTCGTGTCGATGGCGGCGGACTGGAGCCTGAAAGCTGCGATTACCCTCGTCTGCGGCTTTCACATGATACAGGGGCTGGTCTCACCGGCGGCGGATTCTTTCCGCAATCTGGCTGCGAGCCGGGGGATCGCCATGGTGCCCGGTATCGGCAGCGCGGGCAGCGGCGTGGCGGATCTGGTGCTTGGCTCCGCGGTGCTGATCAAGAATGGAATCGGTGCGGCGGCTCTGATCGTTCTGGTCCTGCTCTGTCTCGTCCCGCTCGCAAAGCTGGCTGTGATTATGGCGGTGTACTATCTGCTTGCGGCGGTGCTGCAGCCAGTGTCAGACGAGCGGATTATCGGCTGCCTGAGTGGGATGGGAAATGGTGTGCGGCTGCTCTTCCGCGCGGTATTCACAGTGCTTGCACTGTTTTTTCTGACGATTGCGCTTACGACGGTGTTGACGGGAGGCTGAAGAGATGGAGGAAATACGGGAGATGGTCCGGGTGGTCACGGTTTTCTACCTGCTTGAACAGATGGTGCTGAACTTGCTGCCCGGAGGTGGTTATGAGAAGTATGTGCGGTTTTATCTGGGACTGCTGCTGGTATTGCTTCTGCTGCAGCCGATTTCAGGAGTGGCCGGTTTTGCAGAGCAGCTGAATGCGGAGGCGGTGGTCCTGCAGCTGGAGCAGGAGGTGGAGAAGATCCGGTGAACAGAGAGAAATGGGAAAAATGGAGGAAAAAATACTGGCCGCCGAGGAAAGATCAACTGCTGATTCTGGCGCTGCTGGGGCTGCTGCTTGCAGTTATTGCAGTCCCGGTGCAGAAGAACGACGGGGAAGCATCGGACGCGGCAGTGCTCCCGGCAGAGACAGAGGAGGCCAGGGAAGATTATGAGAGTCGGCTGGAGAGCAGACTCGAGGAGATGCTCTCCCAGGTTGAGGGGATTGGAAAAGTGCGCGTCATGCTGACCTTTGCGGACAGCGGACAGAAACAGGTTGAGAAAGATGTGAGTGTTTCTGAAAATTCGACGCAGGAGGAGACGGTCTATGAGGATCAGGGCAGCAGTGAACGCACGCCCTATGTAAGTTCCGAGACGCCGCCGCAGGTGGAAGGCGTCCTGGTGATTGCCGAGGGCGGTGATGACGGCGATGTAAAAGCGGATATCATAGAGGCTGCGCAGGCATTATTTGGTATTGAAGCACATAAAATTAAAATCATGAAGTATGGAGGCGATTAAGTGAAAGCAAAGCAGCCCTTAAAGAAACCTGTGATAAAGAAACCAGTATTCAGGAAGAATCAGATCATCATTACGGCGCTGGCGGCCATGATCGCAGTCGCCGGCTATCTGAATTATTCCGGCGCCAGCCTGGACGCGTCTCTGCTCAGCGCGAACAGTGAATCCGTTGAGGAAGAGGACACGGATCTGGCGCTGGACATCTCGGCGGAAGACAGCTATGCCGGGACCGGGGAGACAGACGTCGCCGATCTTAATGAAGAGTATACGGAGGAGATTGCCAGCCTTGATGAAGACTATGACGGCAGTGCTGAGGCGGCGACGGAGACGGCGTCGGCGGGAGAAACCGTTCTCGTGACGGGGACGGTGGGCGTCGGCATTGTGTCAGAGGCAAAGGTGACACGGGAGCAGACCCGCTCGAAAAATAAGGAAATTCTGATGGAACTGATTGAGAGCAGTACGATCACGGAGGAACAGAAGCAGAGCGCCGTCGATGCGATGGTGAGCATGACGGATGTGGCGGAGAGAGAGCTGGCGGCGGAGACGCTTCTGATGGCGCAGGGCTTTGATGAAGCCGTAGTGAGCATTACGGATGACTGTGCAGATGTGGTAGTCAGCAGCGCGCAGGTCAGCGATGCGGAGCGCGCTCAGATCGAAGATATCGTCAAACGCAAGACGGGAATCGAGGCTGCAAATATCACGATCACGCCGGTGACGGCAGAATGACAAAGTAACTGTTCGTATCTGGCAAAAAATCTGGCGTTTTGAACAAATCCTGTCTTTGACAGTTAGCGAAGCAAAAAACCGCTACAAGCCTTGAAAAAT
>JAJPXQ010000066.1 GCA_021205385.1 Lachnospiraceae bacterium | reverse complement strand
CCAGTATATTCAATCATGATGTCCTCATCCGGCTTGTATCCGGAAAGTTTGATGAGGTTCCGTGCCAACGTATCGATCTTGACCGGCTCACCCATGTCAAGGACAAAGATTTCGCCGCCCCATGCGTAAGTGCCCGCCTGGAGTACCAGAGAAACTGCTTCTGATATAGTCATAAAAAACCTGGTTACGGATGGGTCGGTTACGGTAATGGGGTCTCCGGCTTCAATCTGCGCTTTAAAGCGCGGAATGACGGAGCCGTTGCTGCCCAGCACGTTCCCAAAACGAACGGCTACAAACTGCGTACCGGTACGCTCCTTATTTTTGACGCTCTCTATCTTCAGTTTTTCCTGTTCGCTTCCCTCTGCGGCCATATGGTCGACAGGATCCAAGGCTTTCTGCCCGTTTATTACTTTATCCTTATGCGCGTGGACGAACGGCAGCAGATCAATCCGCCCGCTTTTGCTGACCGCATCCATGCTCTGGATAACCATTTCGCAGAGCCGCTTCGATGCTCCCATGATGTTTGTGGGATTGACCGCCTTGTCCGTGCTGATCAGCACGAAGCGTTGGGTGCCATGTGTCAACGCGGCATAGGCTGTTTTATATGTACCAATGACATTGTTCTTGATGGTCTCGTTCGGGCTGTATTCCATCAGCGGCACGTGTTTGTGCGCAGCCGCATGGTAGACGATATCCGGATGATAAATCTCGAAAACCTGATTGATCCTCCGGCTGTCGCGGACGGAGCCGATCAGCACGGCCAGGTCGAGGTTCGGATATTTCTCCCGCAGTTCCAGCTCAATGGCATATGTTGTATTTTCGTAGATATCAAAAATGATCAGCTTCTTGGGCCCATGTCCCGCAATCTGGCGGCATAGCTCACTGCCGATGGAGCCGCCTCCGCCTGTGACAAGAATCGTCTTTCCTTTTATGTACTGGAAGATTCCTTCCATATCGACCTTGATCGGCTCCCGGCCGAGCAGATCTTCCAAGGCCACGGTTCTTAACTTGCTTACCAGAACCTCATCATTTGCCAGCTGGTAGATGCCCGGAAGGCTCTTCATCCGGCACCCGGTTTCCTTACAGATATCGAGGATGGCTTTTTTGTCCTTTGCAGTAGCTGTCGGAATGCAGAAATAAATCTGGTCGACATTATATTTTTTTGCGTTTTCAAGGATACTCTCCCGCCCTCCGACGACCGGAACGCCGTCGATAAAGCGATCCCATTTGTTCGAATTGTCATCAATGATGCAGCAGGGCGTACTTGTTATCTTTTCCGACTTGAGCAGTTCCCTCACAACATTCCTGCCTGCCGCCCCGGCCCCGATGATCATGACCCTCTGGGCAGCTGTTCCGCCATCTGCTGCTTCTTTCCTCGGAAAAACTTCTGTATAAAAACGGTAGGCAAAGCGGATTCCCACAACGAGAATCAGCTGCATGACTGCTCCTACGATATAGTAGGAAAACGGCATCCGGCCGAATATGACCGTGATAAGGATGCTGTGTACCGCAGATGCGGCCAAAGAGGTGACCCCATACCGCAGCAGCTCCAGCATCCCGGCAAAGCGCCAGATGCCGCGGTACATCCGCATAAACCAGAAGAAAACCACAACAATAATTAAATACCATGGAAGAAAATGTACAAATGCCGACATATATTCAGCCGGTATTCCTGTATACTGAAAATCGAATCTTAACCAAAGCCCAAAGAAATAAGAAAAAGCAATCGCGATAATGTCATACAAGGCCAGACATACAGCAATCACTTTCCAATGATGGAACTTCATTTTCATAACCCGTTTTTCCCAGCAGATAATGAACTGCCGATCCTTTCATTTTTTCAATCATATAAATCCCCCTAACCGCAAAATTTTGCAGCCTGGATGGTTATTCCTTATTCTTTTTCCTGCTCACACACCGCATTTGCTCATCATCCAATTCCTGTTGATATTCCTCTGACTTCCCCACGGAAGCTCCGTGTATGAACAGAAGATATAAGACAAATACGATAACCGCTGCCACTACTATCCATCTCATACTTAACTTCTTCTCCCAGGGTATAGCTTCGCCATGCCGCCCCTGCTTTCGCTCCGCGCGGTTCACAGTCCCACTATGACGTCCGGACTGTCAACGGCGACTTGGCGACTCGCTTCCATCATCCGGATTTTTTCGCAAAAGAATAACCAACCAAGGTATATGCATATGCCCCAGCAGGATTTCATTTAAAAGATTTATATCGACTAATGGTAACGCATTTATAAAAGCATTACTTTTATTTCGACTCATTTTACTACTTTCTTCATAAAAGTGCAACCATTATTTAAAATAAATGTGAAACAGATTTGTGTAAACATAAGGGGGATTATCTGTGAAAGATGAAAACAAAGGCCTTTATCAGGCCATTGGCGAGCGCATAAAAGAAAAGCGGGAACGATCCGGCTACACACAGGAAAAGCTGGCCGATCTGATCGGCGTGTCCACGCAGACTCTATCCACACTGGAACGTGGTGTTGTCGGCACTTCCATTCCTACAATGATCCGTATCTGCGATGTTCTACAGGTTTCCTGTGACTATATCATGATGGGGCGTGAGGATAAGAACGATATATCTGATGTACTAAAACGTCTGGAATACCTGACGCTTGGGCAGATGGCGGTTGTTGAGCATGGCATCAACGTTCTGCTGGAAGCGATGGAGATGAATAGAAAGCCACCGCTCTTTCCACAGTAATTATC
>JAJPXQ010000063.1 GCA_021205385.1 Lachnospiraceae bacterium | reverse complement strand
TGGCAAGCTCCTCATCTGTCATGTGTTCCAGGTCAGAACCCAGAAGCATACCTCGCACCTTCAGCCCTACCTGAGCGCAGATGGTGCGGGTGACCTTATCGTTATCGCCGGTCAGGATTTTCGTGTGGACCCCGTGGGCTGCCAGAGCCTGAATCGCATCGGCAGTCGATTCCTTGGGCGGGTCGAGGAAAGCAAGGTAACCGATCAGCACCATATCTGTCTCATCCTTTGCGCTGAAAACATCAACAGAGGATGGATTGGTTTTATGGGCGATGCACAGGACCCGCAACCCCTTCTCATTCAGCTCATCTGCCGTTTGCAGGATTCTTTGACGCACATCTTCACTCAGTGGCTTCACCTCGCCGTCCAGCTCCGCAAAGGAACAGACGGAGAGCATTTCTTCCACTGCGCCCTTGGTGATCATCTGCGTTTTTCCGGTCTTATCCTGTACTACCGTGGTCAGGCGGCGACGAGCGAAATCGAAGGGAATTTCATCCACCTTCCCATAATGCTCCGACAAATCTGTCAGCTGTGGATTCTCCCGTTCTTCCTCCTCGGTCTTCTGTATGATTGCCAGATCCATCAGGTTTTTATATCCGGTCTGGAAATAGCTGTTCAGGTATGCGTGGCGCAGCACCCGGCTGTCCTCCTCGCCGTTCACGTTCAGGTGATACTCCAGCACCACCCTGTCCTGAGTGAGCGTGCCTGTCTTGTCTGTGCAGAGGATGTCGATTGCGCCAAAATTCTGAATGGAGTTCAGATTTTTTACGATGGTCTGTTTTTTACTCATGGAGACTGCGCCTTTCGCCAGGCAGGTCGTGACAATCATGGGCAACATTTCCGGCGTCAGACCCACTGCGATAGAAATGGCGAACAGGAATGCGGACAGCCAGTTTCCCTTTGTCAGACCATTGATGACAAATACCAGCGGTACCATGACCATCATAAACCGGATCAACACCCAGGAGACAGCATTGACGCCTTTGGTAAAGCTGGTCTCCACCGCTTCTTCAGCCACTGCCGACGCCATAGAGCCGAACAGTGTATTGTCGCCGACACAGACGACCACAGCGGTGGCGCTTCCGGAAATAACATTGCTGCCCATAAAGGCAATATTGGAATAGTCAGTCACGGTGTCCGCCGGTTCCGCTACGAGAGGCGTTTTCTCGATTGGCTCGCTCTCACCGGTCAGACTGGCCTGACTGACAAACAAATCCTTTGCCTCCAGAATCCGCACATCGGCGGGGATCATGTCCCCGGCAGACAGGTGTACAATATCCCCTACGACCACCTCATCCAGTGGAAGCTCCGACTTAGGGGTGCCTTTACGAGTGACAGTGCAGGTGGTGGTGATCATGGCCAGCAGTTTTTCCGCTGCATTGCCGCTCCTGGATTCCTGTACAAAGCGAAGCGTACCGGAAATCAGAACCATCGTCAGGATAATGACGACTGTTAAGCAGTCAAAATCCTCCGGTTCACAGCCAAACAGAGAATAGTATGGCAAAATCATGTCTGTGATCGTGGAGACGACGGCCAGGCAAAAGAGGATCGCCGTGAAAGGGTTGACAAATGCTCCGGCCAGGCGCTGCACCAGCGATTTCTTCTTTTCCTTTGTCACATGATTAGAGCCGTTTATGCTGCGGCTGGTTACGACGGCCTCCTCATCCAGTCCGGTCAGTGCAGTATGCAGCTGTGCCAGAACGGATAGGGTCGAATTCGTTGCCGCAAATGTGATGCGGCTGTTCTGCTCATCTCGGATCACGGCCTTTTCCGCCATCTGATGCAGAGCCTCGCGGGTTATTTTCCTGTTCATTGGCTTTCCCTCCTTTTTCGTCCTGTTGTGATTCTACAAAAAAAGCAAGAAAGATCACATGGTCAAAACCTTGCGATTTCCTTGCTTTTTGACAAGAATTATCATTGTTCGGCAGCGACACTTAAATCCTGTCGCTGAATTTGTAACCGATGCCCCAGATGGTCAGGATGTACTCCGGTGCGTCGGGATGAGGTTCGATCTTCTTCCGCAGCTTCCGGATAAACGCCATGATATTGCTGTCGTCCATCAGATACTCACCGTCCCAGACCGCCTGATAGATCTGTTCTTTGGTGAAAACCTCACCTCGATTTTTCGCCAGAAACAACAGAATATCAAACTCCTTCGGCGTCAATGAAATCTCATTCTGCCCCATTTTCACGCGCCGTGCAGCGGGGTAGATATGCAGCTCGCCGCAGATGATTTCAGAAGCATTTGACACGCTGCCGGTATCACCCAGCTCCAGCATCAATGTCTGACTGTTTCCCTGTACCAAATCGGAGAGCGCTTCCAGTAGCTCCTGTGCGCCTGCGGCATCCACTGGCGCTGTTTTCAGTCTCTCATGCAGCCAGGAAACCGTAAAGGAATCCAGGCTGACAAAACCAATTCTTTTCTTCATGGAACACCTCCTTACAGCAGCTCCTGGTGCTTCTTAAAGTAGAAGTACTTTGCGCCGCTGATGGCAAGCAGATAGCAGATCACATCAAGCAGCAGAAAACCATAATAGCCTGCCGGAAGAGCAGTCAGTCCCAGATTACCGCCCACTGGCGTGACAGTAAATATCGTAAACAGGACGACTCCCAGGATCGTGACCAGAAAGACCGCATGAGAGGGCTTGCTCTGGAGGAACGGAATTTTGCTGGTACGCAGCAGATGTAGGATCAGCACCTGCGTCCACATGGATTCCAAAAACCACCCGGTCTGAAACAGGGAAATAAAGGCCGCCTGTCCAGACGGATCCAGTCCGGCAAAACTGCCCCCGCAAAGAGAAGGGCAGAGAACGAAATACAGGAATGCGAAGGTCAGCACATCAAAGACGGAGCTGATCGGGCCGAACCTGCACATAAATCGCCCCAGATGTTTCCCTGTCCAGTGAATCGGAGCCTCCAACTGTTCCGCATCCACATTGTCCCATGGCAAGATCAGGCACAACGTATCATATAGAAGATTTAAGAGCAGCAGCTGGAGCGAGGTCATGGGAAAGAAGGGTAGCAGGACGCTGGCAACGACGACAGCGCAGATATTCCCGAAGTTGGAGGATGCCGTGATTTTGATATATTTTGCCATGTTCGCAAATGCCCGGCGTCCCTCCAGAATGCCCTGCTCCAGCACATTCAAATCCTTTCTGAGCAGAATAACATCGGCGCTCTCCTTGACGGCCTCCGCCGCCGTATCCACGGAAATGCCCACGCCCGCGGCCAGCTCTGCGGGCAGATCGTTCATTCCGTCCCCCAGGAAGCCGACACTGTGGCCGTTTTGTTGTAAAAGCTCCACGATCTGGGCCTTCTGCCTGGGAGACAGTTCCGCAAATACGGTGGTCTGCTCGATAAGCAAAGGAAGCTCGTTTTCAGAGATCCGCTCCAGCCTGGCACCGGTCAGGATATGGTCAGTCTCTATGCCGAGGCGGGAACAGATGGAGACAGCTGTGTTCTGGTCGTCCCCGGTCAAAACACGAACATCCACCTTCAGTTTTTTCAGACGTTCCATGGCCTCCGCAGCGCTTTTCTTCGGCGCATCAAAAAAGCCGAGATACCCCAGAAGGATGAAGTCTGATTCCTCTCCGCTCAGAACAGAAGCGTTCGTTCTCCGGCAGGCAACGGCAAGGACTTTCATACCGTCCTCGGTCATCTCGTCCACGATGGCGTGGGCATCCTGAACGGAATTCCCCTGAATCGGAATTTGCTCTCCCTTAAACTGGACATACTGGCACCTTGATACAACCTGCTCTACATTGCCCTTGATGATATGCAGATTTTCCGTTTCACCTTTCAGCAGGATGCCAACGAACTTGTGTGTGTAATCAAAGGGTTGCTCATCCAGAAGGGTGCTGCTTTTAGAAAGCGTTTCAAAATGTGCTTCCATGCCGGGCATCTCCCTGCAATTCAAAATCGCCGTATCCAGGTGATTTTTCACGCCGCTGTGATAGTAGCTGTTCAGAAAGGCATAATCCAGAACCGTTTCGCTCTCATTTCCCAGAACATCCATGAAATATTCCAGTGTAACGGTATCTTCGGTCAGGGTGCCTGTCTTATCCACACAGAGCAGATCCATGCTGCCCAGGGACTGCATGGCGTTGATGTTTTTTACCACCGTTTGCTTTTGCCCCATGGAAAAGCTGCCCTTAGCCAGACAGGCGTTGACCACCATCGGCAGCATCTCCGGCGTCAGCCCCACCGCAACAGACAGGGCAAACAGAAATGCCTCCAGCCAGTTGCCCTTGGTCAGCCCGCTGGCGAGAAAGACGACCGGAACCAGAATCACCATGAACTTGATCAGCACCCAGGCGATGGACGCTGACCCACGGTCAAATTCCTCTTTTCGGTTTGAGGGCGTTGCAGAAAAATTTCCGTAAACGGTATCGGCTCCGACGGCCAGAACGATGCCGGTTCCCCGGCCTCCGGTGACGGTCGTTCCCTGGAAGACAGTGTTACTGTACTCGCTGATTTTGGTCGGAGCTTCTGCCAGCGGCAGGGTGTTCTTTTCCAGAATTCTGCTTTCTCCGGTGATGACAGATTGGGAAACAAAGAAGTCAGTTGCATCCGTCAGGCGTATATCTGCAGGAACCCGGTCTCCGGCTTCCATACGAACAAGGTCGCCAACCACCAGATCATCCGAACACACTTCCTGCCAGATGCCGTCCCGACAGACAGAGACAGTGGTTTGTACCAGTTGGGTCAGGCGATCGGCAACACGCTTTGCCCGAAGCTCCTGAATCAGCCGTATGATACCGCTCAGAACCAGCATCAGGCTGATGATAAGGACTGAAGAAAGCCCTTGCCCATATTGCTCCGGCATCAGAATATCTGTGAATAACAGGATAACAGCCAACAGGAAAAGAATCACTGTGAACGGGTTGACAAATGCTCTGCGGATGCAGTGCGGGATAGTATTTTCTTTTTTGTTGCTTACTGTCTGTTCATTTCCGCCATATTTTTTCCGATACTGGCGCACCTGCTCCTGGGTTAAGCCCTTTTCTCCGGAATGGGTTTTCCTGGTGACAGTCGAACAGGAAACGCAAGCGTATTCCCGTATTCGGGGATGAACTCTCTCTTTCATAGGTAAAGCCTCCGTGCTGCGCAAGCCTTGATGCTTTCATTATAGCATAGAAAGCAATGTGCAAATCTTGCTTTTTTCTTGCTTTGAACAGACTACAGTGTCGAAGTACATTGACCTTCAAATGAGATAAGAGCAATTGAGGAAAATGAGCAGAAATCCTATGAAATGTCAAAGTGTCTTATCAAAGACAAGAAAATGTTTGGTGTAACAAGGGAACGGATACGCCAAATTGAGAAGAAAGCTTTGACGAAACTTGCACACCCGGTGAGAAAGAAAAAACTTGAGGGATTTCTATGAGATATTTTTTGCAAGGGGGCTGTGAAAAAAAGCCCAGAGAAGGTTCGCTGGCTCCGCAATTCCGACGAGAAACTGACATACAAGCATCGCATGAGCACCGATGCGTTTGTTTCCATCGACAAAAGCGTGGTTCTTTACAAGGCCATAACCTAATCGGGCTGCCTTTTGCTGAATGGATGGATACACATCTGTATTTTCAAAGCTGTGTGTGCAGTAATAGAGGGAATAATCATTTGGCCAGTACCTCGTATGCCTCATGATTTTTTGCAAGCAGCCGTCTGGATATAGAAAGAACATCCTCATCGCTTGCGGTCTGCTCTGCTTCAGCAGAACTAAACTCGATAAGCAGATAACGCGGAGTGTTATTCTTTAAAATAACAACTGCTCCACTTTCATCAACCATGCGAGCGACTCGTGAGAAGTTCTGGTTAGCCTCCGTGATGGAGACAAGATTACTGGTATTTACATTCATGTGTAGGACCTCCTTTATGTGATACTGTTAGTATATGCAATTTTTAGGAGAAATTCAACCTATTTCTGATGTTTATTGGAACCCAGGGGCGGTGCAAATCTCTGTTCGGCTTCTCCCAGGGAACGGTGTGGGGGTCACGCGCACAAAATCGCAAAAGTTTTTTCGTGGCGATTGCGGACAAATACATGACGCAGGCAAATAAGTTGTGGTCAGAAATTTATCAGATTGTTCGTGAAAACGGCACGGGTGAATATACAGGAGTGAGTCCGCAGGATGATGCCTCAAAACTCATTCACTCCCCGTAATACGGCAGACCAACTGTGCCAGTTCCTGCGCATTCAATATGGGTTCGGATGTCCCTTTTATCCACTGTTCCAGCATTGCAACCATGCCACTCACCACAAAGGTAGTGGCATATTCTTTGTCCTGCTCAGAATGAACCCCATGTAATTCATAATGAATATATCGGCTGTCCTGCAAGTATTCCCGGCACTTGCGCTGCACGACGCAGCTTTTTCCGTTTTTGATGAAGAGAGCCAACGTATCCCTGTGTATATCAAAAAAGTTGAAGAAAAGACTGGCGGCGTCGCATAAAGTCTCTATGGTCATCTCCTTTGTATGGGAAATAAACTCAGAAAAAAGCGTATCCAGGCAGTATTCTATAATTTCATCTTTAGAATCGAAAATCTGATAAAAAGTCTGCCTCGACAAATCGGTAGCGTCCATAATCTGTTTGATCGAAAGTGCTTCCAGGTCCGTGTACTTAAGCTGTTCCAGAAAACTCTGGACGATTTCCTTCCTTGACCGCAGGGCAGATGGATTGTTTCCCTTATACATGCGTTACCTCCATATCCATTGAAAAGTCAAACACAAAAGAGGTTTTGTCAAACTTACGTGACGCGTATTGACTTTCCCTCGCTCTTTGCGTATACTATATCACAAAGTCAGACAGATGTCAAATATAATACATTTGTATGCCTGGACAGGAAAATGCAGAAGGTTGTTTACTATTATCATCTGGGTTGGGAAAAGATGAACTATAAAAATGTCGCTTTAATCAGAGGAACGGTTATGGAGAGAAAGAATTTTGACAAACAGGGTATGTTGGAGCTGCTACATAGAAATGTGGTTCCAGCGCTTGGCTGCACAGAGCCGGTTTGCGCAGCGATTGCGGCAGCCGATGCGGCAGCTTCGGTCGGCGGAGAAATATACTCCGTTATGTTAAAAACAAGCCCGGGGCTTTATAAAAATGGCTGTTCCGTAGGAATTGCAGGCTTTGATCAGGTTGGCCTCAATTATGCGGCTGCATTGGGAGCGTTGATTGCCAAACCGCAGGCCGGTCTGGAGATTATGAAATTCATCACGCCATCCATTGCCCAAAAGGCAAAGGAATTGGTTGGTGGTGGAAATGTGAAGGTAATGATTGATTCGAAGGCTTCCGGGGTCTATGCCCATTGTACCGTTACAACTTCTGCAGGGTACGGAGAAAGTATCATCAGCGGAGCGCATACCAACATTGTAAAGAGAACGGTGAATGGAAATACAATTTTTGAAAAGGCCACAGAAGCTACGGTATCCGATGATGATCTTTTGCAGTTACTACAGGATAGTTCGGTTTCTCATATAAAGGAAATTGTTTCCCGTGCTTCCGATGAAGAACTGGACTTCCTTATGGATGGCGTCAATATGAATCACGCTCTGGCCGAATATGGATTCACCCACAATCCGGGCATTGGCATCGCCGGTGTGCTGCACATGGAATCTGGTGGAGATATATGGGGCAACAGCCTGATTGAACGTGCCGTAAATAAAGTTACAGCGGCAACGGAGGCCAGACTGGAAGGATGTCCTTACAGTACCATGAGCAGCGCGGGAAGCGGCAGTAAGGGAATTGCCGTGATTCTGCCCATTGTGGAAACAGCAAATGAAATCAAAGCCAGCCGATCAAAGCTTCTCCACGCTCTGGCCTTTGGTCATCTTCTGAATGAGTACATTAACCGGAAAATCGGGAAACTGGCGCCTGTCTGCACCTGTGCCATTGCATCCTGCACGGCAGCGAGCGCGGCTGTGACCTGGCTGATGGGCGGAACCGATGAACAGATTGGCTTTGCAATCCGCAATATGACGGGAAGTATCGCCGGTATGATCTGTGATGGCGGCAAAGTGGGCTGTGCGTTGAAGCTGTCAACCGCTACCTATACGGCGATGCTCAGTGCGATGCTGGCTGTTTCTGATGTGGGACTTCGTCCGACAGACGGCATCTGTGCGGTTACTCCGGAAGAATGTATCTCCAATCTTGCGCGGATAGGAGCAGGGGGAATGAAGCAGATGGACCAAGTGATATTGGATATCATGGAAAATAAAAATCTGGAGGTGGCAGAATGAAAGCAGGAATTATCGGAAACATAAAAAGAGCAGAAATATGTCAGGGAAGAAATTATGGGCGATACCGTTTTGAAGCGGTATGGCTCTTTTTTAGTGCGCCTGGCGGCGCAAGTCTCTAATCTGCATTTTAAATCCATCGAATTCGACGGGTTTAAAGGCCCGGCGGGGCTAAATAACCGTGTGCAATTCGAAACGGTTAAAAGTGAGTCACCTCTTTTCCAGCAGGCAAATCAAAACTTACACGTTGCGTATTTAGAAGGGGTGTGTTATGATAATTACACAATGCGTTGATCGGCATGCAGGAGGAATGATTATGGAGTGCAAAGACAAAATAAAAGAGCTTCGGGAATGTACAGGTATGAATCGTAAGGAGTTTTGCGAATACTTTCAGATTCCCTATCGAACCGTAACGGAGTGGGAACTGGGTAACAGGCATGCGCCGGATTATGTACTGCGGCTGTTGGAGTATTATATCCGAATGGAAAAGATGGATGAGGAAAAATCATGATTTGAGCTTCAGAAGATTATTATAAAAGTCTGGTGGAAAGTTTGAGAAAGCTTCCCACAGAGACTGAATGGGTGGAGTTTAAGTGTAATAATGAGAATGTCCAGATGATTGGGGAATATATTTCGGCGATGAGCAATTCTGCCGCTCTGAAAGAGAAAGAGACGGCTTACGTTTTGTGGGGCATTGACGATGCCACGCATAAAGTGATCGGAACGGAGTTTTCCCCGGCGAAAACAAAGAAAGGTAATCAGGAACTGGAAAACTGGCTGGCAGGTTTGACTTCTCCCAATCTGGATTTTGCTTTTACAGAAGTTACGATTGAAGATAAGAAGGTGGTTATCCTAGAAATACCAAAAGCAACGGTAAGGCCGGTAAGCTTTGGCGGTACGGAATATATCCGGATCGGGTCTTATAAGAAAAAACTGAAAGAATTTCCGGAGAAAGAACGCGCGCTTTGGAGATCGTTTGAAACTACAGCATATGAACTTCGCGTGGCGGTATCGAATGTTACAGAGGAAGATGTGACAGCGCTCCTTGACTGTGCCGCTTATTATACATTATTGAAGTTGCCACTGCCGACAAACCGCTCCGGCATTATCCACAACATGCTGGACGAAGAATTTATCCGCGAGATGGATAATGGAAATTATGAAGTTACAAATAAGGGAGCGTTGCTTCTGGCGAAGAACCTGAATGATTTCAGAAATCTGAAGCGAAAGGCTATACGCGTTATTCAGTACAAAGGAAATGGAAGGACCCATGCGCTTCGTGAAAAAGTGTTTACCAAAGGATATGCCGTGGAGTTTGATGATATCTGTGATTATATCAATACGCTTGTCCCGCAGAGCGAAGAAATTGAATCAGGTTCCAGAATTGAACACCGGATGTTCCCTGAGAAAGCAATCCGTGAAATGGTCAGCAACCTGATTATTCATCAGCAGCTGGATGTGCGCGGAGCCGGGCCGATGATGGAAATCTTCGATACAAAAATAGAAGCGTCGAATCCTGGCGGCCTGATGGTGGATGTAAACCGGATTATTGACACAGCGCCGCATGCACGGAATGAATCTATGGCATCTTTTCTGCGGATGGCGGGAATCTGCGAGGAACGAGGGAGTGGATTTGACCGCATGGAAGAAGGCATGAGCGATCTGAAAATTCCTGCGCCGAAGGTAGAGACCGGCGATGATTTTACCAGGACAAAGCTGTATTGGTATCTGAATCTGAGAGACTGGAAAAAAGAGGATCGTGTTCGGACATGCTACTTGGCGACCTGTTACTATTACGTGAATGAAATACCGGTGGGGAACGCAATATTAAGAGAGCGCTTTGGAGTGAATGCTCAGAATATGTATATTGTTTCCCGGATTATAAAAGAAACGGTAGACATCGGTCTTATTAAATTTGCAGACGAAAGTGGGGCGAAAAAGACAAGGAAATATATTCCATATTGGGCGTGATTTTATTTGCACTCATTTGCAAAATGGAAGTATTTACGGCCATATATTTGCGAGAATCCTTTGATTTTTAAATGTTTTTAAAAAGAATTTTATTTGCATTCATTTGCAGATTTTCATGTAAACCATAGCAAAGGGAAAGAACGACAGTTTATTTACCCCTGGGATAAACAGTCTAAAAAGAGCTGTAAAAGCGGGCTCATCCACTTATTTTTATGATGAGCGCAGGCGATGGTCAGCTTTTTATGGGTTATGTTTGTTTTGATCTCTGTAAGTGAGCCGTTCTGCAGTTCTTCTTCCACAGCAAATCTGGGCAGGAAGGAAACGCCCACATCGTTTTGAACCAGATTTTTTATAGTGGCAATGCTGCCAAGCTCGATCGTGTGGTCCAGGATAATGTGGTTGTGCTTCAGATATTCTTCAAAAATCTGCCTGAAAATGCAATCCGGTTCATTGATGATCAGCGGTATTTTATGCTGCTGATTCGGCGTGGTAAAATCCTGAAACCGGGAGGCTGTGTCCGGGGAACCCACCAGCACCACCGGGAAGGATTCCAGAGGATATACCATCAGGCTGTTCCCCAACCCGCCAACGTCCTGGTAAAAAATCCCCGCGTCCAGGGTACCGTCAATCAGTTGATCTCTGATATCATAGCAGTTCATGGAGCGGATATAAAGCCTTGCCTTCGGTGCTTTGCCGACGAAAGTCTTCAGCACCCTGGGCAGCCGATAGCACAGATACGTTTCCGCCACGCCAATATGAAGCTCTCCTTCGCAGGAGGAAAGCTCTTCCTCAAGGAAATGCAGCTTATCTACCGCCTCAAATACCTCTTTTACATGGGGGATCAGTTTTTCACCCGCATCGGTCAGTACCATCTTCCGACCGATCTTCTCAAACAGTTTTACCGACAGCTCCTGTTCCAGCTGATCTATCTGAAATGTGATGGTGGAATTGGTATAATGCAGTTTCTCAGCGGCCGCTGTAAAACTCCCTTCATCGACGATTGTTTTGAATGTTGTCAGATATTTAAGATCCATAGCACATTATCCTTCAATTTAATTGAAATACAGATATAAATATTTCAAATTGATCTGAGCATTTTTCTGCATTATAATCAGACAAATCAGAATTGTCAAGAGGTGCAGAAAAATGGACAGGATGCAAACAAAAAAACAATCCGGGAGCGTTGTGCTATGCGTGATTCTCGTTGCGGCCGCCTGCCTTGTACACGGCGTTATGCAGGGCGTTCATGATAATTATGGTATTATGATGCAGGGGCTCACAGGAACATCCGGAATCAGCTATGCATACATCAGCTTCTGCATTGGAGTGGGTGCGCTGATTTATGGGGTTGCACAGCCATTTTTAGGAATGCTGGCATTGAAAAAATCCAATGCATTTGTGATTTTGCTGGGCATTGGATTTACGGTAGCGGGGCTAGTGATCACGCCTTTATGCCGTGATCCGTTTTCCATGCTCCTGTTCTTCGGGCTTGTACTGCCCTTTGGCACGACTGGTTTATGCTTCGGTATTGTCATGGGCGCCATTACCCCCTTCCTCGGAGAAAAACGGGCGGCTATTGTATCCGGTATCGTGCAGGCCAGCGCCGGAATTGGTGATGCTCTTATGTCTCCGGCATTGCAAACCATGTCTGACAACTTCGGAATCCGGACAGCAATGAGTATTACTGCTATCCCATTTGTCCTCATGATACCCGTTGTAGTCTGGCTTGGAGCAGTCAATAAGAAGCGTAAAACGGAAATCAAAGAAAATGCCAATGAGAACACTTCTCTTTCTGCGATGCTGCGGGCTGCGTTTCAGGACCGCGACTATCGCCTGATTCTGATCGGATTTTCCACCTGCGGCTTTAATATGTCCATTATTGAAAGTCATCTGTATTCTCAGTATATTTCCTATGGAATTGAGAATGCAGTTGCTTCTCTTACATTGACTGTTTACGGAATCGCGACCATGGCCGGGGCCGTGCTGTCCGGTTATCTGGGGACACGATGGAAAATGAAAAATGTTCTCAGCGCAGCGTATGCTATGCGTATCGTGATTTCTCTGGGTTTTCTGTTTGCCCCCAGGACGGTAGCGTTTGCATTTACAGCTACGGCAATGCTTGGACTGTGCGGGGACGCTACCGTTCCGCCAACCTCCGGCATCATAAGCAGGAGATTTGGCGCTGAAAAAATGGCGGTACTGTACGGTTTTGCGCTGATCGGTCATCAAGTAGGCGCGTTTCTGAGCTCTTTCCTGGGCGGTATCTTTGTAAAAAATGGCATGGGCTATGCGCCTCTATGGATTACGAATCTTTGCCTTGCAACTGTGGCCGCCTGTGCAAGCTATATGATTAAAGAATGACCGAAGAAAAACCCACTGTTATATTTACTTTTTCCAGTTGCAGCAGGGCAATTTTCTTTTCAATACCGCCTGCGTAGCCTGTTAAACTGCCGTTTGCGCCCACTACTCTGTGGCAGGGCACGATAATAGAAATTGCGTTTCGTCCTACTGCGCCTCCGACAGCCTGCGCAGACATATGGGGCCGCCCCTTTTTCACGGCGAGCTCTTTTGCGATTTTTCCGTATGTGGTTGTCTTACCGTAAGGAATGGTGCGAAGTATTTCCCATACCTCATTTTGAAAAGGCGTTCCGGTAAAATGCAGCGGCAATGTAAAATCCGGTTCTTGACCGGAAAAATATATATCCAGCCATTGTTTTGCCAGATCAAAAACTGGCAGTTCTTTTTCTTCGTGCGTATGGTGCAGATGTAGTGCAAAATACTTTTGCCTCTCAAACCATAAGCCAGTCAGCCCGATTTCATCCGCTGCCAGAAGGATTTCTCCAAGAGGAGAATGGTAATGATTAATATATTGCATGAAATGCCCCTTTCTTGAATGTAGCCTTACACATTTAACTTAAATTTGATGGTATTAACATATCATCAAAGATGGAAGAATACAACATGGCACACTTGCTTTTTCTACTGGGTTGCGTAATGCAAGGTTTAATTACCGTCAGTTCGACCAAGGACATATTATTGAGAATATCATTTATAACGAGCCTGTGCGCCGGGGTTATTCCGTAGATGGTGGGTGGTTCCCTGTCCAGAGCCGGAAGTGAAAGTGTGAGAAGTCCTGAAACATAGAATTGGAGAAAACAGCATGGAATTTAAAAATAGAATCAGAGAGCTGAGAGAAAGTACAGGTATGAATCGAAAGGAATTTTGTGAGTGTTTTCAGATTCCTTACAGAACGGTCACAGATTGGGAGCTGGGCAATAGGCACGCACCGGAGTATGTGGTCCGGCTGCTGGCCTATTACATTCAGACGGAAAACATTCACAAGGAGGCGGACGAGCGATGAGCCAAGCCTGACAGAAAATCTGCCATAGCGGCTATGCCCGATCACGGTTTTTCCATTATGCGCCTCTGCGATTTGCCTGACGATCAGTAGCCCCATGCCATACCGCTGCCCTATGATATCGCTGTCACATGCCATATAGTGGGGTGTGCTGCTGTTTTTTTACTGATGGAAATGGTGGTGTTCCTTGTGGTATTTATCATTGCCAGATGGATAGCCACAGGTCAGGCAGGTCTTGCCGGATTCAGAAAACCAGAGTAGAATGATAAATGGAATTGACATTATATAAAGGACAGATGCGGAACATGAGAAAGAATAAAGTAATCAGCACAGGAATCATTATCATTCTGCTTATTGCTCTGGTTGCCGGCGTAGGGCTTTATTTCACATTGAGATCCTGGCCGCTGCGCTTTAAAAAGGAACTGAATACCTTTTTCGGTGAGGGAAACTGGGAAAAGATTTCCGCGGAGACGAATGAGAGTAAGATGTACTCGGTTCATCATTATTCTTCCGACGGGCTGTACGATTACGACAGTGCCGGTACTTATACAAAGTGGTATCTGCTGTATACAGGCGGGGAGGAAGAGGAAATATGGACCATCACAGATCACACATACAGGATTAATCACAGTAAATACAGCTTCCTGAGTCCTAAATGTTATTCAGCGAAGCAGGCTCTTGTCCTGGAGCTCATGGAGATATCCTGTGATATCGCAGCAGAGGAAGTCCAGTATAATCTGCTGACGAAAGTGTTGAGCGAAGAGCAGGCGGAATGCCTGCGCGTCAATATTTCCTATCACAATGGGAATCCGTCGCCATCCTTTTATGATCAGCTTGCCGGGCAGGACTGGTTTAATGTGAACGAATCTACCGCTGAGCAGTATCTGAAAACGGATCTGTACGAATTCTACATTGACATTTTGCTGTATGATTATAAGTTCAGTAAGCTGTCGGAGGCAGATCAGGAAGATCTGCTGAACAGTCTGGACGCGATTGAACAGCTGCTTCTGGACACTTACGGGGAGTATGCGGATTACGAGATTTATCTGGGAGAGGAATACAGTGCGGAGACTTCCAGGTAATATATAAATGGAGGTAAGAAGGGAGATCATCATGAGAAAAATCAAATGGGGCGTGTTGGGAACAGCATATATCTGCGAGCGGGATACCATTCCGGGGATGCGGAAGGCGAATAACTGCGAACTGTATGCGATCGCGGGACGAAATCCGGATAAGGTGAAGACTTTTGTGGAAAAATACGGCTTTGAGAAAGGTTATGACAGCTATATGGCTCTGCTGGAGGATCCGTAAGTCGAGGCTGTCTATATCCCGCTTCCCAACACGATGCACTATGAGTGGACGATCGAGGCGCTGAAGCATAAGAAACCGGTGCTCTGTGAGAAACCGCTCGCTCCTTCGCAGCAGCAGGCCGCGGAAATGTTTGCGGCGGCGAAGGAGAACGGCGTTTGTCTGATGGAGGCCTTTGCTTATCTGCAGAGTCCTTATGTGAAGGCGGTTGC
This sequence comes from Lachnospiraceae bacterium, assembly GCA_021205385.1. GTDB lineage: Bacteria > Bacillota > Clostridia > Lachnospirales > Lachnospiraceae > Hominiventricola. Next base: position 39,366 of record JAJPXQ010000063.1, on the reverse strand, counting down.
GGAGGAGATTCAAAAAGGAAGTATTGGGGGAGTCCGGTATATGCACGTACATTTCCTCACATCCGACTATGACAGGAGCAATATTCGGATGCGCAGGGAGACGCTCGGAGGCAGCATGTACGATATCGGAGTTTATGCTTCCAGTCTGATTCTGCGGCTGCTCGGCGAAAGTCCGGAGCAAATCCAGGCCGTTGCCGCTTTTGACGACCATGATATCGATAAGCTGACCACCGTTATGCTGGAGTATCCGGATGCTGTTCGTGCTGTTCTGACTACGGGCATGGTGATGGCCACGGAGAAGAATAAGAGTTCCGATTCATTTGAAATTCAGGGGACGGAGGGAACGCTGCGCTCAGACAATTTCACTTTTAATGGGAAGGGGGAGCTGAGCTATCACGTGGAGCGCTTTGACGGCACATCAGAGTATAAGACAGTTGCAGTTCCGAATAATTATATGCTGGAGATTGAACAGTTCGGAAGATGCGTGGCAGAGGGAGAGCCTCCCGTGGTGACGGAAACAATTTCCATTGCGAACGCCAGACTTGTGGACAGTGTGTTGGAGTGTATCGGTTATTGACAAGCTGCGTGAAAGGCAGCAGAATGGAGGCTTCCAATGAAGATCAAACTGAATCCGGATGAAGAAATTGTGAAGGTGGTAAAGGCGGGTCTGAAGGAAAAAGGCGGATATTGTCCCTGCCGCCTGGACAGAACCGAGGATACTAAATGTATGTGCAGAGAGTTCAGGGAGCAGATTGCGGATCCTGATTTTGAAGGCTTCTGCCACTGCATGCTTTACTACAAGGAAAAATGAGGTTTAAACACCTTTTGACAAGGCCGTTTTCAGGTGTTACTCTGTTGTAAGAGGTGACCGATATGGATGAGAAGTGGAGAGATTATTTATACAAGGGCGTGGCAGTTTTCCTGACGGTGGCCATGTGTATTCTGTTTTTCTTTGGAATATTCCGTTTCCAGGAACTGCGGAATTATGCGAAGCTGATTGTGAATATTCTGATGCCTTTTATTTATGGGGCAGTGATTGCTTACCTGCTCGCGCCGGTCTGCGCCCGTGTGGAGGCAAAGCTGATTGAGTGGGCGGAAAAATATAAAAAGATCGAAAAGCTGCGCAGATTTGCGAAAGGGCTGTCGATCCTTTTTGGCCTGCTTTTTTTCTTCCTGATTATCTACACGCTGCTTGCAATGGTGATACCGCAGTTGATCGCCAGCGTTCTCGCGCTGATCGATGCGATGCCGGGCTATATCGAGTCGACGACCGAGTGGCTGGAGCATCTGGTGGAAGACAATCCAATACTGCTCAGCTATGTGGACGAGTATTCTGATACGATTCTGGAGAGCCTGCAGAATTTTGCAAGGACAAACGTGCTGCCGAATATCAACAGTATTATAAGCGGTGTGTATGCGGGCCTCTGGAATACAGTCACAGTTGTGAAGAACCTGATTATCGGTGTGATCGTGGCGGTTTATCTTCTGAACAGTCGCAGAAATCTGGTCCTGCAGAGCAAGATGCTGGTGCATGCCCTGTTTCCGCCTAAAAAGAATCTCACAGAGGGGAAGGAGCAGCCCGCGGACTGGATCATCCGGGAGGCAGGTATTCTGAATGATTATCTCGGAGGTTTTGTGAAAGCGAAGCTGGTGGATTCTCTGATCATCGGTCTGATCTGCATGGTTTTCACCGCGATTGTCGATATGCCCTATGCGCCGCTGGTCAGCGTTGTCATCGGCGTGACGAATATTATTCCCTTTTTTGGACCGTTTATTGGCGCGATACCCTGCTCGCTCCTGATCCTGATAGTCAGCCCGATCAAATTCGTGTATTTTGTGATCTTTATTCTGATCCTGCAGCAGTTTGACGGAAATATTCTCGGACCGAAGCTGCTCGGTGACAATACACACCTGAGCAGCTTCTGGGTACTTTTCGCAATTCTGTTGTTTGGCGGCCTGTTTGGAGTCGTGGGTATGGTTATCGGCACCCCGATCTTCGCCTTCTTTTATCAGCTTCTCAGCGGCTGGGTGCGTGATCGGCTGGACAGGCAGAAATAAAAGCTATTTCTTGCGATGATATTTTTCCTCGCAGTACTTGCAGCGGTAGATTTCGCGCTTTTCATCGGTCAGGACGAAGATGTGGTCAAGCTCCTGCTCGATAGACGTGATGCAGCGCGGATTTGTGCAGCGTGCGATATTCTTGATTTCCTTTGGCAGAGACAGGGTCGCTTTTCTTACAATTTCGTCGTTCTCGATAATGTTGACCGTGATGTTGTGGTCGATGAAGCCCAGTGCGTCGAGATCAATCGCATCCGTCGGACACTCGATTTTGATGATGTCTTTCTTCCCCATCTTGTTGCTGCGCGCGTTTTTGATAATGGCGACGCAGCCGTCGAATTTGTCAAGATTCAGATAGTGGTAGATCTCCATACTCCGTCCGGCTTCGATGTGGTCGAGTACGAAGCCTTCATGGATTCCTCCGATGTTCAGCATACTTTCACCTCCAGAAGTGTGAGAATCAGAGCCATGCGCACATAGACGCCGTATTGTACCTGTTTGAAATAGACGGCTCTCGGGTCGCTGTCCACCTCCACGGAGATCTCGTTGACCCGGGGAAGCGGATGCATGACGATCATGTCGTCCTTCGCGAGGTTCATTTTCTTCTTGTTCAGTATGTAGAAATCTTTCAGACGGACGTAATCCTCTTCATTAAAGAAGCGCTCTCGCTGTACACGGGTCATGTAGAGGATATCTAGCTCCGGCATGACGTCCTCGATGCGCTCCACCTCGCGGTAGGGCAGTCCGTTCTCATCGAGCATTTCCTTCATGTAATCCGGAATGCGCAGTTCTTCCGGAGAGATGAAGATGAAGTTCACGCCTTTGTAGCGTGCCAGTGCGCGTACGAGTGAGTGAACAGTACGTCCGAATTTCAGATCGCCGCACAGGCCGATCGTGAAGTCCCCAAGGCGCCCTTTCAGGGAGCGGATGGTCAGAAGATCGGTCAGGGTCTGCGTGGGATGCTGGTGTCCGCCGTCACCGGCGTTGATGACCGGAATGGAGGAAACGCGGCTCGCCACCATCGGAGCACCCTCCTTCGGGTGACGCATGGCACATATATCGGCATAACAGGAAATCATTCGAATGGTATCGGAAACACTTTCACCTTTGGCTGCGGAGCTGCTTGCCGCGGAAGAAAAACCAAAGATATTGCCGCCGAGATTCAGCATGGCGGCTTCGAAACTAAGACGGGTGCGGGTACTGGGCTCATAGAAAAGGGTCGCGAGCTTTTTTCCGTCACAAGCGTGCGCGTATTTCTCCGGATGCAGTTCGATGTCGTGGGCGAGTGCAAGCAGATCGTCCAGCTCCTCGACGCTGAAATCCAGAGGACTCATCAGATGTCGCATAGATACCTCCTGGATGTGTATACATTTTCGTTTTCTAGTTAATAAGAATACACGATACAGCAGGAGATTTCAAGAGGGAGTTTCCTCCCTCCTGTCAAAATCATCAATCAATATTTATAATGCGTCTGCCGTCGTGATCTCGCCCGCAATCGCGGAGGCCGTTACCGTCGCAGCGCTCGCGAGATAGACGAAGGAATCCTTGTGTCCGGCGCGGCCCTTGAAGTTCCGCGTACCGGTGCTGATCAGTGTCTCGCCTTCACCGATGACGCCCTGGCAGCTGCCCCAGCAGACGCTGCAGTTCGGATTCATGACGATAGCGCCCGCATCCATGAAGATCTTCAGGAGGCCTTCCTTCAACGCTTCTTCATAGACGCTCATAGAAGCCGGAACAACGAGGAAACGCACGAGCGGATGCACTTTTTTCCCTTTGAGAATCGCGGCACCGACGCGCAGATCTTCGATACGTCCGTTGTTGCAGGAACCGAGGAAAGCTTCATCGATTCTGACGCCGGCGGCTTCCTTTGCCGGGCAGACGTTGTCCACGAAATGCGGTTTCGCGACGATGGGGACGATACTGCCAAGGTCGATGTCGTAGACGGCGGCGAAATTCGCGTCCGGATCGCTCGTGAAGCAGGCCTTTGGCTCCCTGCCGCGCGCGTGCAGCCAGTCGAGCGCGATCTCGTCGACTTCCATGAGGGCAGTTTTGGCCCCTGCCTCGACACAGAGATTGCAGACCGCGATGCGGTCGCTCATGGTCAGTGTTTTCAGTCCGTCTCCCGCGAATTCCATTGCTTTATAGTTTGCGCCGTTCGCGCCGATCTGTCCGATAATGGTCAGGATCAGGTCACGGGCATAGACGCCCTCCGGCAGCTTTCCATGCAGGTTGAAACGAAGCGTCTCCGGTACGAGCACCCAGGATTTGCCGGTAACCATCGCGTAGAGATAGTCGGTGCAGCCGACGCCGGTACCGAAGGCGCCAAGTGCGCCGTAGGCGCAGGTGTGGCTGTCCGCGCCGAAGATCAGCTCACCGGGGCGGACGTGATTTTCCATCATGATCTGGTGGCAGACGCCCTTGCCCTCATAGAAGGTAATGCCGTGTTCCCGCGCAAAATCACGCATCTTTTTCTGAGACGCGGCGGTCTTGGGACTGTCAGCCGGAACATTGTGGTCCACGATCCAGACCAGCTTGCTCACATCCGCGATGTGAGGATGCTTCAGTTTGTTATTGTACATGTCGATCGTCAGGTGTGTGGTTCCGTCATTGCTCATGAGCTGGTCGAGCTCCACTGTGTGGATGTCGTCAGGCTTCACAAAATCCACGCCTGCGGCGCGTGCGATAATCTTTTCCGCTATCGTCATTCCCATGTCATTCTCCCTCCCTGTTCAGCGATGCGATCAGGCCGCCCTGATCGAGGATGCCCTGCATGTAGGGCGGAAGCTTCGTGCAGGCAAACTGCTGTCCGTTCACGGTAGCGACGCCCTCCGTGAGCGAGAGTTCCATCTCATCTCCGGCTTTTACATGGTCGTAGAGATCCTTGCAGACGATGACCGGCAGACCGATGTTGATCGCGTTGCGGTAGAAGATACGCGCGAAGGATTTCGCGACTACCGCCTGTACGCCGAGCGCCTTGAGTACACTCGGAGCCTGCTCTCTGGAAGAACCGCAGCCAAAATTCTCCGCCGCAACGACAAAGTCGCCGGGACGCACCCGCGACGCGAAGTCCGGGTCAAGCGACTCAAAGGTGTGCGACTTCATCTCATCAATTGTCGGGAAGAGCAGATACTGGGACGCGATGATCTGATCGGTGTCGACGTCCGTGTGAAATAAAAAGATGTTTCCCATACGTTATGAATCCTCCTGTTGTTCCGTAGTTTCTTCTGAATCCGGAAGCCAGATGTGAACCTGCGCGATCCGGTTGTGTTCGACGGTTTCGGCGAGCAGACGGACGCCGCCCTCTGTGGATGCTTCCTCTCCGGCGGCCGGCAGATGGTCCAGAAGTTCGATAAGAACGCCGCCGACGGAATCGTAACCCTCGGACTCAAGCAGCAGATCCTTTTCCTCAAGATCGAGTTTCTCATTCAGATCGTCCAGACTCATGGCGCCGTCTACAATATATTCGTGATCAGAGAGCTTGCGGATCAGCTCGTCTTCATCATCATCATACTCATCGCGGATGTCGCCGACAATCTCCTCGAGCAGATCCTCGATCGTGACCATGCCGCAGGTCACGCCGTATTCATCGAGCACGATCGCAAGGTTGATCGAGCTTTTCCGCATCTGCAGCATCAGGTCAGAAGTTTTTTTCAGTTCGTGGGTGTAGAGCACGCTGCGCAGAATGTTGCGGACGCTGAAGTGCTCCTTATCTTCATAGATCAGCAGGTCCTTGACATTGATCATGCCGATGACCGTGTCGGTATTGTCTGCATAGACCGGATAGCGGGTATATTTCTTCTGCCGGTACAGATCGATGACTTCCTGGTAAGTGGCGTCGACCTGTACAAAATCCATGTCGACCTTCGGGACGATGACGTCCTTCGCCGTGGAGTCGCCGAAATCAAAGACATTGTTGATCATCTCGCGCTCTTCGTGTGAGGTGACGCCTTCCTCGTGGCTCACGTCCACGATCGTGCGAATCTCCTGCTCCGTGTAGGAGTCTGTCTTCTCGTTCGGATTGACTCCCATGAGGAACATCAGAGCGATGGAGAGCTTATTGATAATGAAAATCAGCGGAGTAGCGATGACAGTCCAGACGTAGATGGGACGCGCGTTCTTAAGTGCGATCTTTTCCGCCTGGATCGTGGCTTTCGTCTTCGGCGTTACCTCCGCGAAGACGAGGATAATCAGAGTCAGCGCGCCGGTGGATATGCCGGGGCCGACGCCTCCCAGCCACTTCGTAGCCAGTGTCGTAGCCAGGGCTGAGGCGGATATATTGACAATATTGTTACCGATTAAAATGGCGCTCAGCATCTTGCCGGGCTCCTCGATCAGACTGCTTAAAATCTCGGCACGGCGGTCGCCCTCCTCGACAAGGTTTCGCACACGGATGCGGCTGACCGTTGTCATGGCAGTCTCTGAGGATGAGAAAAACGCGGAACAGGCCACAAGAATAATGAGAATCAACACCTGTATGGCGTCGCTTGGGTCCAAAACAGTTCACTCCTTTCTGAATAGTTACAAATATACGCTATTTTCGTGATAAAAGCAAGACTTTCTGACATAATTGCCCGGCCCGTCTCATATAGATAGCACATAGAATTCAGTACGTCACGGGATGAGGTTTATCTGATGAAACATTCTGCACAATATATCAGCCGGGCTCTGCGGATTGTAAAGGCCCTGCTCGCGGCATATGTCATGACCGCATTGCTGTTGTTCCTGACTGCATTGCTTCTTTATCGCTTCCAGCTTGATGAGGGGAAGGTTCAGATTGCGATTATTTTCACGTATATCCTGTCGTGTTTTGCCGGGGGATTCCTGGCCGGAAAGATGATGCAAAGCCGCAAATTCTTGTGGGGAGTATTGCTCGGTTTGTTGTATTTTGCGATCCTGACGCTGGTTTCACTCGCAGTGAACCGGGAGACGGGGAGCAGCGGCTCAGGTCTTGTCACAACATTTCTGTTGTGTATGGGCGGCGGAATGCTGGGCGGGATGCTGTCCTGAACTCGTGTCTTGACGCGCCGCAAGGGAGTGTGCTATACTTACCCTGTTCATTTGAATCAGCGCTTAAGAGGAGGGAATACAAGATGAAGCATGTGAAGACTCTGAATACGCAGACCCTGCAGAACACGATGAAGAAGGGCGGTTGCGGCGAGTGCCAGACATCCTGCCAGTCCGCATGTAAGACGTCCTGCACAGTGGGAAATCAGACCTGCGAGAACCACAAATAAGATTTTGATTGAAGATGACGGAGCAAGCAGCGGCATGAACGCCGCTGCTTCTTTCATGATATACTCTTTTTATGCCGGGCGAGGGAGGATTTGGACTTGGTACACAGATATAAGAACAACGGTTATAACATTCTGCTGGATGTGAACAGCGGATCTGTCCATGTGGTGGACGAGCTGGTCTACGATATGATCCCTTATTATAAGGAAAAAGGACTGGAGGGAACCGTGGAGCTTCTGCGGGATCGCTATCCCGAGGAGGAAATCCGCGAGGCGGCGGAGGACCTTGACGAGCTCATCGCGGTAGGAAAGCTTTACACGGAGGACATTTACGAAAATTATATCGCGGAGATCGCGGCGAACCGGAAGCCGGTCGTCAAGGCGCTGTGTCTGCACATCGCGCACGACTGCAATCTTGCCTGCCGTTACTGCTTCGCTGAGGAGGGCGAGTACCACGGACGCCGCGCGCTGATGAGCTACGAGGTCGGCAAAAAGGCGCTCGATTTCCTGAGTGCGAATTCCGGGAACCGCCGGAATCTTGAGGTGGATTTTTTCGGCGGCGAGCCGCTGATGAACTGGCAGGTTGTGAAGGATCTTGTGGCCTACGGGCGGGAGCAGGAGAAGCTGCACGACAAGAATTTCCGCTTCACGCTGACGACGAACGGTGTTCTTTTAAATGACGAGGTGCAGGAATTCGTCAACCGCGAGATGGGCAATGTCGTGCTGAGCATCGACGGCCGGAAGGAAGTGCACGACTACATGCGTCCTTTCCGAAACGGGCACGGCAGCTATGATCTGATTCTGCCGAAGTTCCAGAAGCTGGCGGACAGCCGCAATCAGGAGAAATATTATGTCCGCGGCACCTTTACCCGTCACAATAAGGATTTCTCGAAGGATGTGCTGCATCTGGCCGACCTTGGCTTTAAGCAGATCTCCGTCGAGCCGGTCGTGGGTACGGAGGACGAGGACTATGCGCTGCGCGAAGAAGATCTGCCGGAGATTTTCGCGGAGTACGATAAGCTGGCCGCAGAGATGGTGCGGCGCCATGGCACGGATAAGGAGTTTACCTTCTTTCATTTTATGCTTGATCTGACCGGCGGACCCTGCGTGGCGAAGCGGCTGTCCGGCTGCGGTTCCGGCACGGAGTATCTCGCGGTCACACCCTGGGGCGATCTCTATCCCTGCCATCAGTTTGTGGGCGAGGAGAAGTTCCTCATGGGAAATGTGGACGAGGGGCTGAAGAGAGAGGATATTCGCGAGGAGTTCAAGTCCTGCAATGTCTATTCCAAGGAGAAATGCAGAAACTGTTTCGCAAAATTCTACTGCAGCGGAGGCTGCGCGGCAAACTCATATAAATTCCATGGCTCGATTAACGATGCTTATGATGTGAGCTGCGAGCTGGAACGCAAGCGCGTGGAATGTGCGATTATGATCAAGGCCGCGGAAGCGGAGAAAGACGAGGAGAGAGAATGAAAAAATCAAAAGCAGTCGTCACGCTGCTGCTGACGCTCGGAATCACAGGTCTTCTGCTCTATATGGCAGCATATGGAGTGGGAGAGAACAGCTTCGGGGCGGCGAAGGACATCAACTTAGGGTTGGATCTGGCCGGTGGCGTCAGCATCACCTACCAGGCAGTGGGGGATGAGGAGCCGTCCGCTGAGGATATGGCGGATACGATCTACAAGCTGCAGAAGCGTGTCGAGAGTTACAGCACGGAGGCGGAGGTCTATCAGGAGGGCTCCGACCGGATCAATATCGAGATTCCGGGCGTGAGCGACGCGAATGAGATTTTAAGCGAGCTCGGCCAGCCGGGTTCGCTGGAATTCCAGACGACGGACGGCGAGGTCGTCCTCGAAGGCACCGACGTGTCGAATGCGCAAGCCGGGTCGACGACCGACAGCATGGGAAATAAAAGCTATGTCGTGGAGCTGACGTTGACGGACGAGGGCGCGGAGAAATTCGCGGAGGCGACGGCGGCCAATGTGGGCTATCAGATCGCGATCGTCTACGACGGCGAGGTGATCAGCGCCCCGGTCGTCAACGAGGCGATCACCGACGGCAGATGCCAGATTTCCGGCAGTTTTACCTACGAGGAGGCCGACCAGCTTGCCTCGACGATCCGCATCGGTTCGCTTTCCCTGGAACTTGAGGAGCTGCGCTCGAATGTGGTCGGCGCGAAGCTCGGCGAGGAGGCGATCGAGACGAGCCTGCTGGCCGGAGCGATCGGCTTCGGACTGGTCATCCTCTTTATGCTCATTGCCTACCGCATCATGGGACTTGCGGCGGGCGTCGCCCTGACGACCTATGTAGCTCTGGTGCTGGTGCTGCTGAACGGCTTTGATATGACGCTGACCCTGCCGGGCATCGCCGGTATTATCCTTTCCATCGGTATGGCGGTGGACGCGAACGTGATTATCTTTGCGCGTGTGCGGGAGGAGATCGCCACGGGCAAGACGGTCCGCACGTCGATCAAGATTGGCTTTAAAAAAGCCCTGTCCGCGATCGTGGACGGCAATATCACGACGCTGATCGCGGCGGCGGTGCTGGCCGTGATGGGGACCGGCAGCGTCAAGGGCTTTGCACAGACGCTGGCGCTCGGCATTGTCGTGTCAATGTTCACGGCGCTCGTCGTGACGCGGCTGGTGCTGAACGCGCTCTACGGGCTGGGCATCCACGACGCGAAGTGGTACGGCGCGGCGAAAGAGCGAAAAGCTGTCAACTTCCTCGGAAAGAGGAAGATCTTTTTCACGGTCTCGCTGGCGATCATTGTCATTGGGATCGGGTACATGGGCTTTAACGCGGCCTCCGGAAACGGACTTCTTGCCTACGGCCTGGAGTTCCAGGGCGGCACCTCGACGACGGTGGAATTTAACGAGGATATGACGATCGAGGAGATCGATGAGCAGGTCGTGCCGCTCGTCGCCGAGGTCGTCGGAAATAACGATATTCAGACGCAGAAGGTCTCCGGCAGCACGCAGGTCGTGATCAAGACAACGGAGCTCAATCTGGAGACGCGCACTGAGCTGGATGAGCGGCTGACGGAAGAGTTTGAGCTGGCAGACGATGCGATTACCGCGGAGAGCATCAGCGGCGTGATCAGCAGCGAGATGCGCAGCGATGCCATTATTTCGGTCATCGTGGCGACGGTCTGCATGCTGCTCTACATCTGGATCCGCTTCAAGGATCTGCGCTTCGCGGCGAGCGCGGTGGCGGCGCTGCTCCACGACGTACTGGTCGTGCTCGTGTTCTACGGCGTTGCGCGGATCTCTGTAGGCAATACCTTCATTGCCTGCATGCTGACGATCGTGGGCTACTCGATCAACGCGACGATCGTCATCTTCGACCGCATCCGCGAGAACCTCGGTGAGATGAAGAAGAAGGACAGTCTGGAAGATCTGGTGAATAACAGCATCACCCAGACGCTGACCCGGAGTATCTACACCTCGCTGACCACCTTCGTCATGGTGGCGGTGCTTTTCATCCTGGGCGTTGCTTCGATCCGGGAGTTTGCGCTGCCGCTGATGGTCGGTATCGCCTGCGGCGCGTACTCGTCCGTGTGCATCACGGGGGCGCTGTGGTATCTGATGAAGACGAAGATCAAGGGCGTGGAGAGCGAAGAATAAGGACGTTATAATCAGAGAGAGGGACGCTCTGCAGACAGGCAGGGCGTCCTTTTTTTGCCTGAAGATAAACTTAAGGAATTTTAAGAAATGTATGCCCGGATTTATGCTATACTGAGTCCAGAACACAAGGAGGGAGGGCGTCAGATGGACAGCTCCGCGCAGGCAGTTATCCGGGTGAAGAATCTCTATAAAATATTCCGCGTTGGGGACGAGAAGGTGCGCGCGCTGAACGGCGTCGATCTGACGATCCGCAGAGGCGAGTTCTGCGCGATCGTCGGCACTTCCGGCTCCGGCAAATCGACGATGCTGAACATGCTGGCGGGTCTTGAAAAGCCGACGAAGGGCGAGGTCATTGTGGCGGGTGAGCATCTCGAGCGGATGAGTGAGAACGAGCTGGTCCGTTTCCGGCGGGAGAAGGTGGGATTTATTTTCCAGTCCTTCAATCTGCTGCCGACGATGAATGCGGTCGAGAATGTGGCGCTGCCGTTGACCTTCCGCGGCGTGGACAAAAAGACGCGCGAGGCGAAGGCGGAAAAGATGCTGAAGCTGGTCGGGCTCTCGACGCATGTGAAGCACCGGCCCACTGAAATGTCGGGCGGGCAGCAGCAGCGCGTCGGCGTGGCGCGGGCGCTCGTGCTCGACCCGGAGATCATCTTTGCCGACGAGCCGACCGGCAATCTGGACTCGCGCACCTCGGAGGAAGTACTGGGGCTCATGCGCAGGGTCGTGCAGGAGAACAATCAGACAATGGTTATGGTCACGCACGACCGGCATCTGGCCGGCTTTGCGGACCGGATTTTCCATATTATCGACGGAAAGATCGTGAAGATAGAGGAACCCAGGAATACAGGGAGGACGAGAAATGAGGAGACAGTGTGTGAAGAGGATGCTGATGGCGCTGTGTGCGTGCGTGTTGACGCTGACGGCGGTGGCAGTGCTGCCGGGAGCGGCGCTTTTGGTGTCCGCCACGGAGGATGCGGAAGAGGAGGATGAGGACGACGAGGAGGAAGAGACGATCGTCGTGGCTGCCGACCATTACCTGATGGTGGGCGGAGACTGGGTGACGCCGGTCGCGAATGCAGGACAGACTGTGAGCATTGTCCTTCCGGTTGTCAATATGGGCAAGACGGATGTCAGTAACGCGGTCGTGACCCCGGTGCTGAGCACAGACTCGACAGTCTGGCCTTTTGAGATCACGCAGTCGAGCTATTCGCAGACGATCGCAGATCTGCCGGGCACGAATACCGGCATGTCCGATATGGATCGGCGCCGGGAGCTGACCTGGAACCTGACGACGCGGGATGACGTGGGCAGCGGTTATCAGAAAATATCCTTTGATGTGCGCTACTTTGCCTCCGACGGGACGAGTCAGAGCACGACGCTCGACACTTACATACAGACGAACGGCACGGCTGGCGTCAGCGCAAACGGCACGCAGTCCACGCCGCGTGTGATCGTGACCGGCTTTGAGACGGATCCGGAGACGGTGCATGCCGGTGAGAGCTTTGTACTGACCCTGCATCTGAAAAACACTTCGACCTCCACGAGCGTCAGCAACATGCTCTTTGAATTTTCCGCGGTCGTGACCGGCTCGGATTCGGATACGACCTATGAGTCCTTCCTGCCGACTGCCGGTTCCAACACGATTTTTGTGGACAAAATAGAACGGAACGGCACGAAGGATATCGAGATTGAGCTCGAGGCGCGCTCCGACCTTGCGCAGAAGCCCTATGCGGTCGATGTAAATATGAGTTATGAGGACGAGAAGGTCAACGCCTACACGAATACGGCGAGTGTCTCGATTCCCGTGAAGCAGGAGGCGCGCGTCGATATGAGCGAGCCGGAGGTGATGCCGACCAGCATCGAGATGGGCAGCGAGTCCAATGTCATGTTCGAGATCTACAATCTTGGCAAGACAAAGCTTTACAACGTAACGGTTAAAGCGGTGGCAGATTCCGTCAGCGGCGGCGAGGCCTTCATCGGCAATCTGGACTCCGGTGCGACCGGCTCGGTGGATATGTATCTGACCGGCGCGCAGGCCACGATGGATGATGGTCTGGTGACGCTTGAGATTTCCTATGAGGACGAGTCCGGTGAAGCCACAGTGATCGAGAAAGAGATCGAGCTCTATGTGAGCGAGGTCTATGAAGACTACTATATGGACGATTTCGATATGGAAGAGATGGAGACAGAGAGCGGGGGAGGCAGCCCGGTCGCGGTCATCGTCGTGATTGTTCTGCTGTTGGTCGCAGCCATTGTGGTCGTCCTGGTCCTGAAAAAGAAAAAGAAGAAAAAGCAGCAGAAGCTCGAGGAGGATCTCCTGGATCTGGACGATGACGATACAGAGCTGTAGGCGGGAGGAAGTCGCATGAAATTTTCGGATTTGCTGCGGATGAGCGCTTCCAATCTGCTTCGGCGAAAGCTGCGGACGGTACTGACTGTGCTCGGCGTGCTGATCGGGACGGCGTCCATCGTGGTCATGATTTCTCTGGGCCTCGGCCTTCAGAAGAGCTCGCTCGAGCAGATCGAGCAGTACGGCGGGCTGACCACGATCGATGTGTACAACTGGACGGATTACTATTCTTCGTCTGAAACGGACACGGATGCGCTGATCGACGACGAGGTCGTGGAGGCGATCGGAGCGATTCCGCATGTGGAGGTTGCCTCGCCGATCTTAAGCGTCAGTGTGATGGCGAAGTTCGGCGGCTATGAGGCCTGGCTGACGGTGCGCGGCATGTCACAGGAGGCGTTGCAGAGCATGGATATCGAAGTCAGCGAAGGAAGCCTGCCGACGGACAGCGATACGCTTGAGTTTTTCTATGGGAATCAGGTGATCACGGATTTTTATAAGGCGAAGACCTATGAATATTACTGGGAGACGGGCGAGCTGCCGGATGTTGATCTGATGAACGACTCTATTTTCTTCATCTTTGACACGGACGCCTACTATAATTCTCAGTATGATTCGAGCGTCTCAGCGCCGAAGAAATATCTCGTCCCCGCCAGCGGCCTTATGGCGGGAGGCGTCGACGAATACAAGGATAACTGCTACTATGTGCTCGCGGATATCGACGCACTGAGAGCGCAGCTGAAAAAGGTATTCAAAAACAGTGTCATTCCCGGACAGCCGAGCACGAAGTCCGGCAAGGCCTACAAGGACATTTATTATGAAGAGGTCTACGTGCGCGTGGACGATATGAACAATGTGTCCGAGGTCATGGAAGAGATCCAGAACATGGGCTATACCGCCTCGAGCAACGCGGAGTGGATGGAGCAGACGCAGCAGCAGATGTCGATGATTCAGCTCGTGCTGGGCGGTATCGGCGCGGTCTCGCTCTTTGTCGCCGCGATCGGCATCGCGAACACGATGATGATGTCGATTTACGAGCGCACGAAGGAGATCGGGATTATCAAGGTTCTGGGCTGCGATTTGAAGGACATTCGCACGATGTTCCTGATGGAGGCCGGATTTATCGGCTTTTTCGGCGGACTCATCGGACTGATTTTAAGCGGGATCATCTCCCTCATCATCAATCAGGTGGCAGGGGGCGCGTCGGGCGGCTATTATTCAGGTATTTCTTATATCCCGATCTGGCTCGTCGGCGTCGCGCTCGTCTTTGCCGTATTGGTGGGCATGCTGGCCGGACTCTTCCCGGCGCTGCGCGCGATGCGCTTAAGTCCGCTGGCCGCGATAAGAAATGAATGATCTGGTGTCGAAAAAACTTTGCATACTTCGCATTTACTTTTGAGATAAATATGTTATTATGATAATCAAAAACGGCGGTGCGAAACGTGAAGACAAGAGAGGAAATCCCTTCCGAATATAAATGGGCGATTGAAGACTTATATGAAAATGACGAGCGCTGGCGCGAGGACTACGAGCGGCTGAAGGCCGGGATCCCGGAGCTTCAGCAGTATCAGGGGCGGATCGGCGAGGGCGCGGACGTGCTGCTCGCGATGCAGCGTTCCTGTGATGAGCTGAATATGCTTGCGGAGAAGGTCTATGTCTACGCGAACCAGCGGCTGCATGAGAACACGGATAACGGCGTATACCAGAACCTCGCGAGTCTCTCACAGGGACTGCTGGTGGAGCTCTCGGGAGCCTGCGCCTGGATAGAGCCGGAGCTTCTGGCGCTCCCGGACGGAACAATCGAGGCATATTTGCAGGAAAATCCGGAGCTTTCGGTATACCGGCAGTATTTTGAAAATATCATCCGGCAGAAGGCACATGTCCTCCCGAAGGAGCAGGAGGCGTTGCTCGCCTCGCTCGGCGGTGTGGCGGAGAGCCCGAAGGATATTTTTTCCATGTTCAACAACGCGGACCTGCGCTTCCCGTCGGCCTGCGGCGCGGACGGGGAGCAGATCGAGGTGACGCATGGCAACTTTATTACGCTCATGCAGAGCCGCGACCGCGAGCTGCGGCGGGGCGCGTTCCAGTCGCTTTACGGCACCTATGCCGCCTGGCGCAATACGCTGGCAGCGACCTACCGTGCAAATGTGAAGCAGGAGGTCTTCTTCGCGAAAGCGCGGAAATATGGCTCGGATCTGGAGGCCGCGCTCGACGGGAGCCATATCCCGGTGTCGGTCTATGACAATCTGATCGATGCCGTTCATGGGGCGCTTCCGTCTCTGCATCGCTATATGAAGCTGCGGAAGAAGCTGCTCGGTGTAGAGGAGCTGCATCTCTATGATGTCTATGTGCCGATGACGGAGGATCCGGGCGAAAAGATTCCTTTTGAAGAGGCAAAGAAGATGGTGCTCGAGGGGCTTGCTCCTCTGGGTGAGGAATACCTGGGACTGCTCCGCGAGGGCTTCACGCACGGCTGGATTGATGTCTGCGAGAATCAGGGAAAGCGCAGCGGCGCGTACTCCTGGGGCGCTTACGGGACACATCCCTATGTACTGATGAATTATCAGGAAAGTCTGAACGATGTGTTCACGCTCGTCCACGAGATGGGGCATGCGCTGCACTCCTGGTATTCCGATGAGAATCAGCCCTATATTTACGCAGGCTATCGGATCTTTGTGGCGGAGGTGGCCTCGACCTGCAATGAGGCGCTGCTGATCCGGTACATGATCGACCACGCGGAGGATCCGGCCCGCAAGGCATATCTCATCAACTATCTGCTGGAGCAGTTCCGCACAACGCTGTACCGTCAGACGATGTTCGCGGAGTTCGAGAAGATCACACATGGATTGGAGGAGCAAGGGGAGACCCTGACGGCTGACCGGCTCTGCGAGATCTATTACGATCTGAACTGTCAGTATTTCGGGGAGGAGATGATCGTCGACTGCGAGATCGAGATGGAGTGGGCAAGGATCCCGCATTTCTACACGCCGTTCTATGTATATCAGTACGCGACTGGCTTCTCTGCGGCGATGGCGCTGTCTGCGCGCATCCTGCGGGAGGGAGAACCCGCGGTGGCAGATTATAAGCGTTTCCTGAAAGGCGGCAGCTCACAGTATCCGCTTGACCTGCTGCGTATGGCGGGGGTCGACATGGAGAAGAAGGAGCCGGTGGAGGAAGCGCTGGAAGTATTTAACGATTATCTGGACGAGATGGAGGCATTGACCGGGCAATGACATTGTATGAGGCGATTTTTCGGAGGAAATCGATTCGAAAGTACAGACAGGATGAGATCGACAGCGGGATACTCGAAGAGATGGAGCACTTCGGAGAGGATGCGCTCGGCATCAGGCCGGATATCCCGGTAAAATGGAAGATTTATCGTGCGCAGGAGCGCCTGGTAAAGGGACGCTTTCTGGTGAAGGCCCCTTATTACATTGCCATTTATTCCGAAGCGCTGGAGGACTATCGCAGGAATGCGGGCTGTCTGATGGAGCAGCTCTCCCTCTGGATGCTGACGAAGGGGATCGGCAGCTGCTATCAGGGCGGCGCGCGGGTTCGCGGAGCCGGCGAGCCGGGGATGGAGCTCGTCATGATCATGGCCTTCGGTTATCCGGCGGAGCCGCTCGAGAGACGCCGCGAGGACTTCCGGCGTATCGAACTGAAAAAGCTGGTAACAGTCCATGGCAACTTTGGACCGGTGCAGAAGAAGCTGCTCGAAGCCGCAAGGCTCGCACCTTCCGCTATGAACCTGCAGCCGTGGCGCTTTGTGTCCGCGGATGATCGCATTCATTTATTTGTCAAAAAGCCGGGACGCCTTGAAAAGCGTGCGCAGGAGAACTACAATTTATTCGACGCAGGGATTGCGTTCTCCCATATGCTGATCACCGCGGAGGAGCAGTGGTTTGACTTAAGCTACCAGAAGCTTGACAGTATTCTGGAAAAAGATTTTCAGAATTATATTTATGTGGGCAGCCTGTTGATGCAGGACGCCTGAGGAGGGACAGGATGCCGGAGGATCCGATACTGCTTTTGAGTTATGTGAATACGGAGCTTCGCGATTTTTATCCGGATCTGCGCAGCTTTTGCGAAGATAAGGGAGTGAGCGAACAGGAGCTTGGCGAAAAGCTCCGGGGCATCAACTATGAGTACGATAAAAATTTAAATCGATTTGTGTAAAAAACCTGTTGACAAAAGCGGATGATTCCGCTATTATAACTATTGTCGCTGATGCAGCGACAATGTTTTGCGACAGTAGTACAGTTGGTAGTACGCCACCTTGCCAAGGTGGAGGTCGCGGGTTCGAGCCCCGTCTGTCGCTCTTCAAAAAGTCAGGTAATCAGATGCCTGGCTTTTTTCGTGCAGTCAGGAAGACAATAAAAAAAGGCCTTGCGGCCTGAACTTTCGAGGGAGTGGGGACTCTTGCGAGTCCCCTAAAGTGTTATGAATGAAATACTGATGTGTTCCTGTTACGTGTATTATCATAGCAATAAATTGTGACCAAAGTGTGGTAAGAAAATAAAGGATTTCTAAAAATCATTGCAATCCGGACGGAATATGTTAAACTGTAAAACAAAGCTACCAGGCGAGAATGTTTATATAAGAAAGGAATGGACAGAGTATGAATTTCTATAGTAATAAAAACCGGAGAAGATTTGCGGCGGTGATCGTGGTGATTCTCGTGCTTGCCATGGTGGTGCCGCTTTTGAGCTACGCACTGTAGGCAAGGGAGGAAAGTGAAGATGACGTTGAAAAAATATGGAAGCGGTATGCTTCTGGGTATTGGCCTGTTGCTGTTTTTGCCGGGTATAACGGTCAGCGCAGCAGGGACTACGATTCTCAGCGGCGTCATGATCGAGGACGTGGACGTGTCCGGCATGACGCGGGACGAGGCGCTCAGAGCACTGGAAACATACGAGGAGGAGCTGGGCGGTGAGAGCCTTACACTTCAGATTGGCGGAAATGAGCTGGAAGCTGAGCTGTCATCCTTTGGAGTTACCTATTCCAATGAGGATGTCGTGGACGAGGCTCTGAGTCTCGGACGCAGCGGAAATATCGTGAAGCGCTACAAGGATCAGAAGGATCTGCAGTACAGCGGTAAGCAGTATACGCTCAGCCGCACGGCGGATGAGGATATGGTGCGCACCTATGTGGAAGAAAACTGCACGCAGTTCGACCAAGAGGCGCAGAATGCCTCCCTGACCCGCGAGAATGGCAGCTTTACTTTTGTGGCCGGAACGGAGGGACTGGAACTCGATGTGGACGCCGCAGTCAGCGGAATTATCGATTATCTGGAAAACAGCTGGACATCGGGTGAGAATGTACTGGAGCTCTCCGTGGAGGTGACGGAACCGGAAGGGAGCGCGGATGATCTGGCCTATGTGCAGGATCTCCTGGGTACTTATACGACCAGTTTTTCGACTTCGAGTTCCGATCGTTGCAAGAATCTGGAGAGCGGCGCGGCGCATATCGATGGGACAGTGCTTTATCCGGGCGAGGAATTTTCCACTTATGAGACGGTAGCTCCGTTTACGGAGGAGAATGGCTATGCGATGGCGGGTTCTTACCTGAACGGCGAGGTGGTTGACAGCATGGGCGGCGGCATCTGTCAGGTGTCTTCGACATTGTATAATGCGGTGCTGCGCGCGGAGCTGGAAGTGACGGAGCGTTCGCCGCACTCCATGACGGTACACTATGTCGATCTTTCCGAGGACGCCGCGATTGCAGGAACGTATAAGGATTTTAAATTCGTGAACGATACGGATTATCCGATTTACATAGAGGCTTACACGACCTCAGATAAAAAGATTACCTTTAATATATATGGAAAGGAAACGCGCGACAGCAACCGGACGATTGAGTTTGAGAGCGTAACTGTCAGCACGACGGAGCCGACGACGGTGCTGGTTGACGATGCGAGTCAGGGCCTTGGTTACAAGTCAGTTTCGTCCGGATCGACCGGTTATGTGGCGGAGCTGTACAAGATTGTCTATGTGGACGGGGTAGAGACCGAGCGTATTCGGGTCAATAAGAGCACCTATCAGGCGACGAACCGCACGGTAACCTATGGCACGGCGGGCGATGCGACGATTTCGGAGAATCTGCGTGCGGCGATTGCACTGCAGGATGAGGCGCTCGCGGACGCCAATATCGCGGACATCGTGGCAGCCAATGCGGCAGCAGCAGAAGCGGCAGCGCAATAACGGGGCCAAAGGTCATGGAAATAGGAAAAGTACCGGAGACAGTTTTGAAAAGGGCAGTTTTTCAGCAGATCCGAACGAAGCGGGATGAGATCCTGACAGGCCCCGGGGTCGGCGAGGACTGTGCAATCATGCAGCTTGCGCCGGATGAGGTATTTGTCCTGTCCACGGATCCGATCACCGGAACGGATAAGGACATGGGGACGCTGGCAGTGCAGATCACTGCCAATGACCTGGCAAGCGCCGGAGCGGAACCGGTGGGTATGCTTCTGACTGTGCTGCTGCCTCCGGCGGCGGATGAGGAGCTGATTCGCCGCCTGATGGGCGAGGTGGAATGCGCCTGCGAAAAGCTGCATATACAGGTGATGGGCGGTCACACGGAGGTAACGGCGGTGGTGAATCAGCCGGTGCTTTCCGTCACCGGAGTCGGGAAGGCGAAGAAGGGACGGCAGATCACGACCGGAGGCGCCCATGTGGGCGACGATGTGATTGTCACGAAATGGATCGGTATCGAGGGCACTTCGATTGTGGTGAAGGAAAAGAAGGAAGAGCTTCTGCAGCATTTTCCGGCGGCACTTGTGGAGGAGGCCGGAAAGTTGGACCGTTTCCTGTCTGTAGTGCCCGAAGCGATGATTGCTGTGGAATATGGCGTGACCGCCATGCACGATGTGACGGAGGGCGGCATTTACGGCGCACTCTGGGAGCTCGCGGAGGCGTCGGGCGTCGGATTGGCGATTGAGAAGGAGAAGATACCGATCCGTCGGGAGACGGAGGAGTTCTGTGAATATTTTCATCTGGATCCCTATCGTTTGATTTCGAGCGGTTCCATGCTGATGACAGCGCCGGACGGACACCGGCTTGTGGAGGCGCTTGAGGAAGCGGGTATCGGGGCGACGATCGTCGGACGCTGTGTTGCAGGCGGGGCGAAGACGATCCAAAGCGGGGAAGACACGATCGCCCTCGGCAGACCGGAGACAGATGAACTATATAAAATCTATGAATAGAGGATAATGGGATGAGAGAGAAGATTTTAACCTACATGGAGCGCAACAGCCGCGTGGATCTGAAGGATCTGGCGATTATGCTCGGGACGGACGAGGTGACGATTGCCAATGAGATCGCTGACATGGAAAAGGAAGGCGTGATCTGCGGTTACCATACACTGATTGACTGGGATAAGACCAGTTCTGAGAAGGTGACGGCGCTGATCGAAGTGAAGGTAACGCCGCAGCGCGGCCTTGGTTTTGATAAGATAGCCGAGCGCATTTACAATTACCCGGAGGTGGACTGTGTATATCTGATCTCCGGAGGTTTTGACTTCATGGTCATGATCGAGGGAAAGACGATGCGCGGCGTGGCGCAGTTTGTCTCCGAGAAGCTGTCAACGCAGGATTCGGTCTTAAGTACGGCTACGCATTTTATACTGAAAAAATACAAGGATCATGGTTCCATCATGGTTCCCAATGCAAAAGACGAAAGGATTCTGGTGACGCCATGAGAGACCCGCTTTCCAGTACAATCAGAGAGATCAAACCCTCCGGTATCCGCAAATTTTTCGATCTGGTCAGTGAGATGGAGGACGCCATCTCGCTCGGCGTGGGAGAGCCGGACTTCGATACGCCGTGGCATATCCGTGACGAGGGTATCTATTCCCTCGAGCGAGGCCGCACCTTCTACACTTCCAATGCCGGCCTGAAGGAGCTGAAGGAGGAGATCGCGAATTATCTGGCCCGCAGGATTCATGTGTCTTACGATTACCGGAACGAGGTGCTCGTGACCGTGGGCGGCAGCGAGGGTATCGATATCGCGATGCGCGCGATGCTTGATCCGGGAGACGAGGTGCTGATTCCGCAGCCAAGCTATGTCTCCTATGAGCCCTGCGCGGTGCTCGCGGGCGGAAAGCCTGTGATCATCGAACTCAAGGCAGAAAATGAATTCCGGCTGACCCCGGAGGAAATACTGGAGAAGCTCACCGACCGGACGAAGCTGCTCGTCCTGCCTTTCCCGAACAATCCGACCGGCGCGATCATGGAGCGCGAGGATCTGGAGGCGATCGCGAAGGTTATTATTGAAAAAGATATTTTCGTCCTCACGGATGAGATTTACAGTGAACTGAGCTACAAGGGAGAGCATGTGTCGATCACATCGATTCCCGGTATGCGGGAGCGGACGATCCTGATCAACGGATTTTCCAAGGCTTACGCGATGACCGGCTGGCGCCTTGGCTATGCCTGCGGCCCGGCTGAGATCATCAGTCAGATGACGAAGATCCACCAGTTTGCGATCATGTGTGCTCCGACTACGAGTCAGTACGCGGCGGTGGAAGCCCTGCGGAACGGGGACGAGGATGTGGCCATGATGCGCGAGGCCTATGACCAGAGACGACGCTATCTGGTGCACGCCTTCAAGGAGATGGGACTCACCTGTTTTGAGCCATACGGAGCTTTTTATATTTTTCCGTGCATTAAGGAATTTGGCATGACATCGGAGGAATTCGCGGCCCGTTTCCTGCAGGAGGAGAAGGTGGCGGTCGTGCCGGGCACCGCATTCGGCGACTGTGGAGAAGGCTTCCTGCGTATTTCCTATGCCTATTCGCTCGACAATCTGAAGATTGCTCTGGGCAGGCTGGAAGACTTTATTGGGCGGCTGCGGGCTGAGAAGGCGTAGGAGATAAGCTATGGCACTGAATATTGTGCTGTATGAACCGGAGATTCCGGCAAATACGGGAAATATCGGGAGAACCTGTGTGGCTACGGGCAGCAGGCTTCACCTGATCGAGCCGCTCGGCTTCCGGATCGGGGAGAAGGACTTAAGAAGAGCCGGGATGGATTACTGGAAAGATCTGGACGTGACGACCTATCTGGATTATGAGGATTTTCTGGCGCGCAATCCCGGCGCGAAGATCTATATGGCTACAACGAAGGGCCCGAATTTATACACGGATACTCATTTTGAACCGGACTGCTATCTCATGTTCGGCAAGGAGAGCGCGGGACTTCCGGAGGAGCTGCTCCGTGATAATCAGGAGCGCGCAATTCGCATTCCGATGAATCCGGATATCCGCTCGCTGAATCTGTCCAATTCGGTCGCCATTGTGCTGTATGAGGCGCTGCGGCAGCAGAATTTCCGGGGGATGCAGCTTGCCGGAAAGCTGACCCGCTACGAGTGGAAATAGCTGACGTGCTGGAGGAAGGCCGTTGAGAAATACGCTGCGAAAATGGTACAAAAGAATGCTTTGCCTTGCGCTCGCGCTCTGCGTGGGCTTTTCTTCGTGCGTTGTCTTTGCGGTGAGCGACGAGACGCAGAGCAAGATCGACCAGACGGAGGAAGAAAAGGCGGCGGCGGAGGAAGAAAAAGCGGCGGCGGAAGAGGAACAGAGCAGCCTGAGCAACGCAAAAGAGGAGATGGAGAAGTATCTGGCTCAGCTCTCCTCTCAGGCAAACAGTCTGAACGAGCAGGTGGCGCTTCTCGAGGAGGAGCTCGAGACGAAGGAAGCCGAGGTGGCTGCGAAGGAGGAGGAGATCGCTGAGGCCGAAGCGGAGCTGGAACAGCAGTATGCGGACATGAAGACCCGTATACAGTATATGTATGAAAGCGATCAGAATACAGTACTTTCCTATATACTGGCGCTGCTGACCGGTGGGATCACCGATATGCTGAATAAGGTGGAATACGCAGCAAGTATCAATGAGTATGACCGCGATATGCTGGAAAACTACAAAGCTTCCAAAGAAGCTCTGGATCAGCAGTATGCCGAGCTCCAGGACGAGCAGGAGGCGCTGGAACTGCTGAAGACGGAGACGGAGGAAAAGCAGCAGCAGGTCGCGACGCAGCAGGCCTCAACGGGATCGAAGATCAGTTCCTACAATAGTCAGCTGGCAGCTCTGGAGGAAGAAATCACGGATATTGATGAGCTGATCGAGCAGAAGACAGCTCTTCTGAACGAATTGATTGCGCAGGCGGAGGCAGAGGAAGCTGCGGCCAGGATTGCGGCAGCTCAGAGTGATGCTTCGTCGATGAGCGGTACGGTTATTGTCGGCGACGCGAATATTTCGAGGGAGACGATTACGCTGAGCGATTATGAGATCATGCTCCTGGCGGTCATGATTTACTGCGAAGCGGGCAATCAGGGCACGGAGGGCCAGCTCGCGGTGGGCTACGTGATCATGAATCGTCTGCGCAGCTCTCTCTATCCCAGCACGCTGGAAGCGGTATTGCGTCAGTCGAAGCAGTTTGAACCGGTCAGCTCCGGTCGTTTCGATCTGGTACTGCAGGCGGAGCAGGATGATACGATCACGAACATTGTGACGGAGTCGTGCTGGAGCGCGGCCAGAACGGTCATAAACGGGACAAGCAATGTAGGGGACTCTCTGTTCTTCCGCACCTGGGCGCCGGTGCCGTCCCTGATCACAAATCTGCAGAACAATAACGTACCGTACTGGATTATCAAGGATCATGTCTTCTATTATTACTGGACGAGCTATACGACCGAATCGAGCAGCAGCGACGACGATTCGGAAGAAGAAGAGGACTCTGAAAATGATGATGCAGACAGTGAAGATGAGTAAAAAAAACTCTTTACAAATTAAATTAATCATTGTATAATGTACAAGTTCGCAGACAAGAACAGTTATTTAACAGTTCGATGCGTGGCTCAGTTTGGTAGAGCGCTGCGTTCGGGACGCAGAGGTCGCAGGTTCAAATCCTGTCGCATCGACTCCTTTATAAGGACGCCGGAAAGCTTGCATGACAGGCTTTCCGGTTATTTTTTAATTTTCTGGTATTAGGAAAGAGAATTACATTATGAAAGAGCAAGAGAGTCATGTTCTTATGCCGCTTCTGGGCAGCGCATTTGTTCCCGGGCATTGTATGGAGACTGTGCAGGCGATGGAGGATGCCGGACAGCGCGGCATCGCCATGGCGGAGTATTATTATTTCAGCGGGCAGCCGGAGGAGGCCGCGAAGGCTGCGGAGCCGTATCTGCTCAGTGAGGACACGTCGCTGCGCCTGTCTGCCTGTCTTGTTTACGCTTATGCAAATCTTGCCACGGATCATATCCGGCTAGCCCGCCGTGCTCTGACGGAGCTGCAGAATTTTTTTGCAGGTAATAATGTGCGTGAGGACGCGTCGCCCCGGTTGAAAACCATGTCTTCTTTTGTTTCCATCACTGCTTCGGTGCTGCTTCATCTTCCCTTGCCGGATGATATGCGTTTTGAATCTGTGAATCTGATGATGCTGGAGCCGGGGCTGCGCTTTTTCTTTTGTTACGTGCAGGCGCATTATGTGTATCTGCAGGGCGATTATGGAAAGAGTCTTGGAATTGTGGAGACGGCTCTGGCGTTTCAGCCACAGGTCTATCCGATACCGAGTATCTATCTTCGCCTGGTTGCTGTTATGGACTACATGGGGCTGAAGGATACGGAAAAGGCGAAGGAGCAGATGCTGCTGGCGTGGGAACTCGCAAGGCCGGATGGGCTGATCGAAGCTTTTGGTGAGCATCACGGTCTTCTTGGCGGTATTCTGGAGGCTACACTGAAGAAAGACTGGCCGGAGGATTTTAAGAGGATCATCGGCATCACCTACAACTTTTCCAGCGGATGGAGAAAGGTTCACAACCCGGACACGGGGCATGATGTGGCGGACAACCTGACGACGACGGAGTTTGCCATCGCCATGCTTGCGGCGCGGAGCTGGACGAATCAGGAAATCAGCGACCATCTGGGGATCAGCGTGAATACAGTAAAATGGTACGTTTCGGTTGTTCTGAGCAAGCTCGGGATTACGAAGCGGAGCGATCTGAGAAAATATATGCTTCGGTAAATAAGAGACTGCGAAAGCAGCGTCATATCTGTGATTTCTCACGGATGTGGCGCTGTTTTTTTGTTCCCATACTTTTTTGATTGAAAACGGAAGGTGTCGGATTTTGGAATAATTGTTACAATGATACAGGCGGAATTACGTTCGGTATGATGTCGCGGGAGAGGTGAAAATGGAGAGGAAATCAAGGCGTTACGAGTTTGAGGGAGTCGTTCTGGATATCCCCCTGCATTACGACAGCCTGGCTGATATGTATATAGAGGAATATCCGGATTTTATTGAGAATCCTGTGTGGACACGGGACGGGCATCCCGTTATGGCCAGCGTGGAAGACGCCTGTCCTTACTGCGAATGGGATGAACCGGAGCGGTGTATAGACTGCGGTTCCTGCAGGTTCTACACGCCGGCAGCTCCGCACACGTTGATGGGTGTCTGCCGCCACGAAAAGCGCTTATGGGCTGGCAGGCAGAAGTGATTTCTTATAGAGGTGGCGAAACAGGAGGGGAGGCCATACCATGAACAATACAAAATTATATCCTTTTGAGAGAAATCGTTACTATGCCGGGAAGATGCTCACGTCCGCGGACTTCCAGGCAGAGCAGACTTATTTCAACAACAAGCGTCGGTTTGTCAACAACCTGATGTATGGTTCGGGTGTGGTCTGCGGCTGTGGTGTGTTCAGCCTCGATGATCTGTCGCTCCTTGTGGAAAGCGGCGTTGCGATTGACGGGCTGGGACGGGAGATTGTTGTGGAGTCTTCCGTGGTGAAAAAGCTCTCTGCGATCGAGGGCTTCGAAAACCTGCGGACAGACGAGGCCTGCCTCTGCCTGCGCTACCGGGAGGAGCCGATTCATACGGTCTACACCGTGAATCAGGGAACCGGGGAGGACGGCCGTGAGGAGTATGAATACAATCGCATCAGCGAGTCCTATCAGCTATTTCTGATGGATCGGGAGGATGATGCGGCAGAATATGAGATGGAGAGTGAGTTTTTCACGAGTCTTACTCTCTTTGAGGATGAGGATTTTCTGGTGAAGCTGTCTATGCCGGCTACGGTCTGCCGCGGAAAGAATGTCCGGCTGGAACTGATCGTACAGAAACTTTCTTCACAGAACCGGAAGCTCTCCTATCGTGCGGTTCTGCAGACGCCCGTATTTCTCACGTCGGAAGGAACGCATGAATTATCGGTAGAGATCCGTGATGCTTCGCTTGTGGAGGGCGAGACACTGAAAAAAGATTACTGGCTGCACACGCAGGAGGCGCCGGTGATTGATACGAGCATTCTGGTGGAGAGCGGAACAGCCCATGTCTCGGTGGATGGCGTGGCGAAGGAAGCTCCGTCCGGCAGCGCACTGAATATCGCGCTCACGGATATGAAACCGGGCGATCTGGTCAGCCAGGAACTTGGACGTATCAGCCTTGAGATGAAGAGTATGGGCGGCGCGAAGGATTACGTCTGTCTTGCAGATCTGAAGCTGGTTCGCACGGAGAATGCCTATATTATAGAAGAGGTTCTGGAAAAGGGGATCAAGAACTATATTATGGCTCCGTCCCAGAGCAGGATGCGCAGTCAGTACATGGAATATTTTTCAAAGGACCCGGATATTTTCCGCAGCGGAGAGCCGAACCGGCCCGCTGCAGGGGAAACAGGGCCGGCTGCCTGGCAGGGGCGTGCGATCGAGGCCGCATCCGGTGTGCTGGAGATTCCGCTGGGAGAGAATGCCAGAAGAGGAGACGTTCGCTATTCCGGTGAGATCATGCATGGCCTTGGAAAGGGCAACGTACATGTGGAAATCGGTTACGAATATATAGCGGAGGATCCGGCGCTTGGCATCACTTCCAGAAATACAATCTATGGGAATCCGAAGCTGTTTCGCGACGAACAGCTGACCGCTGTAGACGTGGAGACGGCTGTGAAGGTCATGAACGACAAGGGAAGCTTTATCGTGGCGGCAAAACTTCTGGAAAATGTGAATTATCTTGTGCTTACCTATCGCTGGGTTGCGATCCGTTTTCCGGCAGGGAACGATCTGGATCGAACCGAAAATTACAGTGACAGGAGCATTTCCGTGGATACGCCGACGGTGGTTATGGGGACGCGGGAGAATTTCTATTTCCATGTGCGCTACAACAATATGGAGGCCTGCAGCATCGCTTACGAGCTGACAGAGCCCGGAAGCGGCGAGATTACCTCGGACGGCGTCTATACCTCACCGGCGAAGGAGGGGGTGTATGAAATCCGCGTCTACTGCGTGGACATGCCGGTGATCTGTACCTATGCCTATGCAATTGTGAAGAAAACAGGAGCTGAGACGGAGGAACCGTAAGCCGTGGATAAGATTTATCAGTCGCAGCGGATGAGACTCGCCTGCGTTCGGACTGTAAAATCGAATAGTGTCAATGATATTCTGATATGCCGTGACCTGAATTCTTCCGCAGGAGCGCTGTATACGGTGCTTGCCATCAAGGATCATGCTGTGGTGCGGCGTTGCCTGGAGGCTTTCCGGCATGCCGGTATCTCAGGAGAGAGAGCCTGCGTGGAAAGTTTCTCTGATCAGGGTGTGTTCTGTATGGTATTTGTCTACAGGCAGGAACGGCCATTGAAGGATTTTTATACGGGCAGTTTCTACTCCCTTACGGAGTGTGAGACGATCTGCAGCAGCGTCATCATCGCCTGTATGACGGCCGGACTGCCTTATCCGCTGCTTTATCTCGCCCTGCGGCAGGGGCAGCTGAATCTGGCGAAGGATCACACCGTCTATCTCGGGTGGCAGATTGACTTAAGCGAGCTGGACTCTGGCAGGACGGAGCGGGACTGTGCAGTGGAATGCGCGCAGATTCTAAGGGAGCTTCTGAGTGCGAAGGCGGCGCAAAAGGCTTACAGCTATCGTCTTCTGGAGAAAAAGATCGGCAGGAAGAGCTACGATTCTTTCACGGAATTATACAAGGATATTCAGATCGCGGCTGCGCCGAAAAAAAAGCGCGGCATCCGAAAGAGACTGATGGCCTGGATTGCCCGCAGGCAGGATATGATCTTTCGCATCCTGCTGGTTGTCTGTACAGCGCTGGTGCTGATCGTTCTCGCGTCGCTGCTCTGCCAGCTGATTTTCGGGGATGTGCCCTGGCTGCGATTATTATTCAATGGATTTAAGACGATCGGTACGGAATCGTTGACCGGATAAAGGGAGGTGCTTATGAGGAGGAGAATACCACTTCTGATCGGTTTTCTCTGGCTGTTTGCTGTGATCGGGCTTGCTGCCTCCTGTGGAGGAGACTGGCCCGGTGAGCTGCCGCGCTCCGTATATCTGAGCGACGCCCTTGAAAAGGGAAGTGAGTTTGAAGCTCTGTGTTATTCGGAAGGGCTGTATGCTGTGCTGACGCCGTCCTCATCGGAGGACGGGGAAGGCCGGAGAATTGTAAGTTTAAGTGAGACCGGCGAGGCCCTGGCCGTAACCCCGGTTCTGGAGCTGGAGAGCGGGGGAAGCCTGAGCGCTCTTCGTGTAACCCCGGAGGGCTTTTATCTTGCGGTGATCCTGGACGGAGGAGAGAGTGCGGGTCTTTATTTTGTGGAGAGCGAAAGCCTTTCCGCGGAAAATCTGTCCGCGGAGGAGCCGCCGGAGCCTCTTTCCCTTGCGCTGGCGAGCTCCGTAAAAGCGGGATATGGGCGCAGGATCAACTGGGCCGGTTATGTGGACGGAACGCTCCTCACCTGGAAAGACGATGGAACCGGGGCAGTGTATTACGAGCAGGCCGTGTCTGATGCGGCCGATTGTGAGCAGATGCTCATGGACATGGGGCAGGAGGCAAATATCCGCCAGCACAGCACGATCTGTTATCTTGTGCTTCTGTTTGCCGGTTGGGTCATATGGTTCCTGGTTGTGAGGCTGCTGCGGAACCGAAGTTATACGGTATATGCGATTGTGCTCGTTGAGGCGCTGCTTCTCGTCATTACGGTGACCGGTGTGATGCTGGCGACGCGCAGCAGTCAGAACACGAGCGAGTCTGAGACAGAGTGCTACAGTCTTTATTATATGAAGGCGCTGCTCGCGGATATGAAGGCGATGCAGCCGCTGGAGGATTTTGAGGCGGAGGCTTTCTATCAGAGTGATACCTATGAGGAGCTTTTCAGCCTTCTGTCAGGATTTATTTCCGATGAGGGAACGGCGGATGTCTTTGCGGATATCTGTATCCTGAGGCCGGAGGACGGCTGCATTCTGGTGAGTGCCAGCGGAAAGAACGGAGCGTCGCTTTCAACGGTTTATGGACAGGACGCGGAGCTCCTAGAGATGGATTTCACGGCTGACAAAGTGACAGTATATACACTGGCGGCGATTCGCGGTGAGGATGATGGAAGTCTCTTTTCGGAGGCGGCAAATCGCGGATACCTGATCTTCGCGGGTATTCTGTTCCTGACAGTGAGCGCAGTATGTGTGGCGCTTCTGCTGATCCGGGGCAGAGAGCTTAAAAGGCTCTCAGCTGCCATGCTGCAGGTGTCGGCCGGACAGGAGGCATCCGCGGGTGGGAGAATCCGCAGCCGCGATACGGCGGTCATGTGGAACAGTCTCATGGAGATTCAGAAGAAGATCCACAGGATCAACTATACGCGTTATCGGATCTTTGAGTCCTGCTATCGCTTCGCGCCGAAGAATATAGAAAAGCTGTTCGGACGCGATTCGATCACAGAGGTTGCGGGCGGAGATACGGTCCGATTGCATGGAATGGTGGCTTTTATCACAACCGCTGAGCCGTCTGGTATGGAGGAAATGACAGCGGAGCAGATGAATCGGTTTGTCACTCTGGTGGAGCAGCATCAGGAAGAAAACGGCGGATATTTTGTATCCGGGAACGCAGATCTGACGAGTCTGAAGCTGTTGTTTCCAGAGGGAAATGGGCGAAGTGTTGAATTTGGTATTTCCTTTCTGCGGGAATTTTATGAGGAGTCAGTGCTTCAGAGCCTGCAGGCGGGGATTCTGATCCACTGTTCGGACTTTCTTTATGGAGTGGCCGGAAATGAGCGGCAGAGCTTTCCGTTCCTGCTCTCGGAGGAAAAGGCAGAGCTTGAGCGCTTCGCAGCATGGTTTCGGGGAATGGATCTTCGGCTGGTTATTACGGCAGAGGTGCTGGAGCAGGAGAAGCCGCAGGGAACACATCGCTATCTGGGCTATCTTTTCCTCGACAAGGTCGGAAAGCGGCTTGATCTCTATGAGGTGCTCGATGCCTGCCCGCAGGGGGAAAGGCGGCTGAAGACGGATACAGCGGAAAAGTTCGGGAAAGCGCTGGAACTGTTTTACCAGCATGATTTCTATCTGGCGCGCGGCGGTTTTTCAGACGTCATGAAAGCCAATCCCGATGACCGCATGGCCAGGTGGTACCTGTTTACCTGCGAAAAATACCTGAATCAGTCCTGGTGTGAGGGCGATATCTGCAGACTGCGTTATGATCATTGACAGAATATAGTCAGTATAAGATTACCTGAGAAAGGAGGAGCGCGGATATGGGAACGAATCTGTTCAGTACCCTGATCTCGACGATCAAGTCGAAGATTACGCCGCTGGTTACAAAGTTCAAGAACTGGACCAGCTGGAGCTTTATCCGTACCAAACTGATCTCCTCCATCCGGGATTTCTTTTCGAAGATCCTGGACATCAGGCCCAGGCACAAGAAGGACTATTATGAGGTCTTCGGCTGGCTTGTGAGCCGCCGTCTGGCGCTCGCGCTGGTGATTGTCGCGGGGGTGCTCAGCGTTTACTATCTGTTTTGTGTGCGCAGTGTTCTGCCTTCTTCGGATTCGGATACGGTGAAAACATATTCCTATGATTCTCTGTTGCTGCGTTTTACAAGCGGCACGGTACAGATCACAGCGAAGAGCGGTTACCTGGCCTACGAGGGAGAGGTGGCGTCCGGTGCGGTCACCGGTTACGGCACTCTGTACAATGCCGAGGGGGTCGTTGTCTATCAGGGAAATTTTGAAAACAACGAGTATCAGGGAACGGGTACACGGTACTACGATGACGGAACCATGATGTACACGGGAGGATTTGAGGCAAATGCGTTCAGCGGGACGGGAAAGCTGTACCGTGAGAATGGAACGATGGAGTACGAGGGGGATTTCGCGCTCGGCATGAAGGATGGTTCCGGCCAGCTCTATGATATAAGCGGGAATCTGGTCTATGAAGGAAGCTTCAGCAAGGACAGTATTGTCTACAGCGAGATTCTGGGGCAGAAGGCCTCCGAAGTGGCGGAGAGCTATTCCGGAAGTCGGACGGTATATGAGCAGGATGACAGTTACGCGGTGGTACTGGATGATATTGACGTGGTTTATGCCGATAACGGGGAGAGCGCGGCGCTGGATGAGGAGATCACGATCGGACAGGTGATTGTATTAAGCGATGAATTTTCCACGGGCAGCACGAAGCTCAGCACAAGGGAGGAACTTGAAAATTATTTTGGGGCGGAGCTGCTCATACGGACGAAGGAGCTCACACTGGCGGAGGCGGTGGCCTTTGCCCGTGTTGATTCGGAGGACACGGAACTGGTGCTCTCACAGGAATATGATGACTACTATACAGTGGAGGAATATGGCGGAAGCGCCAGGGCTTTTACAGGTACCCGGGACGGCTTAAGCTACACCTTTGTATCCTCCGGGACGGACGGTACGTTTTCCTTCTATATTATTCAGTATCAGGAGTAAGGGAAAGGCGGAACAGATGAGAAAAAGAAATCGAACAGCAGCCATTCTTGCAGCGGTTTTGTTTCTCGAAGGGACGGGCATTACGGCTCTGGCCGCGGGGAGCACGCCCCTGAAGCTCGAGACTGCGGTGGAGCAGGCCTTTGCGAACAGTTCGGAGTATACGGAACTGAATAATGAGCTGTCCATGAAACGGGTGGATCTGGCGCAAGCGGTTCTGGCGGCCAGCCCATATGTAGAGGGGGACTCCGGGGAGGAGACAGCTGCAGAAGAGACGGCGGTGGAGGACGACACGGCAGCGGAAGAGGCCGGGGAAGAAGAGACTTACCTGTGGTCGCCCTTTATGGAAGCAGTGCCTTCTGAGGGGCAGAGCCTCTCAGAACTCTACAGCATCCTGATCGCGCCGCTGCTGGCGCAGATGGACGTCGAGACTGCCGAGGCAGCGCTGGAGAAGGAGCGGCTGTCCGTGCAGGAGGAGATCGCGGGGCTGTACGCGGACATCGTTACGCTGCAGCAGAAGATAGAGCTGGAGGAGGAGTGGCTTGCAGAGGAGAAGACTTCGCTGACGAAGATGAAGGCGTTATTACGGACCGGGCAGGCCACGCAGGACGATGTGGACGCACAGGAGGATGAGGTCGGGTCACGTGAAGAGAGTCTGAGCGAAAAGCAGGAAGAACTTGAGGAGGCGAAGGCGGAGCTCTCGGAAGCCATGGGCGTAGAGTTGTCTGAGAATGTCAGCTTTGCAGAGCTGGAGGTGGAGAGCGAGCTCTGGGAGGGAAGACTTGATGAGCTGATCGCGGGCACGCTGGAAAACAGCAGTTCGTATCTCGCGTTCTGCGCGAGCGCGCAGAACATGCTGTGGGCCTTCTGGAAGGAATATACGGCGCGCTCCGAGAATTATCAGGTGCCGGACAATATTTTGCAGTATATGCTGCGGGTAGTCGCCGGATGGGCGATCGACACGGATGAGTTTCAGGAGGAGTATGACGCCTACGCGGAGGCGCGGGCCGCGGCCCTTGCGCAGCCGGTGGCGGATGACGACGGCGCGTATTCGCTGTATGACGATGTGCTGAAATATCAGAATCTGGTGATCGACATGGACAGCCAGGAGGAATCGCTGACTGAGAGTGTAGAAGAAAGCTATGAGAATCTACTGGACCGGAAGGAGCAGATCGAGAAGATTCAGGAAGAACTGGAGGCGCTTGAAAAGAAGCAGAAGACTTACCGGGTGCGCTATCGCATCGGCGAGCTCTCCAGGGAGGAGTATGATGCGCTGACAGACGAATATGAAGAGCTGGAGATGGAGCTGCTCGACGCGCAGGGCGAATATTTCAAAGCATATTACGCGCTCGACAGCGTTACCGGAGGGTATCTTCAGGAGCTCACGGAGGAGATCGGGAACGATTCGGCCTGGACTTCCGGCAAAGAATCTGAGAGCAGTCTTGTCAGCTCCGGCACGACATCCTCTGCTGATGCAGAAGAGGCGGAGGTCGTCTATTACATAAAGTCGCACTCGGCCGAGGAGGAATTTTCCTTTGGGGTATCCGTCCCGGGAGCTTACTCCGAGGAGATTGCGTATTACGAGCTCTGGTGCGGGAACCTCCAGGTGGGGGAGCGCACGGCGACCACAGAGGAGATCCGTCACTGGCGGCTGCTCGCCTGGAGGATGTCCGATGTGAAGGTCTGTTTCTATGATGCAGACGGGGCATTTCTGGGAGAGTGCGCGTTCGACCCGACAGAGCCGATCGGTATCGTCACGACAGCGCCCTACGCCGGGCAGACGGACACGATAGGAAATTAAAAGGAGGACTGATATGGCAGATTATCCGATTATTGCAGATGTGAGCGCATATATCGTGCGGACACTCCGCAGCAAGATGTGCCCGGAGCCCATACCGTCTCCGAATAATATCGAGATTTCCTCCCCCGCGGATCAGGACGTGGACTACATTCTCGGACTGTACCTCTACGATATCCGCGAGGAGAGTGACGTGACGCAGCAGCCCTATATCCAGAAGGGACGCGTCCAGATAAAAAAACCGCCAAGGCCCTATGGTCTCTACTATATGGTCTTTATCAACGGCTCCTCCCAGATGGGACTCAAGGCGCCGGATATACAGAAAATCATCGGAAGGGTGGCACAGATTGTGAATGACAACAGTTCCGTCCTCCCGAACCAGCTGCAGTCCTGGCTGGATACCCAGGAACCTCCGATTGTACTGTCTCAGGCGAAGATAAGTCTGGAGGAGAAGGTGAGGGTGTGGCAGGCGATTAACAAGCCCTATCAGATCAGCCTGTTCTACAAGGCGGCGCCCGTATTTTTATCCAGCGAGATTGTCATCGACACCCCCCGTGTCGTGGATGCGACATTTGGACTGCATATTACCGGGGAGGAAGGAGGAGAGGGATAACAGGTGGATGCATCTGAGATTCGTCACAGTCTGGATCTGCTGGTCAGACTGATCGATACGACCACAGGTCTTACGGTGGAGGAGAGGAACGTCCGATTCTGGAAAGACGATCGCCCGGTGCGCCCCATTCCCAGAGGAAGCGGAAATTACGTATTCCTGAACTGCGGAAGGGCAGACGGCGAGCTTAGCGTCAGGGTGTATGGCTTTGAGCCGTGCCGGATGACGATCCGTTATGAGGAACTGGACAGCCGGATGCCGACAAAGGAAGCGTTCCTGATACCGTCGGAGAGCGCGTCAGGGGGACAGCCGGTTATCACCTTTTCAGGGAAACTCCCGGGAATCACGGAGATCCAGGCGGTAAGCCCCGGCCATGCCGGGTGCTGCATCAGCGGTTTTGACGAGCGTAAGCGGATTATGAAGCTCTTCAAAACGCACAGGCTGGGAATGGACGACATTTTCTATGGCCTGGTACATCCGCAGCAGCAGACTTATGAACCCTTTGAGGTCGTGAAGGAGCTGCAGGACGGCTCGGTGAAGATCAGCCGGCCGCTCGCGGAGGCGTTCACAGTGAACGCGCCCGTCGCCCGAATCGTATTCGGGAGCGTCTCAGAGGATGGCAGTTATCTTCTGCGGGTCAGAGATGACGCGGAAAATCTCGTCTATCTGGTTCGCTACGTGGCGGAAGGAAAGGCGGCTTTCCGGACGGTGGATTTCCATCGCGCCGGAGAAAGGAAACTGGAACAGGAGGAAAGCGTATGGGACAACTTGTAGTGACAGGCGGAAGCGCCATGTGTACGTTCGGCGCAGCGCCGGGGACGATCAATGTGACATCCCAGACCATGTGTTTGGCCTGCGGAAGACCGGCGGCCACGATCCAGGACTGTCAGCCTGCCAATGTCACCTTTGGCATGTGTTCCTCCCTGGCCAATCCGCAGGTGGCGGCCGCCACAGCGGCGGCGAACGGGGTACTGACGCCGCAGCCCTGCGCACTCGTCCCGGCGGGAACCTGGATACCGACCAAACCGACAGTACTGATAAGTGGAAAATCCTGTCTGACCAGCGACTGCAGACTGATGTGCGCCTACGGCGGTTCCATCAGCATTGTATCGCCGGGACAGACGACGGTTATGGTCACATGATTATCGGAAACAAAACGAAAGGAGAACTACTATTATGGCAGAATATTTTACACCCGGAGTCTATGTGGAAGAATATGATAATTCTCCGCGGAGCATCGAAGGTGTAGGAACCAGTACAGCCGGATTCATCGGCTTTGCGGAGAAGGGGCCGGCGATCGGCGCTCCTTCCCTGGTTACGAGCTTCAAGAGCTTCAGCAAGCAGTTCGGTGGATTCTTAAGTGAATTTACCCACGGCGATTATCGCTATCTGGCGAACAGCGTCGAGCAGTTTTTCGTCAACGGCGGAACCAGATGCTATGTGTCCCGTGTGATTCCGGACGGCGCGAAGGCGGCGTCAAAGGAGCAGGGTATCCTCTCCGTGGAGGCGGCGAATGAAGGAAAGTGGGGCAATCGCATCCAGATTTCTTTCAACACTGTTGAGAAGAAGAAGATGCAGCTCATCGCCCAGTCCGGCACCGGCTATATCGCGAAGTCGGTAGACGGCTTCCGCGAGGGCGATCTGGTGGACGCGAACGGCGAGTACAACCGCATCGCGACGATCTATGACAATACCGTGACCTTCGAGCAGCCCTTCACCGGCGAGGTGGTGGACACCAGCATCATCCCGAAGACGGTTCTCTATCTTGTGAGTGTGGACGTGAGCGTCCGTTACAACGACGAGGTCGAGAACTACGGCGATCTGAGCTTCAACGTGAAGGCGACAAACTATATCGGTTCCAGACTGGCTTTGAGCGAGCTGGTGAAGGTTTCCATCGGCCAGCCGGAGAAGATCGGAAATCCGATCGAGGCGATCTTCGGTGAGGGCAATACCAGCGGCATGCTGAATCTGGAGGGCGGATCCGACGGAAGCATCGATGCGGTGACGGCGGCGACCTTCATCGGCGTGGACGGCGGCCCCGGCAAGCGCACGGGTATCCAGTCCTTCGTCGAGAACAGCACGGTCAGCATGCTGGCGATCCCCGGCGTGACTGATCCGGAGGTGATTGTGTCTCTCGTAGCGCACTGCGAGAACCTGAAGAGCCGTGTGGCGGTCTTCGATATGCCGAAGGACGCGTACAAGACGAAAGACCTGATCGAGTACCGCGGCATCATTGATTCGACCTACGCCGCGATGTATCATCCGTGGATCCAGGTCTTCGACCGTTCCTCGAACCGCAGCGATTTCATCCCGCCCTCGGGCGCGGTCATGGGCGTCTACTCCCGCACCGATATCAACCGCGGCGTGCACAAGGCTCCGGCGAATGAGATCGTGTTCTGCACCGGCCTGAAGGTGAACTACACCAAGGCGGAGCAGGATATCCTGAATCCGGAGGGTATCAACCTGATCCGCGCGATTCCCGGACAGGGCATCCGCGTGTGGGGCGCGAGGACGGCCAGCAGCAATTCGGCCTTCAAGTATGTCAACGTGCGGCGTCTGTTTATCTATGTGGAGGAGAGCATCAAGGCAAACACCAACTGGGTGGTCTTCGAACCGAACGACGCGACGCTGTGGCAGAGAGTCAGTCTGACGATTTCGTCCTTCCTCGACAGTATGTGGAGACAGGGCATGCTGGCAGGCTCCACGCCGGCAGAGGGTTATTTTGTAGAAATCGGACCGTCCACGATGAGCAAGGACGACATCATGAACGGCAGGCTGATCTGCAACATCGGTATCGCACCGTCCCGTCCGGCCGAGTTCGTGATCTTCCGCGTGACCCAGCATACGGCTGAGTCCGGCGGAGGAGAAGAATAGACAGGCGGACGCGTCAGTGAACAGAAAGGAGAGATAAAAGATGGCGACATATGAAAACAGTAAAGGACTTTCCTATCCTTTGACAAAGATGAATTTTCTGGTCACGGTGGACGGCGTGTCGGGAACGGCGGCCTTCAGCGAGGTGACCGGAGTCGAGTCGAGCGTGGATGTGATCGAGTTCCGCCAGGGCAACGCGAACAGCCTGGCGCCGGTCAAGATCCCGGGCCTTGTAAAGCACGGCAATGTGACGCTGAAATTCGGCTACACCCTGGACAGCGCGTTCAAGACCTGGGTGCAGGAGTGTGTCAGCGAGGTTCGCGGCGAGATCCCGCGAAACAATGTGCAGATCGAGATGATCGATATCAACGGCGGTGCGCCGCAGACCATCGCGACGGCAGTGACCGGAACCAGAGTCTGGATCCTGACGAACGCCTGGGTGACGAAGTACAATGCACCTGACTTGGACGCAAAGACCAGCGATGTGGCGATTGAAAGCGTCGAGATCGCGTATGAGGAACTGGTGATACCGAACTAGGCGATAAGCAGGTGGCTGCGAAGCAGTCACCTGCCCCGCAAGGGGCGTTGGCGATCCCGACAGGGACGAGGTGCGGAGACTTTCCGCGGCTGGTCCGTATCCGGATCATAATCAGCAAGACAAAAAGGAGAAAATGTATGGAGACTGTATTTGATTTTACATTGCCGAAGGGCTATATGGACGGCAGCGGACAGCTGCACCGGAAGGGAAAGATGCGTCTGGCGACCGCCGGAGACGAGATCGGAGCGACGCGGGATCCGCGCGTGCTCAGCAATCCGTCCTACCTGACGATCGTGATCCTCGGCAAGGTCGTGACAGAGCTGGAGGGACTTGAGATGGTGAGTGCGAACGTGATCGAAAAGCTGTTCACCGCGGATCTGGCCTTTCTGCAGGACATGTATCAGCGGATCAACGATATTGAGCCGCCTACGATGGAGGCGGTGTGTCCGGACTGCGGAAAGATTTTCCGGGTTCCTCTAAATTTTACCGTGGAGGGATAAGGCTGTACCCCGAGGAGGAGCTTTATAAGGAGATGGCTTTTATTTCCTATTACTTCCACTGGGGCAGCGGGGACGTGATGGGGCTCGATCACGTGACCAGGCGGAAATGGTGCGGTGAGATTTCCCGCATCAACGAGAGCCTGAATCCCTCCAAAAACAAGAAGGAGAAAAGTATTCTTGACATGAAACCGACGCGCTAAGGAGGTGAAACGCCATGTCAGATCTGTTCAGTTTCGATGTCGGCCTGAATCTGGATCGCAAGCCGCTCGTCAACTTCAATTTTGTGCTTCGTGTGGAGGCGCTGTACGATCTGCCCTGCAAATCCATCAAATCCTTCAACAGGGCGAACGAGTTTGAGTACGTCCAGGAGGGCGGCCTGAACGATTATGTACATATGCTGCGTAAGCCGATCTCGCAGCCCTTTACCTTTCAGGTGGAGCGCTACGTGGGCGTGAATCTTCTCGATCCGCTGACGCTCGGCACCGACCTGGTGCTGCCGGTCATCCTGATGGTGAACCGGACTTACGGGAGCGATCAGACCGTGCGCTACTACCTGTTCACCGGCTGCACGGTGATTTCGAAGGATTTCGGGGAGCTTGATTCGGAGCGCAGCGCCCTCCTGGTTGAGACGACGACGATCGCCTACCGGGAGATGTTCTGCATTGACAATCCCTTCGCGGGGATTACCGCGGATGCGTGGAGTTTTGACGGAACGAGCAAGGAAGGCAGCGGGACGCGTTCTGCCCGCAAGAGCGGTGCGGCGGAGCCAGGTAAGAGCGACATGCAGGCTCTGGCGAAGAAATGGATGTTTGCCGATGGAGGTTCGGCCAGAAGCGTGCTGACGGAGGAAGAGCTGAGTAGTCAGGATGCGGGCCAGGCCTTTAAGGGAATCAATGGCAGCGCAGCGGGACATGCAACGGAGGCCCGCAAAGCGGAGATGGAGGAGGCCGCCAGAAGATGGCCGCCAACAAAGAGCGCGGCGAGCGTAGCCTCCTATCTGTCTGCCACGACAAAGACAGTCTGATGATGTGAAAGGAGCTTCCTGTATAATTCAAGTATAGGGAATTCCAAGGAAGGTGGTTGAT
>JAJPXQ010000016.1 GCA_021205385.1 Lachnospiraceae bacterium | reverse complement strand
CTCGGGATATAGCATAGCGATATACGTTTTTCAACCTTTTTCGGCCAGACTCCCGCGCATGAATTGACAGTAATTTGCTAAGATGTTATAATCAAATAGTTTCGCTGAAACAAACTTTACAGGCCATTTACAGAGGGAGAATCAAAACATCTATGCCGATCAGAATACATAACTTTGCCGGTATTCTCGGCTGGAACGCGCGAAAATATTTCCCGCGCCTCGCCAGCGAGAGTTATCTGAAACTGCAGTTTGTCACCAGAGGAAAATCACAGCAGAAATATATCGATTACTTTCTGAAAGATCCGGAGAATCCTCCCCGTCCCAACGTGGTCAATCTGGAGACCATCAACCGCTGCAACTCCACCTGCGAGTTCTGTACCGCCAATAAAAATGCGGACAAAAGACCCTACAAGCGCATGGAAGATACGCTTTTCTACAGTATTATTGACCAGCTGCACGACTGGGATTACAAAGGTCATCTGACGCTTTACGGAAACAATGAACCCTGGCTGGATACCCGCATTGTGGACTTCCACAAGTACGCACGGGAAAAGCTTCCGAATGCCTTTATCTTTATGTCAACCAACGGTCTTCTGCTGAATATTGAAAAAGTGAAGCAGATTATCCCGCATGTCAACCAGCTCGTAATCAACAACTACTGTCTGGACATGAAGCTGCATGACAATATCCAGGAGATCTACGATTATGTGAAAGCGCACCCGGATGAATTCCGCGATGTCGATATTCTGATTCAGATGCGTTACCTGAAAGAAGTCCTGACCAACCGCGCAGGCAGCGCACCAAACAAAAAAGCCACAGAGAAGGTTATCAAGGAGACCTGCCTGATGCCTTTCACCGACATGTGGATCATGCCAAACGGCAAGCTTGGCATCTGCTGCTGTGATGACTTTGAGGTGACAGATTTCGGTGATCTGCATGAGCTGAGCGTGCAGGAAGCCTGGAACAGCCCAAAATACCGCGAGCTGCGGCTTGCGATCAAGGATGGCCGGCAGAACTATCCCTTCTGTCGATACTGTGATTTCATTGACGCGGGTCTTCGCATGGATCTGGTCGACGATATTCTGAACAAGCGGGAAGGTACGATGCGCGGCTCGCGCCAGACCATCTTCAAGAAAAAATAAGAGAGAAGCTGCCTGCGGGTTTCCCCATACAGGCAGCTTCCTTTTTTATTTCTTTGACTCGTGATATTCCTTTTCCGTGTTGACATTCCAGATATTCGACTTGTCCGTCCTGCCGCTCAGGATATTGTTCACCGACTCGAACGACGTCACCATGGAGTGGTCGATGTTGTTGTAGCGGTGCTGGCCGTTACGGCCTACGCAGTACAGATTCTCAATGGAGCTTAAGTAAGCCTCGAGCTTGTCCATCTCCTCGTAGGTATCAAAGTAAGCCGGATAGGCTTTCTTCACCCACTCGGCGTGCGTGTCCAGCACCTCGTCGGCGCTGTCGATCATCCCGAGCTTCACCATCTCGGAGACGCCGAGCTTCGCGAACTCCTCCTCCGTCATATTCCAGAAATCATCGCCCTCATTGCAGAAATACTCGAGGCCGACCCAGACCGTGTGCTCCAGATCCTGCACCATATAGGGCGACCAGTTATTGTAGATCTGGAAGCGGCCCATCGTGACTGTGCGGTCATGCACATAGACCCAGTTGTCCGGCACAATGCCGCCAACGGTTCTGATCTTTGTCTTATTCTTCAGCTTCAGTCTTGGAACGAGCACGCCGAGCGTCATATAGTCGCGGTACGGCAGTCCCGCCGCGATCCTGGCCGGCTCCTCCGGCACGTCATTCATTCCCGCGACCAGATCCTTGATCGGCATCGAGGAGATCACGATATCGCCCTCCACCTGACGCCTCTCGCCGTCCTGCTCGTAAGTCACGCCTGTGAGACGGTTGTTCTCATCCTTGCGAATGCCAACCACCTTCGCGTGCCGCAGGATCGTGCCGCCGCGCTTCTCAACCTCCGCCGCAGTCACATCCCAGAGCTCTCCGGGTCCGAGCTTCGGATAGTTGAAGGACTCGATGAGGGAAGTCTCCACGTGGCGGTTCTTCTTTCCAGGAAGAATCTTTCCGAAGACATCCTTCAGGATCGCGACGATCGAGAGACCCTTGACGCGCTGCGCGCCCCAGCTCGGATCAATCTGGCTGGGATGGCGCCCCCAGAGATTCTCCGTATAATTCTCGAAGAACATGGAGTAGAGCTTCTTGCCAAAGCGGTTGATATAAAAATCCTCCAGCGACTTCTCCTCTCTCTTGTGGAAAATCGTCGCCAGATAGCTGAAGCCGACCTCCAGTGTGTTGAGAAGTCCCATATTGATGAAGAGCTCCGGCGTCAGGCGGATCGGATAATCATAGAATTTGCTGTCAAAGAGGATGCGGGAGACGCGGTTCCGGTGCAGCATCACGCGATCCTCCTGCTCCGGGTCCGGCCCGTCTTCGGCGAGCGGAATAGTCCGCTCCAGCATCGTATCATCGCGGGACGGCGCTCCCTGCAGTGGCAGCATCCGGTTCCACCAGTCATTGACCTCCGGCACTTTGGAGAAAAAGCGGTGACCCCCCATATCCATACGGTTTCCATGCCAGGCGACCGTTTTGGAAATGCCGCCCATCGCATCGCTCTCCTCAAAGACCGTAACCTCGTACTCTCCCGGCGCGCGGTCGAGCAATTCAAATGCGGCTGTCAATCCAGCCGGTCCAGCTCCTATAACCAGTACTTTCTTCATGTTCATCTTCCCATTCTGAAATTTTGTAATCTTCTATCATCATACTATATGGCAAAATCCATTTCAAGCCTTTTCTCCGGTGTGACAGGCCATGATGTGAAATATAAGCGGATCCAGGCACTTAGTTTACCGCGTATACAGCAAAGGCCAGATCCACATTTTCGATCTCCTCCGGCGCGTAGAGCGCGCCGTCCGCGTACATGTCCCAGGCGCCGCTCTGATAGTAGAGGAAATCCGTGCGGAACGCACAGTCGGGATTGCGCAGCGTGACCCGGATCGTGTAGGTCTGCTCCCGCTCCGGCTCGACCCGCGCGAAAGAAATCGTATAAGCTTCCATGCAGGGAGCCTCCGCGCCGATCACCTCGCCCGCGGCCACGACATTTCCCCCTTCGTCCAGAATCTCCACATCATAG
This sequence comes from Lachnospiraceae bacterium, assembly GCA_021205385.1. Classification (GTDB taxonomy): domain Bacteria; phylum Bacillota; class Clostridia; order Lachnospirales; family Lachnospiraceae; genus Hominiventricola. The sequence goes on along the minus strand of JAJPXQ010000016.1, from coordinate 14,532 downwards.
ACAGAATCATTGGCTGCCCCATCCCAGTTGGCAACCCAGAGATCAATATGGTCAAAGGCCTGCCCCGTGCGGAAGCTCTGCGAAAAACTCTCCTGCAGCAGCAGATCCTGGCTCGTCTCCTGATCCTGCAGTACCGCATAGCTTTTCACCGGCTGCGCCGCCTGGTTCACGACCATGCGCACGCCGAGGGCTGCCAGCACAAGGCCCAGCAGCGCGACCGGCGGAAGCAATCGCACGCGCGGAATCCGTTCCACCAGCCCGTCTGCGGACCGCGAGAGCATTGCAAGCCCGTCTGCCGCGAGAGCAAGCAGAAGCAGCATAAAGGGAATGCTGTAGGCCTGGTCGACCTCCCAGATCAGATAAAACACACAGGCTCCGGCAAAGTTCACCGCCAGTGTGTCGAAGAAGTTCCCCTCTCCCTTCCGGAGGCGCCCTGCGAGCGCCAGGAGCAGCAGTCCCATGAGCAGTCCATGGTAAACGTGCAGATACAGGGCCAGATAATCCCCCCGTCCGGCATTCAGATATTTCTGCAGCGGCGAGGTCTCCTGCATCGTACGGAACAACGCGCTGTAATCATCCGTCCCATCGGAGAAGGCCACGCGCAGCTTATTGCGAAAGAGGGTAAACAGTCCCCGCGGCCCCATCTGCGCGATCCGCTCCTTCAGAAGCGTGAGATCCGCCGCCGTCCGCTCCTCCTTTGTCTCAAAAGAACCGGTGTAGGCGTCGTCCGCACTGTTGTACTGCCCGTCGCCCTGCGCGCTCATCATGATCCAGTGCACGGTCGGATAGCCGGTCTCGTCCGGATCAAAACCCGCATAGCGATTTTCCAGCCTCCCATAGACTGAGAAAACCAGCATGAAGCCAAGGAATACTGTGAGTACAGCCGGAATCCCCTTCTTCCAGGCAAGGCTCCTCACACGCAGAACTGCATAAAAAAGAACAGCCGCTATCGTCAGGATCACCGTAGCGCGGATCCGGTAGCCAGCCGCCAGCACGATACCCATGAGAAGATAAGCCGCATATTTCTTCCGTCCCGCCTCCTGTCGCTGCGCATAGTCGAAGAGCAGCAGGGCTCCCATCGAGAAGGCCAGGGAGATCGTCGAGGTGTAATACATTTCCGTCAGAAGATACCAGAGTGGATTGATCAGCAGGAACAAAAGAAGACAAAGGCCTGTCCGGCGGGAGCGATAACGGCACACCAGCCGGAACGTGCAGAAGAGTCCGATATTCATGAACACAATGTTCACGATTTTCATCAGATCCATCCAGCAGGTCTTCGGGATTCCGATCAGAGCGTACAGTTTTACAAAAAAATACGTAAAGAGGCAGAGCGGAATGTTGTTGGGATATTTCATGAAATAATCTTTGAAATGGGTATCGGCAATCGTGCCGTGCTCAAGCAGCGCCACCGCCGTATCGAAAACCTTCAGATGGTCCTGCCGGAGCGAGCTGCGCACCGTCAGCACCGTCAGCACCTGCAACACGATCATAAGAAGAAATAAAAACAGGACCGTCCTCCCGAAATGCCGTTCCAGAAAGGGCAGGACAAGCCGCAGAAGCCCCGCCAGACAGACCGCCGCGAGCAGCACCAGAGCCAGCAGAAAGACAGGGACCCATCTGCCCTGTATCACGCTCTCAAGCGCATCCGCATAAGCAAGCGTGTCCAGCGCGCCATAAAAAATATAAGCGCTGAAAACAAGCAATACCGCAAACAGCGCCGTGATCATCCATTTTTTCCCTTTTTCCCAAAGTCCGGTAGCGTTCATATTCCGCATTCCATTTTCATCTAATATTTGTTCATCGCCAGGACCATCTGCGCAGTCTCGGTCAGCGAAGTCCCGCTGTCCATGCTGCATTTCTGGATATAGCGATGCGCCTCTTCCTCCGTCATGTGGTTCCGCTCCATCAGGACGGACTTAGCCTCCCGGAGAACCTTCTTCTCCTCCTCCGAGCGCTGACGGGGATGCGACCGGCGCTGCCTGCGCCTCCGCATCTGGTTCATGCACATCATTTCCAGCGTGCTCATCAGATCCTGCACCCGCAGAGGCATCGTAACGCAGATAATCCCCGGATCCGCACACTCCTCGCAGACCCTGGCCGAGCCAAGCAGCAGCATATCAAAATCCTGCGGGAGCGAGCTCTTCAGATCCAGATAATTCATATCGCGAAATTTATATCCGCTGACGATAATACCGTCTCTCATCATGTCAACGTAATTCAGCACCTGGGAGCCCATCGTACACACGGCTGTCACTTCATAGCCATGTCGCGTAAGCAGATTGCGGATATTCCGGCCATCCTCCGCCTTTGGGAAGACTACAATAATACTGCTCAATCCACCACTCCCTTCCGTTTTCTCCTGTGTATCAAGTCAGCCGAAAGGGAATCAGAATTTCAGAAGATACTGGTCAAGCTCCCACTGCGAAACTGTTTCATTGTAAGATCTCCACTCCGCCGTCTTGGCCTTCGTGTATTTCCGGCACACCTCCGCGCCCAGCACCTGCTCCATCAGCGGATCCTCGCCGAAGGCTTCCACCGCCTCGCCCAGATTCTTCGGCAGGCGCTCAATGCCTTTTTCCCTGCGTTCCTCGGGCGACATCGCATTGATATTGCCCTCGATCGCCTCCGGCGGAAGGATTTTATTTTTGATGCCGTCAAGGCCTGCGGCCAGACAGAGCGCAAGCGCGAGATACGGATTGCAGGAAGGATCCGGCGAGCGCAGCTCCAGACGCGCATTCTCCCCGCGGATCGCCGGGATGCGCACGAGCGGCGTGCGGTTCCGCTCCGCCCAGGCAATGTAGGTCGGCGCCTCATAGCCGGGCATCAGACGCTTATACGAATTGACCGTCGGATTCAGGATCAGCGTCATCGCCTTGATATGGCGCATGATGCCGCCGAGGAAATAATACGCCTCACGGCTCAGGCCATGCGGATCCGTCTCGTCACGGAAAACGTTCCGCCCGTCCGCGGCGTGCAGCGACATGTTGATATGCATACCGGAACCGTCCACGCCGTCCTTCGGCTTCGGCATAAAGGTCGCATGCAGGCCGTGCCGCTTCGCGATCGACTTCACGACCATCTTGAAAGTCATGATCTGATCCGCCATCGCCAGCGCCTCATTATGCCGGAAGGCAATCTCGTGCTGCGCCGGGGAATTCTCATGGTGAGACGACTCGACGTCAAATCCCATCTCCTCCAGTGTCAGGACGATATCGCGCCGCGCATTTTCACCGAAATCGAGCGGCCCCATGTCGAAATATCCGGCCTGCTCATGGCTGATCGTCGTCGGCAGCCCGTCGTCGTCCACATGGAAGAGAAAGAACTCGCACTCCGGCCCCACACGGAAGGTATAGCCAAGCTTTGCCGCCTCCGCGGCGACCTTTCTGAGAATATAGCGCGGATCACCCTCATAGCAGCTTCCGTCCGGCCGGTAGACATCGCAGATCAGACGCGCTACCTTGCCCTGCTGCGGCCTCCACGGAAAAATCGCCATCGTACTGCGATCCGGGCAGAGGTACATATCGCTCTCCTCGATCCGCATGAAGCCCTCCACTGACGAGCCGTCAAAGAGCACCTGATCATCGAGCGCCTCCTCAAGATGTCCTGCCGTGATCGCCATATTCTTCATATTTCCAAACAGATCCGTAAACTGAAGCCGGATGAACTCCACATCCTCCTCTTCCACCAGGTCCAGAATCTCTTTTTTCGTGTACTGACTCATCTTTTTCGCTCCTTTTTCCTGTATCCGGCTGCCGGGACAGTCGGGGTTCACGCGGTTTTTGTACTTTACAACTGCCTGTATCGTATCAGTTGAAACTCTTTTTGTCAACAAAACGGATTCTGCATAGACTAAAGCAGAAAGGAGTTGATACGATGAACTGCTGGATTTGGATTTTATTACTGCTGTGCTGCAACGGAAACAAAGGGTCCTGCGACTGCTCTTCCACACACGGCATGGAGAGCCACGGAATAAACCGCATGAGCGCCCCGGAGCCGCCGGAACGGATGATGCCGCCCCGCCCGCCGAGGCCGCCCTATGAGGACTGCGGCTGCGAGTAAGGTCTCTGCTTCTTTGAGACCATGAAGTAGACAAGAAGCGGCGCTCCGAGCATGACCGGATAAGAATAGCGGAGCGCTGCGGACGGTCCGAGGAAGCTGGTCGCCATGTAGGTCCAGAACAGGAGCAGCCACAGAAGGCGGCTGTATTCGCGGCGATAAATCACATAAAGCGAAGCGAAGACAAGCAGCCAGAAGTAGAATCCCATCGAGAGGAGCTCGCGGACGACCAGGATATCGCGGAAAGCCGCATCGGTTCCGATCGCGTCATAATACTCATAGAACGCATCGACAAGCGGCGTCATCTGCACATGCGGATAGTTTTCGTTGTCCTGCTCGATGTCAAAGCAGACAAACTCCAGGTATTCCTCGTCCGTGCCGGGATACCAGAGCGCGTCCGTCGTGTTCAGGAAGGCGTCGATATAGATCTTTTTATTTTTCAGGCCGACCGAGACCCAGGTCTTCAGAAACTCCCATTTGTTTTCCGAAAAAGCCTCGGTATTAAAGTAATTCTTGATCGGATCGGAGATATCCTCCGCATAGAGGGCGAGCGTCTCCTCGCTCATGACCGGACGGATCACCTCCATCTCCTCCTCGCTGATGTCGCCGCCTGCAATATAGGTGCGCCCCAGCGTCTGCATGATCACGCTGTAGGCTTCGCGCGCATTGCCCGGCTCTGCGTTCAGCAGACTCAGCAACGGCCCGTTGTAGAAAGCGCTGCAGAGCAGCACACAGGCAAACATAAGCGCGAGCTTCTTCCAGTATTTCCGGAGATAAACCAGAAGGAACGGCGCCGCGAGCAGCAGGGTGTGCAGCCCATTGTTGCGGAAGAGAAAGAGCAGCACAAAACAGGTCGTGCCGCGAACGAGGTTCTGCCAGCTTCCAAAATATACCTCAGGCCTCGTACACATCCGATAGACCTGCATCACGCAAAGCACAAAAATACCCGCGAAAATCGTATCTTTCGTCGTGTAGATCGCCATCAAACCGTGGAAGGGAAAAATACAGAGATATAAAGCGGTCCCGACCCGCAGCCAGCCCGGCGCTTTCTCCTTTTTGAGGAATCGGGACAGAGCGGCGAAAATACCGGAGAGCGCGAACATCTGCAGCAGCGTATAGATCGCCGCGGCAATATTGTCGGAAAGCCCGAGTGCTCTCGTCGCCGAAAAAATCAGGCACAGAATACCCGTGTGAAGCAGCGGGTGATGCGCGGTCAGCCAGCCGGAAAAGGTCCAGCCGACCTGATTCGGCGCATCCGCTGCGAAAAGGCCCGGAAATCCGCCCAGAAAAGCAGGAAGAAAGCTCACAAAGTAGATCGCCCACACCGCCGGAAACCAGTACTTCCAGCGCGTAAACAACATCCAGCGCAGACTGCAGACGCCTTTTCGCCGCTGATAACGCGCCCGCAGCGCCTCCACAGCCAGCAGAAGCAGCAATACTGCAAACACATAGAACGGCAGACGGCAGAGAATCCGATGGAAGATCGTCCGGTGCCACGGATTCTCCGAGACAGCCCAGATCGTTCCATAGCGCTTTAATAAATAGCCGCAACGATCAAAGGCGGCAAATAGTATGCCGCCTGTCAGTGCACAAAGCCAGATGCGAAGATTTCGCAGTGCGCTCGGAAATCTAAGTCTCATCTTTCAAAAGCTCCTTATAATGGATATCCGTCCGGATCAGGTTCATCTCAAAATCCTGCCGGTTCCGCTGCGCGCCGGAAGCCAGAATCAGTCCCGCGAACACAGACTGGATCGCCGCCATCAGCGCAAAGCCGCAGACGATCAGCGTCGGGAACTTGGGAACCAGACCGGTCTCCACATATTCTATCAGAACAGGAATGAAAAATCCCACACTGAGAACCGTCAGTACCAGTGCAAGTATCCCGAAAAAATTCATCGGCTTGTAGTTGCGATAGAGCTTTGCAATGCTCATGAGTACTTTTGCCCCGTCGGAATACGTATTCAACTTCGACTCACTGCCCTCCGGGCGGTCGCGGTACTCGATGACCACATTGTCCACCTGCAGATTCTTGTCCGCCGCGTGAATCGTCATCTCTGTCTCGATCTCGAAGCCCTTGGAAAGCACAGGGAAAGTCTTTACGAACTGATAGCTGAACGCGCGGTATCCGGTCATGATGTCCTTGATCTCCGTGTGGAAGAGCCGGTTGATCGTCCCGCGCACCAGTGAATTGCCAAAATTATGAAAGGGTCTCTTATTTTCTGTAAAATAAGTGGACGACAGCCTGTCCCCCACCACCATATCGGCCTGGTGATCCAGAACCTGGTTCACCATCTGCCGTGCATACTCCGCCGGGTAGGTATCGTCGCCGTCTGTCATGATGTAGACCTGCGCGTCGATCTCGCGGAACATCCTGCGGATCACATTGCCCTTGCCCTGCTGGTATTCGTGGCGCACAACCGCACCCGCAGCCGCCGCGAGCTCGGCTGTCCGGTCGGATGAATTATTATCATACACATAGATCGTCGCCTCCGGGAGCACCTCCCGGAAGTCACTCACGACCTTCTGTACTGTCTTTTCTTCATTATAGCATGGAATTAAAACTGCTATTTTGTCCAACTTCCGTCTCCTGTCATACATGCTTCTGACTAAAACCCTTCCCGGATATCATAGCATAATCGAAACCTGAGCGCAAGGAAGTTTCCGTGCTATTCCGAGCGCTCATCGAGCGCACAGTAATCCCTGTGATGGCCGACGTATTTATATGCAGGACGGATGATCTTGCCATCGTTCACGACCTCTTCCAGACGATGTGCGCTCCATCCGGAGATACGCGAGATTGCGAAAATCGGCGTGTATAGCTCCTCCGGAATTCCCAGCATCGAGTAAACGAAACCGCTGTAAAAGTCTACATTCGCGCAAATCGGTTTGAACAGATGACGTTTACTGGCGATCGTCTCCTTCGCAAGCCGCTCCACGCGGTCGTAAAGCTTGAATTCTCTTGAAAATCCCTTCGCCTCGGAGAGTCTGCGGGCATATTCCTTCAGAATGACCTCCCGCGGATCGGAGAGCGAATAAACCGCGTGCCCCATGCCATAGATCAGACCCGCATGGTCAAATTCCTTTTTGTCAAGAAGCCCTTCCAGATAAGCGCGCAGTGCCTTCTCGTCCTCATAGTCCGGGCAGCGCCGCCGGATATCTTCAAACATCTGCTGTACCTTCAGGTTCGCACCGCCGTGCCGCGGTCCCTTGAGGGACGCAATCGAAGCTGCCGTCGCAGAATAAGTGTCCGTGCCGCTCGAGGTAACCACATGATTCGTAAAGGTGGAGTTATTACCACCGCCGTGCTCCGCATGCAGCACCAGCGCGACATCCAGTACCTTCGCCTCCAGGGCGGTGAACTTCCCATCCGGGCGCAGCATCTGCAGAATATTCTCTGCAATCGACAACGCCGGATCCGGTTTGCGGATGACGAGCGTGTCGTCATTCTGAAAATGACGGTAGGCATTATATGCGTAGACCGCAATCAGAGGCATTTTCGCAATCAGCTGCAGCGACTGCCGCAGTACGTTCGCCGGCGATACCTCGTCCGGATCCTCATCGTAACTATAAAGCGTCAGAATACAGCGCTGCAGCGAATTCATCACGTTCGGACTGGTCGCCTTCATAACCACATCCCGGACAAAAGCGCCGGAGAGCTCCTGCAGACTCTTGACAATCTTCACAAAACTCGTGAGCTGTTCTTTATTCGGCAGACGGCCGAACAGCAGAAGATAAGTCGTCTCCTCAAATCCATATCGGCGATCTTCAAAACCTTCGATCAGAGACTTTACATTATATCCCTGAAAATAGAGCTCGCCATCCATCGGCATCCGCTTACCGTTCACACTTCTCGTCGCCACGACGTCGGAGATCTCCGTCAGTCCTGTCAGCACGCCGACGCCGCTCGCCTCACGCAGCCCGCGCTTCACATCATACTCCGTATACAGCTCCTGATCAATCACACCGGAAGCCATACACTCGCTCACCAGCCGGTCAAACTGCTCATCCAGTTCAGGGCTCATTTCCATCATGGACACATTGCTCATATCTCTCACATCCATTCTTAATTTCGTATCTTTGTATACATGTATTCGCTATTGCGTTTTATTATACAGAAAATAAGATTAGATTGCAAGCCCCTCCATCTGTATCCGCCGGTAATCAAAGCCCTTTTCGAGATCTTTCCCGATTGTGACACGGCAGACATCCACAGGCAGCAGTTCCTCAATAAGATCCGCCCATTCGATCAGACAGACGCCGTTCCCGTAGAAGCAGTCCTCATAGCCGATTTCGTCCATCTCGGAAATATCGCCGATCCGATATACATCAAAGTGGTAAAATGGCAGACGACCTTCTTCATACACCTGCATAATCGTAAAGGTCGGACTGTTCACCGGTCCGTCAACGCCCAGCCCCGCTGCGACGCCCTGTGTAAACACGGTCTTTCCCACACCCAGATCCCCGACAAGCGCAATCACCGTGCCGGGCTTCGCCGCCCTTCCGACCTGCTCCCCAAGTGCGAAGGTTTCCTGCGTACTGTACGTTTCAAACATCTCAGCCATAAATATTTCTCCAAAAAAAGAATTGTGCTACGCCATTGTAGCACAATTCCATTCTACCGACAATCCTAGCGATTTCCCTTCAGGATCGGGCTGATGTACTTGTACAGCAGCATGGTAATGACCGACACCAGAATACCCTTCACGAGATTGAAGGGCGCCACAGTCAGCAGGACAAAGGTCCAGATACCGTCGACGTTCGGATTGATCGCCGCGCCCATATCGATGAAGGTCTGAATCGGCATCCCGAAGGCCGCCGCATAGGCCGGAAGCAGAAGCAGCGCATTGACCAGCAGGGATGCGGCTGTCATGAAAATCACGCCAACGACCAGACTGAGAATCGCGGTTTTGCGGGTCCTTTTGTGTTTATAAATGAGCGCTGCAGGGAGCACGAAGGCGCAGCCCATGATAAAGTTGCCGAGTTCTCCGACGAAGGCCGTGTTGGTTCCGTTGATGACAAGGTTCAGCAGAATCTTGAGCAGCTCAGTCAGAACGCCCGCCGCGGGTCCAAGGGCGAAAGCTCCGATCAGGACCGGCACCTCGCTGAAGTCAAGCTCGTAGAAGCTCGGCGCGATAAAGGGAAGCGGGAACTCAAAAAGCATCAGGATGACGGAGATTGCTCCGAGCATCCCGACGCAGACGAGCGTGCGGACATTGCTGCTTGTCGTTGTGCCTGTGGCCGGTGTCACATTGCTGGTAGTTGTTGTTTTCATAGTTTCATTCTCCTTTCTGCTATGCGGGAGATTCCGTTGGAGAAAACTTTTATCTTCCGGCTGTAATCACCGGAAAATAAAAAGCCCCGGATTCCATAAAATCCGGGGCGGAATATACGCGCAGATATATCTCGCATTTTCTTCTCTCATCCAGACTATACTGTCGGTACCGGAATCACACCGGTTCGGCCGCTGAAAAGCGGTTCGCGGACTATACCGCCGGTGGGGAATTGCGCCCCGCCCCGAAGAATCTCTCTTAAATTACATGCCCAGTATACGCCGGCTCTGCACAGAAAGCAAGTACTTTTTTATTTTGCCTGCATGCCGCGGCGCAACTCTGCCGCAGCCTTCTCATACTGCGGCATGGGTACGCCGTACTTCTTTCCCAAGCGTACGACCTGGTAGACGAGCCCGTCGATTTCCGAATCTTTCCCTGCCATAACGTCACGCTGCATGGAGGTAGTCGCCTCCGGAGCCAACTCCGACAGGATATTCAGGTTGACCTCCACGAGATCCTGCTCAAAATGAATGTCCATGGCCCCGGCCAACGCTATGATCTCCCGGATCATCGCTTTAAACATTTCGCGCGGTTCCCCTTCCTTCTGAATCTCCCCGGCGGCGCACTGGTAATGCAGGCCAACCGCTCCAATGGGCGAGACATAAGAAAACTTCTGCAACGCGTCTCTCTGAATATTCTCCGAAAGAACTCCGCGAATGCCGCTCTCCTCCAGGTCTGCAGCAATATCCGCGAGAACCGGCCGGTACTCGTCCTTATTACGCACACCGAACACAACACGGCAGATCTCGCCGTGCTGCAAAAGTACGCCCGGGGACTCGATATTTGCAGAGACATAAATGCAGCCGTCCGTCACGAGAATACCCGGAAGCTCCTCCTGCATCCTGCCACCCGTTCCATAGATATTGAGGATCGGTATCACGACCGTATCCGGCCCGGCGACACGACGGATCAAGGGATACACGCTGTCCAGGGAATAGCCCTTCACGCAGACCAGAATTACATCCGGCCGCTCCTGATACTCCGCCTCCGGCACCGCCTTCACAGGCAGACTTTCTCTCTGCTCATCCCAGATTTTATGGATGGTAAGGCCATGTTCCTGAATGGCTTTCAGATGCTCGCCGCGGGCGATAAGCGTCACATCTTTCCCGCCCTTCGTAAGCTTGTAGCCAAGCAGACCTCCGGTACCGCCGGCTCCTATGATCAGATATTTCATCATTTATCTCCTTTCTCTTCTGTTCAGATGATAACCCAGAAATGAACCCACAATGCCGCCGACAATGTGCGCCATATTGGAAATATTGTCCTGCACCGTGATTCCCTCATAAACCTGCTGCCCAATGAAGAAAACCGCCACGAGGATAAAGGTAAGCGGAATCTCGCCTTCCCGGAAATTCGTGAAGGAGGAGAGCAGAATGAACGCGAAAACTACCCCGCTGGCCCCGCACAGCGCCACATTCGGAAATAAAAGGCAGTTTACAAGGCTCGTCACGACCGCCGTAATCGCCACGATCGCCGCCAGCGTACGCGAGGAATATTTCTCCTCCAGCATCGGCCCGAGCAGGAGCAGATAGCTCATGTTTCCGATCAGATGCGTCCAGCCCGAATGCCCGAAGATGTGAGTGAACATCCTTAGCCAGGTCAGCGGCGACAAGGGGGACGAACGATACGTCATAAAAAGAAGCATGTTCGAGACGCCGCCCGTCAGCTCGTTCAAAAGCGTCGCAATAAAACTGATCGCCACGATGCTCAGTACCACCGGAGAATTAAATGTAATCCGGAATTTCTTCTCTTTACTCATCTTATCTTGCTCCCGCTTCTAACAGTGCCTGTTTCTCAAAATAATTGCTGCTTTCTTTCCCATTATATCCTTTGATATGCCAGATTGTAAAGCACAGCCTGCCTTTTGTGCGAAAGTTTTTTGTGCAACTTTCACAAATAATATGAACAATTTGTAAACTCTAATGACACTTCCCGTTTCTTCGTGTATACTATCCCTATCCAGTCCGGCCGGACTTATGACCGCGCACACCTGCGCAGTGTGCGCCTTCCTCTCATTTCCCCACGAAATAGAGTAGTATCAGCAAAAATGGAGTGTATCTATGACCAACTATAATCTGCAAAGCTACGCGAGTCCCGTCGAGTGGCCCGCGCCGCCGGAGACAGCCGAAGAAGCTGTTCAGCTTCTGAAAAAATCCCCGACACTGTTCACGGAATATCATGCCATGGACAAACAATGGCGGCATCGCTTTCTCGATTTTCTGACCGGAAAGAAAAGTCTTCCCCTCACCTATGATCCCTTTTTCAAACGCATCTTTCACCCCGACATCCATCAGGATCGTCTGGAAAGCCTCATCTCCAGCCTGCTGGGCGTGGAGGTAAAAATTGTCGGCATTCTGCCCAATGAGGACAGCATGCTGAGCGGCGAATCCTTTGTCGTCATGGATCTGCTGGTCCAGATCAGTGGAGGCGGTCTGTGCGCAGTTGAGATTCAAAAGCAGCCCTACGCTTTCTCAGAAGAACGCCTTTCCTGCTACTCGGCGGATCTGCTCATGCGGCAGTACACGCGGGTAAGAGGCGAACGTGGAAAGGATTTTACCTATCGTGATATCAAAAAGGTCTATGTCATTGTGATCTATGAGAAGAGCTCGAAAGCTTTCTCGGACTGCCCGGATCACTACGTCCACTACGGAAAGACCGTCTTTGACACCGGACTCGGCATGGATCTCCTGCAGGAATACTGCCTCGTCTCCCTTGACGTATTCCGAAATTTCCAGTATCATAAACCTCAGAACAGACAGACGGCATGGCTCTCGCTTCTTGCCACGGAGACGCTCGCGGACGCGGACGCATGGGTACAGATTTATCCATGGCTGGAAGAGATTTATCAGGAAATTGCCATGCTTCGTACGAAGCCCAGGGAGGTGCTCGGTATGTATTCGGAGATGATACGGACACTGGATCATAATACCCTGAAATTTATTGTGGAGGAACTCCAGCAAAAGTTTGAGGAGGAACATACGGCAAGGGAAGCCGAGCGGATGGAAAAAGAAGCTGCTGTAAAGGCTGTTCAAACAGAACGGGCGGAAAAGGAGAAAGTCCTTGCAGAGAACGAAGAACTCAAGAAACGCCTTGCCAAGTGGGAAGGACAATAACAGCCTCTAGGTTCCAGCCGTTTAAAAGGTACCCTGAGGCTGTGAAATAATTAGTCCCATTGAAAAAGGCCATCTGCAAATTTTCTGTTGACAAATCATACTGTGTGCTATAGAATAAAACACATAAATCTGAAGGTCGTGTGCTTGAGGCATATCGAGGCGTATCGCCATATTTTCAGAGGCAAAACAATTTTATATGGCGGAGCGCAGCGGATGCCATGAGGCAGCCCATCATCCGCCGGAATTAGGAGGATGACAGTACCGTACTCTACGCGAAGGATGAAGGAAATAATCTTCGGGAGCGGCGGGCTGACGTGAGCAAGCGCTGTGCCAACGGTTATTCCTACTGCATCTACTGCCTGGAGAACGAATCGAAGGTCAGCTACGCCATGCCGGTGAGGAACATGGAGTTTGAAGCTACGCGTTATCGGGAGCAGCTAAGAAGGATCGCGGCAGGGCATGAGCAGGCCGATTACAAAAGCTGGGATGAATTCAGCAGTGAATTTACAAAAAACGACCGGCTGCAGCCTGTGATTATGCTGGTACTCTACTGGTCAAGGAAGCCATGGGATGGAGCGCGAAGCCTCACAGAGATGCTTGATATTCCGGATAGGGACAGAGAACAAATCGCTCCATTTCTCCAGAATTACCGGCTGAATCTGATCAACATGTACGAACTTGAACATATAGAAAGCTGCCAGAGTCCGCTCAAATATGCTCTCCGACTTCTGCAAAAAGACCAGAACAGAGAAGCGATTTATCAGGAGGTACAGGAAAATCCGGCATATCGTAAGCTGGATCAGGAGACCGGCAGGATGATGGCCGTCCTGCTCCGCGATAAAAAACTGGAACAATACATAGAAAAACAACAAAAAGATGAAAGGAAGGAGACATTCAATATGTGTAAAGCACTGGATGATATGAGACAGGAGGCTATGAAATGTGGCATCGAACAAGGTATCTCACGTGGTATTGAACAGGGCATCGAGCAGGGAAAATCTGTAGGCGAGAATTGCTTTGCACGGTTGACGAATTTTCTCCTGACAGATGGACGCCTGGAGGATCTGCGCCGCGCGATCGACAACCCGGCCACGCGCCTGGAACTTTATCAGGAATATCACATTCTATACTGAACTACCGCAGGAGGTCGTGGAAGAGCGAGCGGCAAAGGAAAAAGCTCTTGCAGAGAACGAGGAACTCAGGAAACGTCTCGCCGCTCTGGAGGGGACTCCCGCAACGTAAATGAAACCGCCCATCTTGCGGCGACCGTAAACATAAAAAGACGGTTCCCACGACCGTCTTTTTATATATGCGTTTCCATAAATGTTTTTATGACTGCAAATACCTCTCCACTTCCGCCATAATCCCCTGCAAATTCTGCAGATCCCGTTTCCAGTCTCCGGTCTCCAGGGAATGATTGGCGTCCTCAATGATGTGAAGCGGCAACCCCCGTTTTTCGCATTCCACCCTGACGAGCTCTGTGTCGACCCAGTTGTCGGCAGTCCCGTGAAACACAATGCCCGGCTGCTCCATAAAAGGGAAGGACTCTCCGACCGGTGTGAAATAAACGTTTCGCGTCTTCAGCCCATGCCTGCTCCCATATGCCGAAGCGATCGCCGTACCGATACTCTTCGACAGGAAGAGAATCTCCTCAGATTGCGAAAAATCAACGTCCTTCAGGATATCCTCCGCCTGTTCGATCGCAGCGAGAAAACAGGCGTTCATCTTCTCCCTGTCGCCCCGCACGCCGGACGGGAAATTCCCGTATGGCACATCCTTAAGCTCATAGCCCTGCGCAGCGGCTATCTTTTTGCTGTGGTAGAGCAGCGGCTTATCCACATGATAACCGATGCCCGGAAATATAACTGCAATTTTCATTTTTCCCTCTTTTTTCTCAATAAAAGGACCGACTTGCATCATCACAAATACCATACTCCTTTTATTCTCTGCCTCATTATATCCTCAGATACGCTGGATTGTAAAGTACGTCTGGAATGAATCTTCATTGACAAACTAATACTATAGTATTATAA
>JAJPXQ010000103.1 GCA_021205385.1 Lachnospiraceae bacterium | reverse complement strand
AACGTACACATTCCTGTAAATTTACCCGCTTACAATAACTTGGCTTTTTCGTAAATATTCGCCCTATAGCGGAAGGTTGACATTGGCATTTCGCATTCCCGCGCCGCCGCTAAACCCGTGATTTTTCCCGCTTTCCAACGCTGATATACTGAATGGAAGTTCGCCGGAAGTGGCGCAGGCGGCCTGCCGAATCGCACGCCGCGCGCTTTTGCCGCCGCAATTCCCTCTGCCTGACGCTGCCGGATATTCGTTCTTTCATTCTCTGCCACAAAGGAAAGCACCTGGAGTACGATGTCAGATAGGAAAGTCCCCATCAGGTCTTTGCCGCGGCGCGTATCCAGAAGCGGCATATCAAGGACTACAATGTCCACCCTTTTTTCCTTCGTCAGTATCCGCCACTGTTCCAATATTTCCTCGTAGTTACGTCCCAGTCGGTCAATGCTCTTGACATAAACCAGATCGTCAGGCTTTAATCTCCGAAGCAACCGTTTATACATGGGGCGGTCAAAGTCCTTGCCTGACTGCTTGTCCATATAAATATTTTTTTCAGGGATATTCAATTCCTGAAGCGCGATCATCTGCCTGTCCTCATTCTGATCACGCGTCGAAACTCTCACATATCCATATACATTTGCCATACGCGTCCCCTTTCTCCATCTAAAAAGTGCAAATGATCTGTCGCTCGGTCAACATTGTTTTCCTGTGCAATTCTGTCGTGTATCCGTCTAAAATTTGGTAAGTCCTCATTTTGATGACTTACCACTTCCTTGAATAGCAGACAGAAATCACGATCAGCTCTGATGCCTGTTACCCTTCATACCGTACTCCCTCGCCCACTCGCTCTGCTTCCCCCGGCGCTCCTCGGAGTACGGGCGGGTCACATGGATGCTGATCCGCTTCTTGTCCACTGTGAAGTAGGAGCCGCAATATTCATCCACGTTATCCAACTGACATAGCTCCGGAAACTCCTCGCTGAGCGCCGTCAGTTTCCGGATCAGCTTCGGGTCGTTGGTGCGTATCTGCATGGGATCGTTGGTCTGGTTGTACCAAATCTCTGTTTCTCTTTCTCTTTTAGTAAACTTGTACATAAGAACCTCCAAAATTTTGATTTTTTCTCTGAGGGGGCTTTTTCGGGCATTTTTCTCCGATTGGCGAAATGGCGTTTTTGCCGAATTTGAAGCTGTCACAATACCCGATGGGTAGTTATCCGTATAGAAATGCTGAGAATCGCTGTTTTCCCGATTTTACCGATTGACGACTGATTTTTACCGGATTTTCCAATATGCTGCTTTTGTCGTTTTGGTGGTGCTCAAAGTGAGCAGCACCAAAGGCTCAAAATCAAATCCACAAAATGAGGACTTGATTCTTCCTAGGCACCGCGCCGCCCATTTTGGTGGTGGTCAAAATGTCCACCACCACAGACCGGAAATCAAGTTACCATTTTGGGAACTTGATTTATCCGTCAGTTGCCGCAAGTTCTGAAAAGCAGAACTTGCGGTCAATTCTTCGTTCTGCAACGAATTGATCTGAAAGGCAGCACCGCAAGTGGACAAAATGTCCATTGTGACCAATTCCTCATTTTGAGGGATTGAGCTGAGCGCCGCGCCGTTTACACCGCAAGTTGTCAAAATGGCAACTTGCGGGTCAATCCCACATTCTGAAAATCAGCTCGAAATAGCCGCAAGTCCCCAAAATGAGGACTTGAGGTCAGCAGCTATATCAAGGTCAAGCGATTTTCTTCTCCGAAGCGGCAATCTGAAAGCCATGTTCCTTTGCATATTTCCGCGCGGCGGCCTTCCTTTCCTCGCTGTACGGCGGCACAAGTCGGATCGACAGCCGCGATTTGTCAATCGTGTAAGCTACGCTCCCCTCGGCGGTGCTGCGCGTCAGATAGCAGAGGGAAGGGTAGCACCTGCTAAACTCCGCGAGTCTCCGTTTCAGGCTCACGTTGAACGTGTAGATCGTGGCGTCCTTCTCACCCTCATTAAAGTTGATAATCGTTTCTTTCTCATACTTAGACAGCTTTATCATACAAATCCTCCTCATCACACAGATAATCTTCATTGGCTTCGATCAGCCGCACAGACCGGACAGCCTTATCATAATCTCTGATCTCATTTCGCGTGATCCGGTAACAGCAGGAATACCATTCTGCAAATTCCTTCGTGTCGATCTTCCGGAGCAGTGCCAGCATCCGGCGCTTCCCCTCCGGATCAACCATAAAGCTGGTCAGGTATTTCAACCGTTCCACAGTGTTCTTGTGGCTGGGACAGCCATAGTAGTACAACACATACTTTTCAAAAATATTCAGCCTCATAAATTCCTCCATTTCCAGAGCAGCATCGCGGCTCCTGTGGTGGGCAACTGCGCGCAGTCACCCTTATTAAAAAGTTACATTACGCAAAGCTGCTACAATCTTCCTACCCGGGAATCTCACCCCGGCGTATTGCTCCCTTTGGTGCGCTCATGTCGTCGCGTCACTTCCCCAGAGAGCATATGCCACTCACAGCCCGCTGTTCAGTTGTCAAGGTCCATCATTTCAGTGAAGCCATCATACTGAAAAAAGCGAGCTTCTCCCGTATATCCGAAACGTTGGAAAAGCCGCTGATGACAGAATATTTCCACGCTTATGGAAATCCGTTACAATCTCCTGAAAAGGCGGAATCCGCTCCGTTGAAAGTCCGCAATCATCTGGACGCCATTGTGAAGGGCATCCGCGCCGCGCGCCAGAAAAGCCACACAACTGCCAGCCCAAACCTTTCGATCAGTACCTCTTTATTGTAAAAAGAAGTCCTTTATCACGGG
>JAJPXQ010000098.1 GCA_021205385.1 Lachnospiraceae bacterium | reverse complement strand
AAAGAAATCAAAGGTGGTGAGGGAAGGTGGCGAAGGACGGGACCAGACGCGGCGGCGCAAGGCCGGGCGCGGGACGGAAGCCGAAGGCGCTGACGGAGAAGATTGAGACCGGCCGGGAGGCAAAGGTTGTGGAACTGCCTGCGCCGGCTTCCATCGAAGGCGCAGATATGCCGCCGGTCCGGGAATTTTTAAAAGCAAAACAGAAGGACGGGAAGGATCTGTGCGCGGCGGAGGTTTTCACAGATACATGGAAATGGCTGAAGGAGCGTGGATGTGACCGGCTGGTGAGCACCCAGCTTGTGGAGCAGTATGCCATGTCAGTGTCCAGATGGATCCAGTGTGAGGAATGCATTTCCGAGTATGGGTTCCTGGCGAAGCATCCGACGACGGGGAACGCGATTGCATCCCCGTATGTTTCCATGTCCCAGCAGTACATGAAGCAGGTAAACCAGATCTGGTATCAGATTTACCAGGTAGTGAAAGAAAACTGCTCTGTGGAGTGGCAGGGTGCCACGCCGCAGGACGATGTGATGGAACGGCTGCTCAGGACAAGGGCAGGACAATGACGGGAGGAGATGGAGAGATGCTGGAATTGACGCCGATAACACTGCGCGAAGCGAATGCGTTTGTGGCGGAGCATCACCGGCACCACAGGCCGACAGTCGGACATAAGTTTTCCATCGGTGTCTGCGACGGGGAACGGCTGGCAGGAGTAGCAATCTGCGGCAGGCCGGTAAGCCGTCATCTGGATGATGGGAAAACGCTGGAAATAAACAGGGTATGTACGGACGGAACGAAGAACGCCTGCAGCATTCTGTACGGTGCCGCATATCGGGCGGCAAAGGCGATGGGGTACCACAGGATTGTGACATATATTCTGGAAAGCGAACCGGGGATTTCCCTTAAGGCCGCGGGATACCGCTGTGAGGGAAGGGCGGGAGCGCCTGAATGGAATGGGAGGAGGCGGCCGAAAGATGCCGGTCAGTACCCGCATGAGATGAAGACACGGTGGGTGAAGGAAATAAATGGAGGAGGCTGAGGTTATGGCTGAGAAAAAGACACAGTATTACATGGAGGATGTGGAGAAACTGATCCCTTATGCGAGGAATGCGCGGACGCATTCGGAATTACAGATCGCGCAGATTGCGGCGAGCATCCAGGAATTCGGTTTCCTGTCTCCCATCATCATTGCGAAGGACAACACGATCCTCTGCGGACATGGCCGTTTCTATGCGGCACAGAAGCTGGGGCTGAAACAGGTGCCGTGCATCAAGGAGGAATATCTGACGGAGGCACAGAGGCGCGCTTACATTCTGGCGGACAACCGGATCGGGCTGAATGCCGGATGGGATAACGAGCTCCTGAAAGTTGAAATTGCCGACCTGCAGGGTGTGGATTTCAACGTGGAGCTGACCGGCTTCAATGATAAGGAGATTGTGGAGCTGTTCTCCGTGGATGTGGAAGGGCGTCCGGCGGAGAATAAGGAATACGATGAGGAGGAGTTCGGGGATGAGGAATTCGAGCATGAATGCCCCAGATGCGGGTTCCGGTTCAACTGAGCACCGGTTCCCGTGGCGTTGGAAGCTGTCTGACCTGAAAAAAGTGGAGAAAAACGGGAAAACGGTGTTCAGCTGTTTTTCCTGCGGCGGCGGGTCTTCGATGGGCTATAAGCTGGCAGGATATGAGGTGGTGGGGAACTGTGAGATTGATCCGGACATGGAGAAGATCTATGTGCAGAACCACCATCCGGCGCACACCTTCCTGATGGATATCCGGGAATTCAACCGGCTGCAGGTGTTCCCGGACGAACTGAAAAACCTGGATATTCTGGACGGGTCGCCGCCCTGCAGTGTGTTCTCTGACGCGGGCGACCGGGAGAAGGCATGGGGAAAGGAGAAATCCTTCCGCGAGGGGCAGAAGAAGCAGCGGCTGGATGACCTGTTCCTGCATTTCATCCATACGGCGGAGATCCTGCGGCCGAAGGTGGTCATTGCGGAGAATGTGAAAGGGCTTGTCCGCGGGAACGCGAAGGGATATGTGAATGAGATCATCCGGGCGTTTAAGGCGGCCGGGTATGACGTGCAGATTTTCCTTCTGGACGCCAGGACGATGGGCGTCCCGCAGAGACGGGAGCGGGTGTTCTTCCTTGCAAGGCGTTCGGACCTGGGGCTGCCGAAAATAAAGCTGCATTTTGATGAGCCACAGATTAAGTTCGGGGATGTCAGGAGTGAGCACGGCGTTCCGTTCAAGCAGAGGATGATGGCGGATCTGGTGGCACGCCGCAAAAAGGGCGACACCTGCTTTGCGGACATTTCCATGCGGGAGCGGGGGAAACGATCCATGTTTACCGACCGGCTGGCTTCGGATGACCTGGTGGCGCCGACCAATACGGCCAGCGGAGCTCTGGCGCGTTTCGCGGACGGGGAGAAATATTCGGCGCATGATTTTATCGCCACGCAGACATTCCCGGAGGATTATGACTTCGGTGATCAGGTGGTCCAGTACATCTGCGGGATGAGCGTGCCGCCGGTGATGATGGCGCAGATTGCGCGGGAGGTGTATGAGCAGTGGCTGAAATGAGGGATGTGTGATGGAGCATGAAATATAAACCGACAAGATTCAAGGCGGAGAATTCCGTATACAGCAAAGAGGCGGCAGATTTTGTTGTGATGTTCATTGAGCAGCTGAGCCACACGAAGGGCAGATGGGCCGGGAAGAAATTCCAGCTGCTGCCCTGGCAGGAGCAGATTATCCGGGATGTGTTCGGGATCCTGAAGCCGGATGGGAAGAGGCAGTTTACGACAG
>JAJPXQ010000032.1 GCA_021205385.1 Lachnospiraceae bacterium | reverse complement strand
TCACAGTACAGGTTGTGCGAGCGGATGAAAACCACCTTTTGTCGCCCAAATCATAGTATAGCTTAATCGCAGGTGTCGGCGGAGCGATCCGCCGGTGAAAAGGGAAACGGGTGAGAATCCCGTGCGAACTCGTCACTGTATGCCGGGAGCGTGAGGCCAGAGATGCCACTGAGAAATTGGGAAGGCGGCCTTGCTGTGATGATCGGTGAGCCAGGAGACCTGCCTGTGAGGATGGGAGCAACAGACTCCCCAGGCCACGAGTAACTGGTCGCAAATGAAAAATTTCATTGCGTCCTCTTACACCGTGCCCTCAGAACCGGAGGGCGCGTTTTATGTCTACGCCAAAAGGCGAAAAAGAGGAGGAAAAGGAAATGAAAAGGAAACTGGCAATGTTACTGGCAGGCGTCATGATCTTCGGACTGCTGACGGGCTGTGGAAGCAGCACGACGACGGAGACGACGGAGGAGACCGCTTCGGAGGAAGAGACAGGGGAAGTCGAAGAAGCGGAAGAGGCTGCAGAGGAAGCCGAAGAGGTCGATGCAGACCAGGCCGCGGCGGATGAGGTGGCAGCCCTGATTGACGCGATCTATGTTCAGGAGTGGACGGAGGATACCGCAGATCAGTGTGCGGCGGCGAAGGCTGCCTGGGATGCCCTGACGGACGAGCAGAAAGAACTGGTCGAGGGTGAGAATGCGGATCCGGATTATTTTGGAAGAGACACCGGCGACGCTTCCCTGGATGACGCGAGAAATCAGGACGATATCGGCGAGAACGAGATTCTGGTTGTGAGCTTTGGTACTTCCTTCAATGACAGCCGTGTGACGGACATCAAGGGTATTGAGGACGCGCTTGCGGAGGCCTATCCGGACTGGTCCGTGCGCAGAGCATTCACGGCGCAGATCATCATCAACCACATTATGGCCCGCGAAGGATACCAGATTGACAATATTGATCAGGCACTGCAGCGTGCAGTTGACAATGGTGTGAAGAACCTTGTCGTACAGCCGACACATCTGATGCATGGAGCAGAGTATGACGAGATGATGGAAGCGGTCGAGTCCTATGCGGATCAGTTTGAGACGGTAGCCGTGGCGGAGCCGCTGCTCGGTGAGGTTGGCTCCGATGCAACTGTGATTAATGAAGACAAAGCTGCAGTAGCAGAGGCGGTTGTCGCCGCGGTTGTCGAGGATTCCGATTATGACAGTCTGGATGCGATGGCCGAGGATGGTACGGCGGTCGTGCTGATGGGACATGGAACTTCTCATACTGCGAACGTGACCTATGATCAGATGCAGACACAGATGGAGGAGCTCGGTTATGAGAATGTCTTCATCGGAACGGTAGAGGGCGAGCCGGAGGATACGGAATGCTCTGTTGTAATTGAGAAGCTCGCGGAGGCAGGTTATACGAAGGTGATCCTTCGCCCACTGATGGTGGTTGCGGGTGACCATGCGAACAACGATATGGCAGGTGACGACGAGGATTCCTGGAAGAGCATGTTCGAGGCATCCGGCAGCTTTGAGAGCATTGAAACGCAGATCGCGGGCCTTGGCAGGATTGAGGCGGTGCAGGCGCTCTATGTAGAGCACACGGCAGCGGCTATGGCCGAGTGATCATGCCGCGAAGCGGGAACGGGGTTATATGAAAAGGATCATTGCTTTACTTGCGGTATTATCTCTCATGGTTGTGTCTGTCGCGGGATGCGGCGGAAGCACGCAGGAGGAGAGCGTCTTAGAGGCTGAACTGGAGGATGGGGTCTACCTGGCCGATTTTGACACGGACAGTTCGATGTTTCACGTCAACGAGTCCTGCGACGGAAAGGGTACCCTGACTGTGGAGAACGGCGTGATGACGATCCACGTCTCCCTGGTGTCCAAAAACATTGTCAATGTCTACTATGGGCTGGCTGAAGATGCGAAGCAGGATGGCGCAGAGCTGATCGAACCGACCGTGGACAGCGTCACCTACAGCGACGGCTACACAGAGGAAGTGTACGGTTTCGACATTCCGGTGCCGGCGCTGGACACGGAGTACAATGTCGCGATCATCGGGACGAAAGACAACTGGTATGACCATACGGTCAGCGTATCGAACCCGGAACCGTTAACAGAGTAACAAATGGGATAACGCCCCCGCTTGCCTTATCGAAGCGGGGGCACTTTCGCAGAAATGGAGTGATCAGGATGAGAAAATGGGCAGTGATCTTTCTGGCGGCAGTCCTTGCCTGGACGCCGCTCATCGCATGCGCGGAAGCGCCGGAGGCGGCCTTTATCGAGATGGAGGACGGCGAGTACGCGATCGACGTGGCGATGGAGGGCGGCAGCGGAAAGGTGACGATCAGTTCTCCGGCAATCCTGATCGTGGAAGACGGGCGTGCCTACGCGAGAATCGAGTGGAGCAGCACGCATTATGACTATATGAAGGTCGAAGATGAGACCTACTATCCGATCAATGACGATGGAGGCTATTCTACTTTCGAGATTCCGATCACGGTGTTCAATGAGGCGATGACGGTGATCGGTGATACGACGGCGATGAGCACCCCGCACGAGGTAGAGTATACGCTTGTCTTTGATTCGGAATCAATCACATCCAGTGACCAGACGCCGCAGGCAGCCGCGCAGCGCGTCGTTTACACGGCGATCGCGATCATAGCTGTCTGCATGGGCGTTGGCCTGACCAGGAGAATGGAAAGACAAAGGGATTCTGAAAAATGGGGACAAAAGGGACGGCGGCGCTTCTGATTCTGCTGACTGCACTGATGGTCACGGCCTGCGGCGCATCTTCTGCAGCGTCCACGGCCACGCAGGATACCGACATCAGTGAAGAGCTGACCTATACAGAGAGCATGGAGCTTTCCTACGCGGAAGAGTTCTGTGTAGATTACTATGAAAATGATTTCGCGCTGATCACGATTGCGGGCAGCGCCCGCTATCTGCTTGTCCCGGAGGGGGAGACCGCTCCGGAAGGACTTGATGAGGATATCGTGATTTTACAGCAGCCGATAGAAAATATATATCTCGTGGCTTCGGCCGTGATGGACATGTTTGTCTCGATGGACGCGCTGGATGCGATTCGCTTCAGCGGTACGCAGGCGGACGGCTGGTACATCGAGGAGGCGAAGACCGCGATGGAAAATGGGGATATTCTCTACGCAGGCAAATATTCCGCGCCGGACTACGAGCAGATCCTGGCGGAGAACTGCGGCCTTGCGATCGAGAATACGATGATTTACCATACGCCGGAAGTACAGGAGCAGCTGGAGAAATTCGGTATTCCGGTGCTCGTCGACTATTCGAGTTATGAGGCGGAGCCGCTCGGACGGACCGAGTGGGTGAAGCTATACGGCCTGCTGGCCGGTGAAGAGGAGGCCGCGGAAGAAGCTTTTGCGGCGGAGATCGATGAGTTTGCCACAGTGGCGGACGCGGAGCAGACCGGTCTGACCGTCGCATTTTTCTATATCACGACCAACGGCGAGGCCAATGTCCGGCAGAGCTCCGATTATCTGCCGAAGATGATCGAACTCGCAGGCGGAACCTACATCTTTGAAGACCTTGGTGATGAGGATACGGCATCCTCGACCGTGACGATGACGATGGAGGAATTTTACGCGGGCGCGAAGGATGCGGATTACATCATTTATAACAGTACGATTGACGGTGAACTCACATCGGTCGACGAACTGCTGGGAAAGAGTTCTCTTCTGGAGAATTTCAGCGCCGTGCAGAACGGAAATGTCTACTGCACGTCAAGGAACCTTTATCAGTCCTCGATGGAGCTTGGTACAATTACCGCGGATATCCACCGGATGCTGACCGGGGAGGACGGGGAACTCACCTACCTGTACAAACTGGAGTAAAGGAATGAAGAATAGAAGATATTGTCTCGCATTTCTCATACTGGCTGTGCTGCTGCTCATGCTTCTGGCGGTGAACGTCTGCATTGGCAGTGTCGGCATTCCCTTCGCGGAGGTGTTGCGCATCTTAACCGGGCATGGCTCCGATGCGACCTATAAGGATATCGTTATGCAGATTCGCCTGCCGCGCGCGCTGGCAGCGGCGATCCTCGGCGGAGCGCTGGCGCTGTCCGGTTATCTTCTGCAGACCTTTTTTCATAACCCGATTGCGGGGCCCTATATTCTTGGTATTTCGTCGGGAGCAAAGCTGGTCGTTGCGCTTGTGATGGTCTTTGCCATGGGACAGGCAGCTGTTGTGAGCTCAGGAATGATGATTATCGCGGCATTCATCGGCTCCATGATTTCGATGGGTTTTGTGATTCTGATGTCGCGCTATATGGATCAGATGTCGATGCTGATCGTGAGCGGCGTCATGATCGGTTATATCTGTTCGGCAATCACGGAATTTGTCGTGACCTTTGCAGAAGATGCGGATATCGTGAATCTGCACAGCTGGTCACAGGGAAGCTTTTCCGGGATTTCCTGGAATAATGTGGCCGTGATGGCGGTCGTCACTTTCCTTGCATTTGCCGCTGTGTTTCTGATGTCGAAGCCGATCATGGCCTATCAGATGGGTGAGTCCTACGCGAGAAATATGGGACTTAACATTCCGATTTTCCGCGTGCTGCTGGTGCTGCTCTCCAGCATTCTCTCGGCCTGTGTGACCGCGTTCGCGGGACCGGTTTCCTTTGTCGGCATTGCGGTGCCGCATCTGGTGAAGAGTCTTTTTAAAAGCTCGAAGCCGTTGCTTCTGATTCCCGCGTGTTTTCTCGGCGGCGCTTCGTTCTGTCTGTTCTGTGACCTGCTTGCACGCACGCTGTTTGCGCCGACAGAGCTCTCGATCAGTACGGTAACCGCGGTTTTCGGTGCGCCGGTCGTGATCTATATCATGATAAGGCGCAGAAAGGAGCGGGCGTGAAGGACTCCTATTATTTCAGAACAGAGGGTCTGACGGTCGGTTACAATGGGCTTCCCCTGATACGGGATATCGAAATCTCGATGAAGCGCGGGGAGATCCTGACACTGATCGGGCCAAACGGAGCCGGAAAGACCACGATATTAAAAAATATCATAAGGCAGCTCGAACCGCTCGGCGGGACGGTGTTTCTCGACGGGCGGAAGCTTCCGGAGCTTTCCGGACACGAGCTCTCGACGCAGATGTCGGTTGTACTGACCGAGCGGGTGAAGCCGGAGCTTATGAGCTGCGAGGACGTCGTAGCCACCGGACGTTATCCCTATACCGGAAGGTTCGGCGTGCTCTCGGAGGAGGATCACCGCATCGTGCGGGAGTCGATGGAGCTTGTCCATATCTCAGAGCTTAAGGAGCGTGATTTCTCCGAGACCAGCGATGGACAGAAGCAGCGTGTCATGCTGGCGCGGGCCCTCTGTCAGCAGCCGGATATCCTCGTGCTCGATGAGCCGACTTCTTTCCTTGACATCCGCTACAAGCTGGAGTTCCTCTCGATCATTCAGGAAATGTCGCGACAGCACGGTCTCTCGGTCATCATGTCGCTGCATGAGCTCGATCTGGCGGGACGGATTTCGGATAAGCTGGCCTGTATCCGCGGGGATAAGGTGGACCGTTTCGGTACGCCGGAGGAGATCTTTACGGAGGGCTATATCCAGAAACTCTATCAGATGACGGTCGGTTCCTATGACGAGCGGACCGGCAATCTGGAGCTGACGCCGGTAAAAGGAGAACCGGAGGTCTTCGTGATCGCCGGGAACGGCTGTGGGACGGACATCTATCGCAGCCTGCAGCGGCGCGGCATTCCCTTTGCGACGGGCATTCTCTGGGAGAATGATCTCGATTTCCCGACGGCGCATGCGCTGGCGGCGAAGCTGGTCAGCGTACCGGCGTTTCACGGGATTTCGGCGGAAGCGCTTGAACAGGCGAAGGAGCTTATGGATCGCTGCGGGCATGTGATCAGTGCTTTTGAAAAAGGGGCATATTTGCCGGAAGGCCTGCAGGAGCTGGTTTCTTACGCAGAGCGTAAAGGTTACGAAAACACATAAAGGAGAATACAGGATATGGCAGGAAAAATCTATGGTATCGGGGTGGGACCGGGAGACCCGGAGCTTCTGACTCTGAAGGCAAAGAAGATACTGGACGCGGCGGATGTGATTGCCGTTCCGGTCAAGGAAGCGGGCGAGTACAGTACGGCATTGGAGATCATCCGCCCGGTGGTCGATCTTGACGGAAAGGAGATCATTGAGGTCGTCTTCCGTATGCTGCGGGATGAGGAGGAGCGCAGAAAATGCCGCGCCGCGGCCTGCGAGCAGCTGGCGGACCTGCTGCGCGGCGGTAAGGATATCGCGATGATTACCCTTGGAGATGTATCGGTCTACAGCACCTATATGTATGTAAATAACTACCTTGCGGAGGCTGGGTTTGAGACGGAGATCATCCCGGGTATTCCGTCCTTCTGCAGCGGGGCGGCGAAGGCGCAGCTCGCGCTTATGGAGGGCAATGAAGGCCTGGCGATCGTGCCCTCGGCGAAGGAGAACCTGCTTGTGGACGCAGCGCTCGATCATTTTGAAAATATTGTCGTCATGAAGGCGGGCGGCAGTATTGAGAAGCTGATCGGAAAGCTGGGAGCGCGCGATATTCCGCTTTCTGCGGCGACCGTCTTAAGCTGCGTCGGCATGGAAAATGAATATATCGGGCCGCTGGATCCGGCGCGCGAGTACAGTTATTTCACCACGGTTATCATCAAGAAGGGGGAGTAGAAAGTCATGGTATCATTTATTGGAGCGGGGCCCGGTGATCCGGAGCTCCTGACGATCAAGGGAAAGAAGATTATCGACAGTGCGGACGTGATTATCTACGCCGGCTCACTTGTCAATCCGCAGGTGCTTGCGGACGCGAAGGAGGGTGCGGTCATCTATAACAGCGCCACGATGAATCTCGACGAAGTGATCGATGTCATGAAGGACGCGGAGGAGAAGGGCCTCAAGGTAGCGCGCGTGCACACCGGCGATCCGGCGATCTACGGCGCGCACCGGGAGCAGATGGACCGTCTCGACGAGCTGGGCATCGACTATGAAGTGATTCCGGGTGTGAGTTCCTTCCTTGCGACCGCGGCGGTGCTGAAGAAAGAATATACGCTGCCGGGCGTCAGCCAGACGGTGATTCTGACCCGGATGGAGGGCAGGACGCCGATGCCGCCGAAGGAGAAGCTGCTCGACCTCGCGCAGCACAACGCGACGATGATCATTTTCCTGAGCGTCGGCATGCTGGACGAGATGTCTGAGATCCTGCGTCAGGCTTATCGCGATACCACGCCGGTGGCCGTCGTCTACAAGGCGACCTGGGAAGACCAGAAGATTGTGTACGGCGATCTCACGAATATCGCGGAGCGCGTGCGGGAGGCCGGTATTCGCAAGACGGCTCTCACGGTTGTCGGCGATTTCCTGGGGGATGAATATGAGCTGTCAAAGCTCTATGATAAGACCTTTACCACAGAATTCCGAAAAGGAGTGACAGACTGATGGGTATCACACTGATCAGCATCAGCCATCAGGCGGCGCCGCTTCACATCCGGGAAATGTTCGCGTTTCCGGAGGATCAGCAGGCAGAACTGATGAAACAGATGATCGGGAAGGGCATCGCGGATGAATGCGTGATTATCAGCACCTGCAACCGGACCGAAGTCTACACATATTCAGAATGTCCGGACAGCAATTTTGCCGGCATGCAGGAGCTGTTGCTTGCCTTCGCGAATGCACAGGATGTAGAGCATATGGGCGATTATATCCGGCTTTACAGCGGTTCGAAGGCGATCCGGCATCTGTTCCGCGTAACCGCGGGGCTGGACTCGATGGTGATGGGAGAGGACCAGATCCTCGGCCAGGTGAAGCGCGCGCATGAGTTCGCGCACGAGACAGGGACCTGCGGCGTGTACCTGAATACGCTGTTCCGCTATGCGGTGACGGCGGCGAAGAAGGTGAAGACCGAGACCGATCTCTCCCGCACGACGGTGTCGACCGCGACGATGGCGATCAAAGCAGCGGAGCAGACTTTCGGTTCCCTGCATGGGAAAAAGGTCATGCTGATCGGCGCGTCCGGCAAGATCGGCAGCACCGTGCTCAAAAATCTGCAGTGCATTGAGGGTGCGTCCGTTTATATTACCGCCCGGAATATGAATCAGGCCTCGGCTGATCCGCATCATAAAATCAGCTATCAGGTGATGGATTATGAAAAACGCTATGAGCTGGTGGATGCGATGGATGTGATCATCAGCGCGACATCGAGTCCTCATTACACACTCACTTATGATAATCTGGCGAAATGTCTGGTGACGGAAAAGCCCCGTGTGCTGGTCGATCTGGCGGTGCCGATTGACATCGATGCGCGCGTAGAGAAGCTGCCGGGCGTGAAGCGCTATGATATTGATGACTTCCGCGAGCTGGCAGCGGCGAATAATGAAAAGAAGCAGCATGAGGCGCTCGAGGCGGAGCAGATGCTCGAGGAGTCGCGCAAGGATTTTGAGCGTTGGATGATCTTCCAGCAGGGACTGCCGAAGATCGCGAAGACGAAGGAATGGATGCTGCGCGAGGCGGAAAAGAAGGGCTTCGAGAGGGCGATCGACAAGATGTTCTACCGGCTGCGGGACAACTCTGAGCCGGAAGAGCTGCGGGCTTTTCTCGAGCATCTGGGGAACGCAGAGTAAAGGAGGAAATCTTCATGGGTAAATTATATGTAGTCGGCTTCGGCCCGGGCGGGAAGGAGCACATGACGCAGAAGGCGATCGACGTGATCACGCAGGCGGACGTGGTGACCGGTTACACTACTTACGTCAATATTCTGAAGGAATATTTTCCGGATAAAACCTATATTGCGACGCCGATGATGCAGGAAGTAAAGCGCTGTGAGATGGCCGTCGAGGAGGCAATGAAGGATCAGACGGTCGCGATGGTCTCCAGCGGCGACAGCGGCATCTACGGAATGGCCGGCATCATTTATCAGGTGGCGGATGAGAAGCAGGCGGACATTGAGATCGAGACTGTGCCGGGCGTGACTGCGGCCAGCGCGGCGGCTTCTGTCCTGGGTGCGCCGCTGATGCATGATTTCGCAGTGATTTCCTTAAGCGACCTGATGACGCCGCTCGAGCTCATTATGAAGCGCGTGGACTGTGCCGGTCAGGGTGACCTGATCGTCTGCCTCTACAATCCAAAGAGCAAAAAGCGTACCGGCTATGTGGAGCAGGCGGCGGATATTCTGATGAAATACCGCGCAAAAGAGACTCCGGTGGGCATTGTGCGGAATGCGGGCAGGAACGATGAATCCTCCTGCATCACGACGCTTGGAGAACTGAAAAATGCAGAAATCGACATGTTCAGCGTCGTCATCATCGGAAATTCCCAGACCTATACGAAGAACGGGAGAATGATCACACCGAGGGGCTACGCGGTGAATCGGTGAGCCGCGCGGCGCAGGGAGGAACTATGCAGAGCATCATAAGGATCGGAACCAGAAAGAGCAAGCTCGCGCTGGTTCAGACGGAGACGGTAAAACAGAAGATCGAGGAGCTTTTCCCGGAAATTCAGGTGGAGCTGGTGACTTTTTCCACAAAGGGCGACGAGCTGCTCGACCGCTCACTCACTTCCTTCGGCGGGAAGGGCGTGTTTACGAAGGAACTCGAAGAAGCGCTGCTCGGCGGGGAGATTGACCTCGCCGTGCACAGCGCGAAGGACATGCCGATGGAATTCCCGGAGGGGCTGCATATCGGTGCGGTTCTGCCGCGGGCGGCGGTGGAGGATGTGATTGTCACGCGCGAGGGAACGCCGCTTGCGGAGCTTGATCCCGGCAGTGTCGTTGGCACGAGCAGCCTCAGAAGAGAGCTGCAGATCCGCAGAATCAATCCGCTGGTAAAGATCAAAATGCTGCGCGGCAATGTGCAGACGCGGCTTCGCAAGTTGTCCGAGGGTCAGTACGACGCGATCGTCCTCGCGGCAGCGGGCTTGAAGCGCCTCGGCCTCGATCAGGATTCCTCTTTCCATTATGAGTATCTTGCGCCGGAGCAGTGTCTGCCGGCGGCCGGGCAGGCGATTCTCGCGGTGGAGAGCCGGGAAGGACACCTCACCGGGCTGCTCGAAAAACTGAACGATCCGCGTTCGGCGGTGATGCTGAGCGCAGAGCGCGCATTTCTGACGGAGATCGGCGGCAGCTGCAATGCGCCGGCGGCGGCGCTCAGCAGATTGGATGGAGATACCCTTCGCATGGATGCGATGTTTGCCTCTGATGGTATTCATATGAAAAAAGTTTCCGGGGAAAGTGTGACCGGACTGGATACTGGGAAAGCGGCGGAGCTCGGCACTGCGCTTGCAAAAAAGATACGGACAGGCAAGGTCTGGCTCGTCGGCGCAGGCCCCGGAAATAAAGACCTGATCACGCAGAAATGTCTTTCCTGTGTACGCGCGGCCGACGTGATTGTCTATGACAGTCTCGCGACGGATTCGCTTTTAAATGAGGCGCGGCCTGAGGCGGAACTTATCTACGCGGGGAAGCGTTCCTCCCATCATCATCTGAAGCAGGAGGAGACGAACGCGCTGCTCATCCGCCTGGCGAAGGAGGGAAAGGATGTCGTGCGTCTCAAGGGCGGCGATCCTTTCATCTTCGGGCGCGGCGGCGAGGAAGCCGAGGAGCTGCTTGCGGCAGAGGTTCCCTTTGAGATCGTCTGTGGCGTGTCGTCCTGTTACAGCGCTCCTGCCTATGCGGGAATCCCGGTGACACATCGCGACCACGCGTCATCTTTCCATGTGATCACGGGTCACGAGGGCAGCCATAAGACGTCGAATGTGCTCGACTATGCGACGCTCGCGCGGGAGGAGGGGACGCTCATCTTCCTGATGGGTCTTAAAAACCTTCCGAATATTGTGAAAAATCTGATCGAAAACGGAAAAGATGGCGGTACGCCCGCCGCGGTGATTCAGGAGGGTACGACTGCCCGTCAGAAGGTGGCAGTGGGGACGCTCGAAACGATCGTGGAGGATGCGAAGAAGGTGGGGATACAGACCCCGGCGATCACGCTTGTCGGCGATGTAGCTTCGCTTCGCGAAAAGATTGACTGGTTCGGGAAAATGCCGCTTGCCGGGAAACGGGTGCTTCTGACCGCGACGCCTAAGATGGCGCAGGAGCAGGCGGAGGTTCTTGAGGCGGAGGGCGCGGAGACGGTCAGTTTCAGCCTGATCTATACGCAGCCTCTTCTCTCGGAGAAAATCGCCCGGGCGGTGGAGCAGCTTTCCGACTATAGCTGGCTCGTCTTCACGAGCAGCAATGGCGTGGATATTTTCTTTGATTATCTCCTGCAGTGTGGAAAGGATCTCCGGAGTCTTGCCGGAATCAAGATTGCAGTGATCGGGGAAGGAACAAAGCGTGCGCTTGCCGCGCGCGGCCTGCAGGCCGATTTCGTTCCAGAATCCTTCAGCAGCAAAGCGCTGGCAAAAGAGTGGATCCCGACGCTCACGAAGACGGATCGTGTCCTGCTTCTGCGCGCCGAGGAGGCGTCGAGGGAGCTGAACCTTGCGCTTGAAGCGGCAGGCATTTCCTATACGGCCGATGCGCTCTACTGTACGGCGGTCGATATGCGTAAAGAGGAAGAGCTGCGTCGTCTTCTGCAGGATGTGGATTATGTAACCTTGTGCAGCGCCTCTGCGGCGCGGGCCTTTGCCTCAATGACGCAGGGACTGGAATACCACGCACAGGTCGTCTGCATCGGTCCGGTGACGGAGAAGGCGGCACGCGCGGAAGGAATCCCGGTGGGACAGTCCGCGGTGGTTTACGACGCGGAGGGCATCCGGGACGTACTGCTCTATGAGGTAAGATAAAGATGGAACTCCTGCACGGCGGAAATATTTATGATGAAAATCTGAATACCGAAGATGGCGCTCCGCTCCTGGATTTCTCGGCAAATATCAATCCGCTGGGGATGCCGGACAGCGTGCGGCGCGCGGTATGCGGCGCGCTGGATCTCGCGCATAACTACCCGGATCCGCTGTGCAGGAAGCTGCGTGCGGCGCTGTCGGAGGAGTATGATCTTCCGGCAGAATATTTTCTGTGCGGAAACGGCGGTGCGGATCTCATTTACCGGCTGGCCTATGCCCTGCGTCCGGGAAAGGCGCTTTTGACGGCTCCCACTTTTGCGGAGTATGAGGAAGCTTTGAAACAGACGGGAACGGACTTTTGCTTCTATGAGATGCAGAAAGACTTTGTCGTGCGGGAGGATATCCTCACGCAGATGGATGCGTCTGTCGATGTGATGTTTTTATGCAATCCGAACAACCCGACGGGGCTGCTTGTAGATGAGAATTTACTGCTTCGGATTCTGGAGAAGGCGCGGCAATGTGGAATCCGGCTTGTGCTGGATGAGTGTTTTCTTGACTTCACCGGGCAGCCGGAGCGCTCGCTTGTGTCGTATGCGGAGAAGTATCCGCATCTTCTGATCCTGAAATCTTTCACAAAGATGTACGCGATGCCGGGGTTGCGGCTCGGCTACTGTATCTGCCCGGATCAGGAGCTTCTTTCGCGTATGGCCGCCGCCGGGCAGTGCTGGGGCGTCAGCGTTCCGGCTTCCGAGGCGGGAATCGCTGCGCTGAAGGAAAAAGAATACACGCAGCGCGCGATCCGCCTTGTCCGTAAGGAGCGTATCTTTCTGAAATCGGAACTGGAGAAGCTGGGCTTCGAGGTCTGGGACGGACAGGCGGACTATCTGTTCTTCCGCGCGCCAGGTGTGCATGACCTCTATGAAAGGCTTCTGCCGCAGCGCATCCTGATCCGCCGCTGTGCGAATTACCGTGGTCTGGATGATACATACTATCGCGCAGCAGTAAAAAATCATGAGGAGAATGAACGGTTGATGCAGGCCATTGCATCGGTCGTGTGAAATACATATGAACAGGGATCTGACTGTGGGAGCACCGGATAAGGTGCTCTGGAAATTCTGTCTGCCGCTCTTTGGCAGTGTTATTTTTCAGCAACTGTACAATATAGCTGACAGCCTTGTGGCGGGACGTTTTATTGGCGAGACCGCGCTGGCATCCGTTGGCAACAGTTATGAGGTCACGCTGATCTTTATCGCGTTTGCGATGGGCTGCAATATCGGCTGCTCCGTTATTGTCTCGCAGTTTTTTGGCGCGCGCGATTACGGTAAAGTAAAGACAGCCGTGTTCACGTCGTGGATCGCAAGCGCGGCGCTGTGTGCAGTGCTGATGCTGGCCGGCGCACTTGGCTGCGGAGCGCTGCTTAACGCAATCAACACGCCGGCCGAGGCCTTTGCGGACTCGCGCTTATATCTCAATATTTATATACTCGGTCTGCCGTTTGTGTTCTTCTACAATATTTCGACCGGTATTTTCTCTGCACTGGGCGATTCGCGAACGCCGTTTCTGTTCCTTGCGGTATCGTCCACGGCGAATATTGCAGTCGATATCCTGTTTGTGACGACATTTCAGATGGGCGTCGCGGGCGTGGCCTGGGCGACCTTCCTCTGTCAGGGAGTGAGCTGTGTACTCGCGGTGATCGCGGTGACGCGGCGTCTGAAGACAATCCCATCCACCGGGCGCGTGCCGTTGTTTTCGTTTTCGATACTGAGGAGGATTGCGATCATCGCGATCCCGAGCATGCTGCAGCAGAGCTTTATTTCGGTGGGCAATATCGTGATTCAGGGTGTGATCAACGGTTTTGGTACCGGCGTCATGGCGGGCTATTCTGCCGGAGTCAAGCTGAACAATCTTGTTATCACGTCTTACACGACAATCGGTAATGGTATCTCGAACTATACGGCGCAAAACATCGGGGCCGGAAAGCGGCCGCGCGTGAAGGAGGGTTTTCGCGCCGGGCTGAAGCTTGTCTGGACGCTCAGCATTCCTTTCGTGATTTTCTATTTTGTATTCGGCGGGATCGCGCTGCGGTTCTTCCTGGATGAGCCGACGACGACTGCGCTGCAGACCGGTATTACCTATCTGCGTATTTTATCGCCGTTTTACCTGATAGTCTCTGCAAAGCTTGTCGCAGACGGTATTCTGAAGGGCGCGGGTCTTATGCGCGAATTCATGATCGGCACGTTCACCGATCTGTTCCTGCGTGTGGCGCTGGCGGTCCTGCTTGCCGGGACTTTCCTCGGTGCGACCGGTATCTGGTGTGCCTGGCCGATCGGATGGACGGTTGCATCTGTGATATCTCTACGGTTTTACCGGAAACAGGACTGGTCATAAGCGGATGTTGTCTGTGTCCTTTTTTTCTGCTATAGTTGAAATGGTAAAGTTTTTGCATGTCAAAATGGAGGGAATGAAAAATGAGCAAAACATATGAAGAGATCCGGGAGTACATCGGAGATCCGGATCAGCTGATGACGCTGCGGGACGGGACGCTGCGGGGCGGTTTTCAGGAAGGCGTCCGTTTTCTGGAGGTGACGAACGGAGGCAATCTGTCCGTGACGGTGCTGCCGGATCGCTGCATGGATATCTATCAGGTGCGCTATAAGGGGAAAAATATGAATTATCTGGCGCCCTGCGGGATTGTTGCGCCGGAATACTATGACGCGCAGGGTACGCGCTGGTTGCGGAGCTTCTTCGTCGGCATGCTGACCACGCTGGGACTGGCGCATGTGGGAGTCCCGCGTGTCCTTGAGGACGGTGAGGAGCTGGGACTGCACGGCAGAATCGGCAATACGCCGGCGGAGAATGTCAGCGCTCAGCGAGGCCTGCATGGAGAGACGCCGACGATCTGTCTGGAAGGGACGATGCGCGAAGCCCGCCTGTTCGGGGAAAACTTAAGCCTTCACAGAAAGCTGGAATTTGAATATGAAAGCGACAGCATCCTTCTGACGGATACGATTACCAATCATGGATTCGGCGATCAGACATTCATGTACGCGCTGCATCTCAATTACGGTTATCCGCTTCTGGAGGAAGGGGCGAAGCTGATTTTCGACAGCCTGGAGATGACGCCGCGCGAGGCGCATGCTGCGAAATATGCGGACACCTGGCAGCAGATCGAGGCGCCGGACTATCCCTATCCGGAGCGCTGCTATTTCCATAAGATAAAGAAAGACGCCCAGGGAATGGCGCAGTATACGATTTTCAATGAAAAGCGTAAGATCGGTGTCAACGTCCAGTATAATGGCAATGACTTCCCGCACTTCTGCGAGTGGAAGATGCTCGGAAAGGGCGAGTACGCGCTGGGCCTGGAGCCCTTAAACACCAGTCTGGACGGGCCGAAGACCGGAGAGGAAGGCTGCGATGCGCCGGTGCTGAAGCCGGGCGAGAGCAAGACCTATACGGCCAGACTGAATTTTATTGATCAGTGTCCGGAGTCGTAAACGAAGAGGAAAGCGCAGGGAAATGGCGCCCTGCGCTTTCCTGATAAGATGGAAGCATTTCACAAAAATTAAGAAAAAATTGTAAAAACTGGTGACACACCGGCTTTTGCAGTGTATACTATATCTATATTTTCCATAGTAATTTCCGGCGTCTCGCCTGAGAATTCCAACGATCATTTTTGAACAGAGGAGTATGGTTTATGAAGCTTTTTGTCTGTTCAATTCTGAAATACTATGCTAAGATAAAGGAGAAACAGCATGAAAAAACTGAATATGGTACCATTGCAGGAACTGAATCTTGCCGATCGCTTTCTGTTCGATGAGGTCATTGGGGCGACCCGCATTTTCCTGAATACACGTGGGGAAAATGATGATGAGGTGTCGTCGGAGCTAGTGGAATTTCTTCATTATATTGAGAATACCACGGACCAGGCCGCACAGACTTCGAGCAGTGAGCGGATACATCGAATCCACGATCGTGTAAGGGAAGTTCGCCAAAACGAAAAAGTTGGGGTGAGATATATGCTGGCGTGGGAAGAAAAATATTATGCGCAGGAAGAGGCTCGTGAGACTGGCTTGACGGAGGGGCGCGCGGAAGGCCGTGCGGAAGGCCGTGAGGATACAATACTCGAAAGTATCCGCAACCTGATGGAAACACTGAAATTATCAGCGGATCAGGCGATGGAAGCTCTGAAGATTCCTGCCGGGGAGCGTGAGAAATACCGGGCGAAGATCTGATGCCGGTGAAGCGGCCAACAACAGAACAAAAATTCTATTTTTTAAATGCCATGCTCTATTCTTGGAGCATGGCGTTTGTTATATTTACGATGTTCGAAACATGGGGAAAATATAGAAGGTCATCAGACATGCCGTTCAATCCAGAGCATGCGCACCGTCTCCGATGTCTACCACATAGAATTCGGCGCTGATCCCTGTTTTTTCGGCATAAGGGCGGTCCAGTGCTTCGATGAAGGATTCTATGCCATTGGTTTTTACGATACTTACATTGCAGCCGCCAAAACCGCCGCCCGTGATACGGGAGCCGAGACAGGCAGGAGTTTTCCAGGCCAGTTCCGCCAGCAGATCATTTTCCGGGCAGGAGGTTTCGTAGTCATTCCGCAGGGAGATGTGGGAGGCGTTGATCAGCTTTCCGAAGGTGACGATATCATTCTTTTTCAGAGCTTCGACCGCGTGGATGGTGCGCTGATTTTCATAGACCGCGTGTCTGGCGCGTCTGCGGCAGACAGAGTCTTTGATGGCGTATTTATATTGTTCGAATTGCGCCTCCGTCAGATCGCCTAATGTTCTGATGTCCACTACGGTCTGCAGATCCCTCAGTGCGGTCTCACTTTCCCGTCTGCGGTCGTTGTAAGCGGAGGAAACGAGATTGTGTTTTACCTTACTGTTTGTGATAACGATTTTTGCGTCCGGCAGCTTTACAGGAGCATATTCATAGGAGAGATCGCTTGTATCAAGGAAGATTGCGCAGTCTTTCCGGCCCATGGCAGAGGCGAACTGATCCATGATTCCGCAGTTCATGCCGTTGAAATGGTTCTCAGAGTATTGGCCGATCAGTGCGAGATCCGTCATGGAGATGTCAAAACCGTAGGTTTCCCGCAGCATGAGCCCGGTCAGCACTTCCAGGGAGGCTGAGGAGGACAATCCGCTGCCAGCCGGGATATCTCCATAGATCAGAATATCGGCTCCATGTGCGAGCTGGTATCCCCGCCTCCGGAATGTCCATATGACGCCCTTTGGGTAGTTGGCCCAACCGGCTTTTGCATCCGGGATAAGGTCATCAAGAGAGCTTTCCACAATGGCTCCCTTTTGAAAATTCAGGGAGCAGAAGCGCAGAACCCGGTCTGTGCGCGGTCGGATCAGTCCATAGGTGCCGATTGTCAGCGCACAGGGGAAGACATGCCCGCCGTTATAGTCCGTGTGTTCGCCGATCAGATTGACGCGTCCCGGAGCGAAGTATGCTTTCGGCATGGCACCGGGGCCAAAGAGTTCCATGAATTTTTTTTGCAGCCTGGTTTTGATATCTGACATGGGGAATTCTCCTTATTGCAGCAGATGTTTTCAGATATACCTAATATAGCGGGAAAGCAGAGAGGAGTCAATTGATTCCCTGGCGCCGAAAATGAAGGAGGATGCTTTACGTGAAATATGGAAGAGTAGAGGGAATAGAAAATCCGGTATCGCGGATCGTTTTTGGCTGTGCAATTGCGCCGATGATTGAGGGCGAGGACGTAAGCGAACTGCTGGACGGCATACTGAAGCTCGGAATTACGACCTTCGACACAGCGGAAAACTATGGCCTGAGCGAGATTTCGCTGGGACGCTGGATCAGAGCGTGAAATTATCGTTCCGGACTGGTCATTATCAGCAAGGGATGTCATCCGTATGATGGAAAGCATCGTGTGACGCCGGAGGACTTGAAGTTTGAAACTGGAACGTGGCGGTTAGAAAGCAAAAAGGGTATAGCAAACAAAC
>JAJPXQ010000166.1 GCA_021205385.1 Lachnospiraceae bacterium | reverse complement strand
GGCACGCCCTCCTTTGGCTACCGGCTTTCCGCTACAAACTTTTCACTCTCAAGTGCTTAAAAAGAGACCAAATATGAAATACTCAACAAATCCAATCATACGCGAAACAATCATGCAGGAAGCCCGAAAGCTATTTTATGATAAGGGCTATGAAAAGACTACTGTAGATGACATTGCCACAGCCTGTGGCATCAGCAAAGGACTGATTTCCTATCATTTCAAAGCCAAAATTGATCTTGCATACGAAATCTTTGAATCGGACAGATACGAATTCATCCAAATTGTAAACCGGAAAATAGCACACTCATTCGGGAAAACGTCTGTTGCGTCTATGAGCGGCATATTTGATCGTCTTCTTTTACGACAGATGAAACAGGATTCTAAGGTCTATTCCTTTTTCCGGGCTATGGTATCAAACGCAAAGAATATCCAGGCTAACGATTACAGTTTTCATCTTCACCAGATATATGTTCCTTCATACTCTGAGGGAAAATCAGATGACAATTTTACCCAGCTTACTTCTGCAGCCTCCCGTGGTGCTGCAGGTGCTGTCATTACTGCATATTTTAATAAAGAAATTGATCCTCTTCCAACATATGAAGAATTCGAGGATTACAGGGTTTCTATCTATTACAGGCTGATGAATTATTCAACAGAAGAAATTAGACAACTGCAAGAAGAAAGCCGACTTGTAGCGGATCAAATAGAGCTGGAATACTTACCATATTTTAAAATTCGTTAATTTTCAGTATTTCCAGGTAGCAATCTTTAACAGAAAATTGAAATAAAATATAAGAAAAACCGGAGGGAGGATCATCAGAACTGATCCTCCGCCGTCATCATGGGACGATTCGACCTTTTGCGAGTTCTTCGCTCCTACAACCGGAATTTTTTCTGCATCTCCTTCCACACATCCCGTCCCTGGAAGATTGCCATTCCCGCCAGCACGAGCAGACTCACGCCTGTGCAGAGGATAGAGGAAACCGGCCTTGACACCACGCCTGCGAGCAGCAGGATCGCGGGAAGACAGCCAAGTGCACAGGCCTGCAGAAGGTAGAAAAGGTACTCCTGTTTCTCCAGATGCTGAACCAGGACGATGACCGGCATGCTCCCGAGGACGGCCAGTACCGCGATCGGAATGAGATAATTCACCGACCAGCCATGCCAGCCTGTGAACACGTCCCACAGTACACCGATCAACGAGACGAGTACCAGCTGCCAGGTCACATTTTTCAGGAGATTTCTCCGCTTTTTGTGAGCAACCTCCACCAGCAGCCAGGCGCAGAGCGCCCCGGCCGCCACAAACCAGGCCCAGCTAATGCGCCCCGCCAGCATGTAGTTGATCATGCAGCAGATAATCGACACAGCAACACAGGTGAAGGAAAAAAACGCAAGCGCCGGCCTCGCCGACTTTCGCTCATGCTCCTGCTGCCCCGGGAAATCATTTTCCAGTTCCGTCACGGGAATTCCTTCTTTTTTCAGAAGCTGGAGAAAATTGCGCTGAATATTGTCGTTCGGTATCTTTGATGTGAAACCGAGTGTCAGATTCTCCCCACTCGAGCAGGAACACAGCTGCAGCGAATCCGTGCTGGCAAAAATGCCGTAGCGTGAGATCCACTTCCCATACTCCGGCGCCATCTTCACAATCCCCATGTTGGAGTAAACCGCCGTGACAGACTTCGCCCCCAGACTGGTTCCCGTCATAAGAAAGAGCTGCTTGATCTCCAGCGGCACCGCCCGAAGGAAGGGATTCTTTTCAAGCCGGACCAGACTGTTCATACGCTCTGCCACCCGTTCCTTCGAAAGTCCTCGCTCAAATTCTTCCTTCACCCGCTTCAATACATCCTCAAAACCTGTGTCTTCCTTAAAATAGCAGCCGACCTCCAGCCAGCCGAAAAAATTTCCCATAGACTGCGAGGGAAAATAATTTCTGAGATTCACCGGCACCATGAGCGCAACCGGTCTTCGCAGCCTGCTCCGGGGTATCTCCTCGTGAATGGCGTAGAGCAGCATGGCTGTCAGATACATCGTCACCGATACGCCCCGCGCACGAGCCTTTGCGAGCAGCTCGCTCACCGGTACAACCGCCTCCGTGATGTGCATCTCATCCTGCGGGAGCTTCTCTCCCCTCAGCTGCACCGCGGCGGCCACTCTGCGCCGCTCTTTTGATTTCGCAGCCGAATAATACTGGGAAAAGCTGTCCTCCTCCTGGTCACGGCCGCTCGCGGTCTCCTCCTCTGATTCTTCCGGAAAGCTCTGCTCCGGATGCGCCAGCCTCAGATACTGCCGCACCAGCTCCCGCAGGAACTGCATGGCTCCGGTGCCGTCTGTCAGCCCGTGGAATACTTCAAAATTGATCCGCTTTTCATGATATGTCACCTCGAAGAGGAGCGACTTCTGATCCGGAATGTACAGCCGGCTGCAGGGAGCCTTCTGCTCTTCCGACACCAGCGGACGGATATCCCGTCTCTCCAGATAAAACCAGAACAGTCCCTTGCGCAGAACTGCCTGAAAGAGAGGATATTTCTTCATCGTCAGATCAAGCGCCTGCTGCAGCAGTTCCGGTTCCACCTGCTCTGTCAGCTCACAGTAAAAGCGAAACACTCTCGTATCATTTTTTCCCGCGGCAGCCGGGAAGGCCAGCGCCGCATTATCCAGTTTTCTCCACTGGGAATATCCAAACTCTAGCAAGTCTTCATCTCCAGAAATTGATTGATGCACGCGAAGCTCTCCTGCACGTGCAAAAGCTTGATGCCAAGCGCAAAATAGCCGTGCAGCGCCGACTCAATACGGCGCACCTCCACCTCGTTACCCGCCGCGCGCAGGCGCTCCCCATAGGCCTCTCCCTCGTCGCGAAGAGGATCATACTGGGCTGTCAGGATCAGCGTGCGCGGCATATGCTCCAGATTTTCCGCGAGCAGTGGAGCAAAGTACGGATTTTCGCGGTCTCCCGGTCTGCTCTCGTAAAGGTTCAGATAATCCTCCATCTTCTTCGCGGTCAACAGATAGCCCTCGCCATTCTCACGCACGGACGGATACGGAGATTCTTCCGTGTAACAATTATTCAGCGCCGGATAGATCAACACCTGACGTTTTACCTGAAAATCTCCCGTATCCCGCGCCTTCAGACAGACAGCCGCCGCCAGATTTCCTCCCGCGCTGTCGCCCATGATCGTGATGCCATCCGGATCTACATTTGGAAGGAAAATGCCCTGATATAACGCCCTTGCCGCCTCGTAACAATCCGCAAATCCTGTTGGAAACCGGTATTCGGGCGCCAGCCGGTATTCAACCGAAACCACCGTGTGGCCAGTGGACTGCGCCATCTGTGCACAGACACGGTCATAGGTCTCCACGCTCTCCGTCACCCAGCCGCCTCCGTGAAAAAACAGGATCACCGGCCCCCGGATCTCCCGCTCTTCCGCTTCCCGCTGTTCTTCCATGGAAGGAAAATACAGGCGCAATGGGATCTTGTGCCTTCCGTTGTAGACTTCCGCGTCCAGCTTCCGACAGAAAATCCGCATCGGATCCAGCTTTTTTAAATCAGCCAGCCTTCTCGCAGCCTCCACCTCAATACCTCCATAGGAGAGGGCGTGAAGAATGGTTCTCATCGTCCTGGGAATCAATAAGTCCTCCTCCGAAATCGTTTTGTATCATCATATCATTTTTGCAGGATAAAGACAAGAACACCCCTTGCAGCTTTCCGCCATCTGTGCTATAACAGGCTAAAACAGCGGGTTGGAGGGATGATTACCATGAAAACAGCGATTGTGACGGGCGCTTCCAGCGGTCTCGGAAGTGAATTTGTACGGCAGATCAGTGAACAGGAACAGTTGGACGAAATCTGGGTCATCGCCCGCAGAGAAGAACGGCTGCGTGCCCTGCAAAGCCGGGTGAGGACACGGCTGCGCTGCATACCCCTGGATCTCACAGATCGGAATGCTTTCCGTGTCATTGGCGAAATACTTGAACGGGAGCAGCCCGACGTATGCATGCTGGTGAATGCGGCGGGCTTCGGAAAGATCGGCTCCTGGAAGGATATCTCCGCCGCAGACTGCGACAATATGATCGACCTCAACTGCCGTGCCGCCGTGGATATGACCCAGCTCGTGCTCCCTTACATGAAAAAAGGCGCGCGAATCCTGGAAATTTGCTCCACCTCGGCCTTCCAGCCCTTTCCATACCTCAATGTCTACGCCGCCACCAAGGCCTTTCTCTACCGCTACAGCCGTGCCCTGCGCGTGGAGCTTCTGGGGGCAGGCATCCGTGTGACGGCAGTCTGTCCCTACTGGATCAAAGATACCGAATTTATCGGCACCGCCAAAAAGACGAAAGACAGCGCTTATATCCGGCATTTCCCGCTCGCGTCGAAATCGAAGAATGTCGTGCGCCGTGCGCTTGCGGACTCCCGCCTGGGACTCGCCGTCTCGACACCCGGCCCGGTCTGCCTCGTTCACCGCATCACTGCGAAGTGGATACCCGCCGAGCTGATGATGGGGATCTGGGCGCTGATTCGACGCATCTGAAGCTCTGCAAAAGCCAACTTACGATACACCAACTCATGAGTCAGCAATTTGTAAACCAAAATTTTTTATACTTTTTCGATGACAAATGCCTGCTCCGATAGTATAATAGTAGATGCAGGGAAACGTCGGGAAAGAGGAGTGCAACGATGACAGAAGAAGCCAGATTGATACTGAACGAGCTCGGTAAGATAAACGAGCGCCTTGACAGGATGGACGAACGTCTTGACA
This sequence comes from Lachnospiraceae bacterium, assembly GCA_021205385.1. Classification (GTDB taxonomy): domain Bacteria; phylum Bacillota; class Clostridia; order Lachnospirales; family Lachnospiraceae; genus Hominiventricola. The sequence goes on along the minus strand of JAJPXQ010000166.1, from coordinate 13,096 downwards.
GGATGGACGAACGTCTTGACAGGATGGACGAGCGTCTTGACAGGATGGACGAGCGCTTCGATCAGATTGAAGCACATCTTTCCAGCTCAGATCGCAAGATCAGCGAGATTCAGATGACGCTGGAAAATGAGGTTAACAAAAAAATCAGCATTGTGGCCGAGGGGCATTGCGATCTTGTGCGCAAGCTGGATGAGGCATTGCGGATAGAAAAATAAGATTGTATTGCCTATCACCATGTAAACACTGGAGCTGTGAGCAGAATCGCAGGATAATTGCGATTCCGCTTACAGCCTTTTCATGTGAAGCGAACGTCGAGATCCATCTCCAGACCATCTGCCATTTCCATCACCTTTCAGTAAGATGTTTTACAGAATCTTAACAGTCAGGATAACATTTAATTTATAATCCCGCGCCATACTGCTCTTAGCGGAGGTGTGACAATCCGTGTTGCCAGATTCCAGAATGAAAGACTCAAAAACGATATACTATAAAGCATACGACCAGGATATTGTAACAAGCAAAAATCAGGAACTGCGGCTGCCGTCAGGTTATCAATGGTATCATGAGAATCCCGTTTACCGCGCGTTCTCCGGGCTGGTCTATGCATTTTTTGTTCCCTTTGCATTGTTTTATGTAAAGTTCATACTGCATGTGAAGACAGTGAATCGGCACGTACTGCGGAAATGTCGGAATACGGGCTTCTTTTTATATGGGAACCATACGCAGCCGATCGGAGACGCTTTCGCCCCCGGCCTCTATGCAGCACCAAAGCGAATCCGCACGATCGCGGCGCCGTCCAATCTCGGTATCCCGATGCTCGGGAAAATTCTTCCGATGCTCGGTGCGCTTATCATCCCGGATTCACCCGATGATATGAAAAAGTTCCTGTCAGCAATGGAAAAATACCTTAAGAAGGGCAACTGCATCGTCGTCTATCCGGAGGCGCATGTCTGGCCCTGGTGCAGCTTTGTCCGGCCTTTCCCGGAGACTGCTTTTCGCTTTCCGGTGCGTTTCGGGGCGCCCTGCTTCTGCATGACGACGACTTACCGGAAGCCGAAGTCGGGCAGGAAACCCCGCATTACGGTATTCTTCGACGGACCTTTTTATGCAGACAGCAATCTGAAGCCCAAAGAAGCGCAACGCAGGCTTCATGATGAAATCGCCGCCTGCATGACTTTGCGCAGCAAGAACAGCAACTATGAGTATATTCACTATGAGAAAAGGATGGAATCATGAATATCCTGTACTGTGGAGATAAAAATATAGAAAAAGGACTTACTCTGTCCGCGCTCTCGCTCAGCCGTCACATCAAAGAGCCGCTGTGCATCTATGTGCTGACAATGTCTCTCTGGGCGAATGGACGAAACTATGCACCGGTTTCCAGAAGAGGCACGCTCCTTCTGGAGCAGCATCTGCAGGAGAAAAATCCGAAGTCCTCTGTGCGGCTGATCGATGTCACAACAGAATTTCAGCAGACGCCGCCGATCAAAAATATGAACACACGCTTCACGCCATACTGCATGCTGCGTCTTTACGCCGACCTCCTGCCGGAGATACCGGATCGTATCCTGTATCTTGACAGCGATGTACTCTGCCGCCGGGATTTCAGCGCTTTTTATTATCAGAACATGGAAAAGCGCGAAATCGCCGGCGTGCTCGACTACTATGGAAAATGGTTTTTCCGGAAGGATCCGCTGCACTTCGATTATCTGAATTCCGGCGTGCTGCTTCTGAACATGAAGGAGATCCGCCGGACCAGGCTCTTTCGGCGCTGCCGCAGAATGTGCCGGACCAGGAAGATGTTCATGCCCGACCAGACTGCGCTCAACCGGCTTTCTGAATCCAAGAAGATCTGTAAAGGGAAATACAACGAGCAAAGAAAGCTACGTAAAGACACCGTCTTTCAGCACTTCACGACAAGCTTCCGCTTCTTTCCTCTGTTTCATATGGTGACAGTAAAGCCCTGGCAGGTCGACCGCATGCACGATGAACTGAAGCTGACAGTATACGATGATATTCTGAACGAGTACCAGGAACTGATGACGGAAAGCAGAAAAAATTATCGAACACAGGAGAACTTACCGACATGATTATCGGAGGAAGCAAAACCCAGGTTATAGAAAACATAAAACAGGCGGCTGCAGAGGGCCGCTTCAACGATAAAGTGGAGATTGATGACCCGGATCTTTCTGCGCGGGAAAAAACAGGGCAGGTCTCGCGCTATCTGAAAAATCAGAATTCTCTGCTCTACCGCTTCCTGAATGTCTGTGCACGGGCGCTCGTCGACACGGGAAGCAAGGTACTGAACTGGCATACCAGAATTGAAGGGCTCGAAAATCTGCGCGATCTGGAAGGCGGTGTGATCGTAACCAGCAATCATTTCAACCCACTCGACAACACAGCCGTCCGCATTACGCTGAACCGGGCGGGATACCGCCGGCTCTTTCTGGTGAGCCAGGATACCAATCTCGCAATGAAGGGCTGGATCGGCTTTATCATGAACCATGAGGACATTATCCCCATAATGAAAAGCCGTCAGTACCTGAGCGGCAGCTTTGAAGATCAGATCGCAGACACTCTGCACAAAGGACATGCCATCCTGATTTATCCTGAACAGGAAATGTGGTTCAACTATCGCAAACCGCGCCCGCCAAAGCGCGGTGCCTACTACTATGCAGCGAAAAATCTGGTTCCTGTTGTCTCCTGTTTTGTGGAAGTGCGGGATCTTCCCCATGAAGGCAACGAGGAATTTCAGAAAGTACGCTACACAATGCATGTCCTTGATACGATCTACCCGGATCCGGGCAAAAGCGTCCGGGAAAACAGCATGCAGATGATGAAGCAGGATTACGGGCAAAAGGTAAAAGCCTATGAAAAGGCCTATGGAAAGAAACTGAGCTATGACTTCCGGGAAGACGATATCGCCGGCTGGAAGCCCCGCCCATAATCCGTCTCCCCGCTAGAGGCGCGCCACGCCGTCCTTTCTGGCCGCCGCAGCCACCGCTGCCGCCACTGCCGGGCGTACCCTCGGATCAAAGGCCGCCGGGATGATATAGTCGGCGCTCAGCTCCTCATCCGGGATAATAGACGCCAGAGCTTCGGCCGCCGCGACTTTCATATTCTCAGTGATCTGCCGCGCACGAACGTCAAAAGCGCCGCGGAACAGACCCGGAAAGGCCAGGACATTGTTGATCTGGTTTGGATAGTCGCTGCGGCCCGTTCCGATCACCGCCACGCCAGCCTCTTTTGCGACTTCGGGACGCACCTCCGGATTCGGGTTTGCCATAGCGAAGACGATCGGATCCTTCGCCATGCTTCTGATGAGATCCGGTGTAAGAATATCCGCCTGGGACACGCCGATGAACACATCCGCACCCGCGAGCGCTTCTGCAAGTCCGCCCTTGCGGCAGTCCTTATTACTGAGCTCGGCCAGCTCCTCCTTCGCCCAGTTCATGCCGTTCGGACGTCCTTTATAGATAATTCCCTTAGAATCCAGGAAAAACATTTCTTTCACGCCAATATTCAGGATCATCTTGCCGATTGCGGTTCCCGCAGCACCGGCGCCGTTGATGACGATGGTAAGATCCTCAAATTTCCTGCCCGTGACCTTGCAGGCGTTCATCAGGCCCGCAGTCACGATAATCGCCGTGCCGTGCTGATCATCGTGGAATACCGGAATATCCAGCACTTCTTTCAGCCTGCGCTCAATCTCAAAACATCTCGGTGCGGAGATATCCTCCAGATTGATGCCGCCGAAGGTCGGCGCGATGTTGATGCAGGTCCTGACGATCTCGTCCACATCCTGCGTAGCCAGAACGATCGGAAAGCTGTCCACGCCGCCGAACTCCTTGAAGAGCACGGACTTGCCGTCCATAACCGGGAGCCCCGCCAGGCCGCCGATATTTCCAAGGCCAAGCACTGCAGAGCCATCAGAGACAACCGCAACCATATTTCCCTTAAAAGTATATTTGTAGGCCAGATCCGGGTCCTTCGCGATTTCCTTGCAGGGCTCGGCAACCCCGGGCGTATAGGCGAGGGACAGCGCATCGGAATCCGCAACCTGACACTTCGATACGGTCTCAATCTTTCCCTTGTATTTCTCATGAAGCTCCAGTGCTCTTTCGCGAAGCTCTTCCTTTGGAATTGCCATATTTTGTTTCCTCCTTATTTCACTTCGTATTTTGCACGGCCCTCTTTGTAGAGGTCGTTTCCGTAACAGTCAATGACGACCGTGCAGGGGAAATTCTCCACCCGCAGCCTGTAGATTGCCTCTGCCCCCAGCTCAGGGAATGCGACGACTTCCGCCTCCTTGATGGATTCGCTGAGCAGCGCACCCGCGCCGCCGATCGAAGCAAAATACACACAGGTATTCTTTTTCATGCTTTCCACGACGGCAGGTTTCCGAAGCCCCTTCCCTATCATGCCCTTCAGGCCGATGTCCATCAGCCGCGGCGCGTAGGCGTCCATACGTCCGCTCGTCGTCGGTCCGGCGGAGCCGATCGCCTGACCCGGCTTTGCCGGACAGGGGCCGACATAATAAATCACAGCTCCTCTGATTTCGATGGGCAGCTTCTCTCCTTTATCCAGCATCCGGCACAGATACAGATGCGCCTCATCGCGCCCGGTATAAATGATGCCGTTCAGCAGTACGCGGTCGCCGGCATGCAGGTCCCGAATCATCTCATCTGTCAGCGGCAGATGAATCACTTTATCAGTCATATTCTTTCTCCTCTTCAGAGCACGATCGTCCTGTGGCGTGCCACATGACACTGAATGTTCACGCCCACCGGCAGGCTCGCCAGATGCACTGGATGGGTGAGCATATGGACAGCCAGCGCGGTCTTCGTACCGCCGAAGCCCTGCGCACCGATACCGAGCTTATTGACCTCTTCGAGGATCTCACGCTCCATCTGCGCGACTTCCGGATCAGGATTTGACTCTCCCACTTTCCGGCAGAGAGCCTTCTTCGCCAGCAGCATGACCTCCTCGGTCGTGCCGCCCGCCGCGCAGCCCACGATGATCGGCGGGCAGGGATTGGAACCGGCTCTGCTGACCGTGTCCACAATAAATTTTTTTACGCCGTCCCGGCCCTGCGAGGGCGTCAGCATTCCCAGCGCCGACATATTCTCAGAGCCGCCGCCCTTCGGACAGACGGTGATCGTCAGCTTATCGCCCGGCACGATATCCGTATGAATGATCGCCGGCGTATTGTCCCCGCGATTGACCCGTTCTCCCAGCACATGATCCTGGCTGCTCTTACGCAGATAGCCTTTCGTGTAACCGCGGGCCACGCCCTCGTCCATCGCCGTGCGAAAATCGCCGCCCACGATGTGAACGTCCTGCCCCAGCTCGACGAAGAAGACTGCAAGTCCCGTATCCTGGCAGATCGGCTGCTGACGCTCCCGCGCAATATCGGCATTCTTCAGAATATCGCCGAGGATCTGCCTGCAGAGATCGGATTCCTCCTCTTCCCGCATCTTTTTCAAGGCATCCTTTACATCCTCAGGAAGATAATAATTTACGTCTATCACTAATTTTTCCACAGCGTCCGCGATCGCAGAGGCCTCTATTTCCCGTACATTCATGATAAGTTTCTCCTGCTCATGTCTTTGCTGCCAACGCTATTATACCACGACTTTCCGGCTTCGCAAGCGTACCGCTTTGTATTTTCATCCAGAATGTGCTAGACTGTTAAAGAATGACAGAAATGTAAAAAGGAGCTGAAATCGCAATGAGTAAGAAAGATGGCGCTTCGCGCAGCGAACGGATGCTGAACGAACCGGTGCAGAAAATCATACCGGAACTCGCTGTTCCGACAATCATATCCATGCTGATCACGTCCATCTACAATATGGCAGACACCTTTTTTGTAAGCCAGCTCGGAACCTCCGCATCCGGGGCGGTAGGCATCATCTTCTCCGCCATGTCCATGATCCAGGCGCTCTCCTTTATGATCGGCATGGGCGCAGGCAACCATATTTCCCGCCTTCTCGGCGCAGGACACGAGGAAGAAGCAAAACGCTACGCGTCCACCGCCTGGTTTACCGGCCTGTTGCTCGGCTGTTTTATCGCCGTTTTCGGCACGCTGTACATGAACCGCATTGTGATGCTGCTCGGCTCGACAGAAACGATCGCGCCCTATGCGGCAGATTACGCCAGATACATTTTTCTCGCGGCTCCTTTTATGGTGTGCTCCTTTATCATGAATAATATGCTGCGCTTCCAGGGACTCACCACCTATGCGATGGTCGGAATCACGATCGGCGGTTTGCTCAATATGGCGCTCGACCCGATCCTCATCTTCGGCTTCGGGATGGGAACGACGGGCGCCGGTATCGCGACCGGTTTCTCACAGTTTGTAAGCTTCTGTATTCTTCTTGGTATGTGCAATCTGCACCGGGACGCGATCCATGTCAGTCCCCGTCAGTTTGCTCCCTCCCGAAAGCTTTACACGGACATTCTGTATACGGGCGCCCCGTCCCTTGCCAGGCAGGGGATCGCCAGTCTCTCTTCCGTAATGCTCAATACGATAGCCGGGCAGTACGGCGACGCGGCGGTTGCGGCAATGTCTATCGTCTCGCGCTTCACGCTGTTCATCAATTCGGTCGTCGTCGGCTTCGGCCAGTGTTTCCAGCCTGTCTGCGGCTTCAACTACGGGGCGAAACAATACGATCGCGTAAAGGAAGCCTTCTGGTTCTGCGTAAAAGTCGCAACTGTGATCCTGCTGATCCTCTGCGCCATTGCAATGCTCTTCTCCGGAAATATCATCGCACTCTTCCGAAAGGATGATGCCGAAGTCATTGCCATCGGCACCTTCGCGCTCCGCGCACAGCTCATCACGATGCCGGTCTGGGGTTACTATGTCATGTGCAACATGTTTTCTCAGTCTATCGGCTATGGCTTCCGTTCGTCGCTCATCTCCTGCGCCAGGCAGGGGCTGTTTCTGATTCCCACGCTGTATGTGTTGCCCCGCCTTCTGGGACTTCGCGGACTGCAGATCGCTCAACCGGTCGCGGACCTGTTCTCCGTCGTCTTCGCATTTATACTTGTGAGGAGTATTTTAAGGGATTTAAATGACTGATTTTACATTGCAAACTGTATCGCGCAGTAGCTGAAATAGACCACGAGCAGAACAATCCCCTGCACGCGGGAGAGCTTTCCGCGAACAAGCGCCGGTATTGTCAGGAAAAGCATCACGAAGAACATCACCGGAATATCCAGCACCAGAGAAGCATTATATCCCAAAAGCGTTGAGGAAACCGGGATGTCAAAGGGACGCAGCGTAACCGCGATGCCTGAGACAAGTACCAGATTGAAAAGATTTGCTCCGATCACATTGCCAAGGGAGAGCGAGCCGTGCCCCTTCATCAGCGAGGTGATCGCCGTGACGAGCTCCGGCAGCGAGGTGCCGAGTGCGACGAAAGTCAGTGCGACGACAGACTCCGGCACGCCGAGAGCCTGCGCGATCAAGGTGCCGTTGTCCACCAGCAGATCCGCACCGGCCGCAATCAGTGCCGCGCCGACGATCAGTAAGAAGATGTCCTTCCAAATTGGAGACGAATCCTCCTCCTTTTCTTCTTCTCCATCTCCCTGCCCCATCATCCGGTGCACGGTCAGGACCATATAAATCACAAAAATAAGGAGCAGCAGGATACCGTCCGGGCGACGGAAACTGCCTCTGGTATAAGCGATTCCTGCGTAGAAAAGCGCCGCAACAAAAAAGAAACAGATCGGCAGACTTAAGTCCTTCCGGCGCACCTCACCCGGGCGAACCGCCACCGTCACCGCGGCGATCAGCGCAGTATTGCAGATGACCGAACCGATCGCGTTTCCATAGGCAATCTCACTGTGCCCGGTCAGCGCGGAAGTCGCGGAGACCATGACCTCAGGAAGCGTCGTACCAATCGAAACCACTGTTGCGCCGATCAGCAGCTCCGGCAGATGGAAATGCTGCGCGATGTGAACGGCTCCGTCTACGAACCAGTCTCCTCCTTTAATCAGGAGCACCAGCCCCACAACAAACAGAATTACTGTTGTAAACATCTTTTACTTCTCTCTTTTCGCATCCAGATGTTCCCATTCTACCGAAATTTTTCTCAGAATACAAGGATTATTTAAAAAATGGGCGGCTTATTGAAGCCACCCACAGAATATTTTCTTATCAGGCCGTCTTCTGCATGGCCTCATTCAGCTCGCGGAATGTACGCGTAATCATAAATACTGCGAGCAGGAAGGTCAGCGCGTCTGCAGCCGGAAAAGAGTAGAGCACCCCGTTCAGTCCAAAGGCGAGCGGCAGCAGGATCGGCAGACCCACGCCGAACACGATCTCACGCACCATCGAGAGAACCGTGGACTGGAAGGCCTTTCCCAGCGCCTGCAGGGAAATGAACGTACCCTTGTTCAGCGTCGCCAGTGTCATCAGGCAGAGATAAATGCGGAAGCAGCGAACGCCGAATTCCATGTAATAGGAACTCTCTCCCGCCGCCCCGAACAGCATCAGAATGGCTCCCGGGAAAAATTCCACAATCAGCGTCGCGACAAATCCTGTGATCAGCTCCAGAGTGAGCAGCAGCTTAAACAGATCCTTCACCCGGTCCGCGCGCCGCGCGCCTACATTGTATCCCATTACGGGGATGTTGCCCGCCGCAAGTCCGACCGAGATCGAGATAACGATCTGGAAGAATTTCATAACGATGCCGATGACTGCGAGCGGAATCTGCGAATATTCCTCCAGGCCGAAGACCGGGTCAAGCGCCCCATACTTCGCAACCATGTTATTCACAGCTGCCATCGAGGCCACCAGAGAGATCTGCGACAGAAAGCTCGTGACGCCAAGCGGCAGAAACTTCTTCATCAGGTTACCATAGAATCCAAAACTTGTACGCGTAAGCTTCACCGCCTTCATGTGGCACAGATACCAGATCGACGCGAGCGCCGTCAGGATCTGCCCGGCCACCGTCGCGACCGCGGCACCCATCATACCCCAGCCAAAAACATAGATGAAAATCGGGTCAAGTATCAGGTTCGCAAACGCACCCACCAGCGTGCAGGCCATCGCAAAGCGGGGACTGCCATCGGAGCGGATGATCGGATTCAGGCACTGGCCGAACATATAGAAGGGGACGCCCAGCGTGATGTAGAAGAAATACTCTTTCGCAAAGGCAAAGGTCTGCTCGTTGACATGACCTCCGAAAGCACTGAGGATCGGCTCCTGAAAGATCAGGTAAAGCACCGTCAGCACGAGACTCACCACGATGCAGAGCAGGACCGAGCAGCCAATGCTCTTATGCGCCTCATCCTTCTTGCCGGCGCCCAGACTGATACTGACAAAGGCACAGCAGCCGTCGCCGATCCAGACCGCCAGCGCCAGCGCCACGACTGTCAACGGAAAGACCGCTGTATTTGCTGCATTGCCATAAGACCCGAGATAGCTCGCGTTTGCGATGAAAATCTGATCCACAATATTGTAGAGCGCCGCCACGAGAAGCGAGATAATGCAGGGCAGGGAATACTGCAGCATCAGTCTTCCCGGCTTCTCCGTCTCGAGATAACTGTTTGTTTTCTGTTCCATTTTTTCATTCCTCCTGTTACACAAAAAGAACGTGCGGCAGGAAACAACCGGACTTACGTTGTTCTTACCACACGTTGCACGGTGATTATTTTAGCAATCGAATTTTTATTTGTCAAGATTTTCGCTTCCATTTTTTTGCCTGCCGTGCTAGAATAGATCATATGTTCGATTCAGGAGGCAACGAATGGCCAGAGGCAGAAAGAAGAAACAAAAGAGACATCCCGTGCTTGCCGCGGTGATTGTCCTGCTGCTGGGTCTCGCAGGCTACGGTGCGGGACAGAGCGGAGATTTTATCACGGTCAGCACCGGTTCGGGAACCTCCACAGCAGTCACGGAGGAGCTGACCGTCCACTTTATCGACGTGGGGCAGGGCGACTGCACACTCATCACGCAGGGTGACCACGCGATGCTGATCGATGCCGGGGATAATACAGAAGGAGAAAATGTAGTCTCCTACCTTGATTACATGGGCGTCGATGAGCTGGACTATCTGGTTCTGACCCATCCGGACGCCGACCACATCGGCGGCGCAGATGTCGTGTTATACCATATCGACTGTGAGACTGTGCTCGCACCTGACAGAGAGGCTGATACGAAATCCTGGAGTGATGTCGTGGAGGCCATGTCCGGGAAAGGGCTTGAGGCCGTCCACCCGCAGCCCGGCGACAGCTACGCACTTGGTGAAGCTTCTTTCACCGTGCTCGGCCCCCTGCAGGACTATGACGACTCCAACGACTGCTCCATCGTCCTGCGTCTTACCCACGGGGACAATGCCTTCCTGTTCACCGGCGATGCGGAAGAAGGCGCGGAAGCCGACATTCTCGCCTCCGGATATACACTGTCCGCCGATGTACTGAAGGTCGGCCACCATGGCAGCCGCAGCTCAACCGGCGATGAGTTTCTTGCCGCCGTTTCCCCTTCCTGTGCGGTCATCAGCTGCGGCGAGGAAAATGACTATGGCCACCCGCATGCCGCTACCTTAAATAAGCTGCGCGCTTCCGGCGTTTCCCTCTACCGTACCGATGAGCAGGGTACGATCACCGTCACGTCCGACGGCAGCAGTCTCGTCTGGAACACGAGCCCCTCTGAGTCCTGGCAGGCCGGGGAGCGAAGCGCTCACAGCAATTTTTTTTCACAAATTCGACAATAATGTTTGCTTTTCTTCACATTTGCCACTATAATAAAGAAATGGACCAAATCTAGTGGGAGGTAATGTGATATGGAAGAGAACACAACGATGGATGATCTCAAGGAGGAGCTTGAGGCTTCCTGCGAGACCGCGGAGGCGGAAGCGCCTGCAGAGGATAAAGGCGTCGATCCGGTATGGGCGACACTTCAGCAGTACATGGATGATAAGACTGTCCTGACCGTGAAGATCGGCGGCGTAGTAAACGGCGGCGTGATCGCCTATGTAGAGAAGGTTCGCGGATTTATCCCCGCGTCCCGTCTGGCGCTGGAGCATGTGGAAGATCTGAACGAATGGCTCCACAAGAAGGTGAAGGTTCGCGTCATCACCGTTGATCCGGAGAAGAAGCGCCTGGTACTCTCTGCGAGAGAGATCCTGAGATCCGAAGCCAGAGCTGCCGAACAGGAAAAGAGAAAGGCTGCGTTTGAACAGACCAAAGTCGGCGATGTCATGGACGGTACGGTCGAGACGCTGAAAGAATATGGCGCATTCGTTCGTCTTGAGAATGGCCTGTCCGGACTGGTACATGTGTCCCAGATCTCCGATAAGCGGATTGAGACCCCGGACAAGGTGCTGAGCGTAGGTCAGACCGTCAAGGTAAAGGTCACCGCGATCAAGGACGGCAAGCTTTCCCTCAGCATGAAGGCGCTCCTCGAGAAGCCGGACGCCGGAAAGCAGGACAACGAGCGTTATGAGATGCCGAAGGCCGAGAAGATTTCCACAAACCTTGGCTCTCTTCTCAAGGACATCAAGCTTTAATCTGAAAAAAATCAGGAGCAGCCCGCTTATGGACTGCTCCTTTTTCAACAATTCCATATATCCCGCAGATTCCGTCCTGTCAGGCTTTCCAGTTTCCGGATATCCGCATCAAAATACGCCATCAGATATTCCCTCGTCTGGGGCAGCACTTTACTCTTATCCGTATCGCGAAGTAAAGTCTTTTCCCTCACATCCCGGTAATACCTGCGAAACTTCCGGTAGAAACCGGGCATCCAGCGCATCGCGTAGCAGAGATCGTAGAGGCAGTAATTCGTCCCTTTTGCCAGCCAGAACTGCTTTGCCCGCAGCCAGGAAACAGCACATTCCGCACCCTCGTTGGACTTCACATGGTAATCAATATCCTGCACGTCCCCGATTCCAAGGAAATCATAAATGTCCCTGCACGCAGTATGTTCATCGCGTACAAACTCCTCAAAGATCACAAATTTCATATTGTGCAGGTCAAACGTGTCAAGATATTCGCCGATGCACGCGGCATAGTTACTCTGCGAAAGGACAATATACTTCATCCGCTTTTTCATAATCTGCGAGCGTTTTCTGTCATCCTGAAGAATACTCCTGACATAGTGGTCGAAACCCTCCGCGTGTCCATGCGCCTTGTCATAATGAAACACCGAAGCAGGAAGGAATCCCCGCGCCAGAAAATATCGGTACGCAGAATAGCTGCGATCGACCGGATTGCGCATCATGAAAATCATCTTCGTGTCCGGATCAAAATCACGTTTGATTTTCCGCGCACAGCCTCCGTACGTGAGTCCGGCGTTCACCTCGCCGAGGAGCCGCGTCTCGCCCTCCTCGATATGTCCAAAGTAACGCCAGCGGTAAAACCGCCTGCCCATGATGCTCCACAAAGGAACCCGGTAATACATCGGTTCTTTCACATCTCTGCAGAGCGCCACCTGCGGATGCTGCTTTAAGAGCTGATACAGCGTGGTCGTTCCGCATTTTTGAAAGCCCATACAGACAAAATCTGGATATCCCACCTCTATAATTCTCCTATCCGATGCGATCTTCTATATAGCTCAGGATCTCGTCGACACACTCTGCCAATGGCTTTCTGGAGGTATCGATCACCAGCTCCGCGCCGTGCGGCGTCTCATAGGGACTGGAAATGCCGGTGAAATTCGGGATTTCTCCCGCCCTTGCCTTTTTATAAAGCCCTTTCACGTCGCGCCGCTCACATTCCTCCAGCGGCGTACTCACATAGACCTCGACGAACTCTTTTCCTATGATCTCCCGCGCATTCTTCCGGTCGCTCGAGAAGGGGGAGATGAAGGAGGTCATCACGATCAGACCCGCGTCGTTCATCAGCTTCGCGACCTCCGCGATCCGGCGGATATTCTCGACACGGTCAGACTCCTCAAAGCCGAGGTTCTTGTTGAGACCGAGACGGATGTTGTCGCCATCCAGCACCATCGTGTGCTTTCCCATCGCTACCAGCCGTTTCTCGAGTTCATTCGCAAGCGCCGACTTGCCCGATCCGGAAAGGCCGGTAAACCACACCGTCAGCGGCTTCTGGTTCTTCTGCGCGGCGCGCAGCTCCTTCGTCACATCCAGCT
>JAJPXQ010000027.1 GCA_021205385.1 Lachnospiraceae bacterium | reverse complement strand
TAGACGAGTGGCAAAAAACCGCTTCTCTTTGATAAGAAACATATCATTTCTTTTGGAATTTGTCAACAGCAGATTTCAATTTTCTACGAGGCACATTACGAAAAATCAAACGTACCATATCGGTACAAATTACCGCAACTTACTACCACCCCACGGCGGCAACGACCCGGGCAAGATCGGCGTGGACGATTCCCTGGAGAAGGATATCAATCTGATTATCGCGAAGAAGGTACAGGCCATGCTGGAGCAGCAGGACGTCGAAGTCATCATGACGCGCGAGGAGGACACCGGCCTTTATGATGAAAATTCTTCCAACAAAAAGGCGCAGGATCTGAAGAATCGCTGCGCGTTGATCAATGAGACACAGCCGGACTGCGTGGTCAGCATTCACCAGAACAGCTACCACGAGGAGTACGTCAGCGGCGCGCAGGTCTTTTACTACGGGACATCGGCGGACGCGCAGAGGCTGGCGGAGACGCTGCAGGCGAAGCTCATCTCGTACCTTGACCCGGGGAATACGCGGCAGGCCAAGGCGAATGAGAGCTATTATCTTCTGAAAAAGACAGAGGCTCCGATCGCGATTGTGGAGTGCGGTTTCCTCTCGAACTGGGAGGAGGCAAAGCTGCTCCAGGAGGAAAGCTATCAGAGCCGGGTCGCCTGGGCGGTGACGATGGGGGTGATGGAATATCTGAACGAATCTTTACAGCAGTGAAAAGCCCTTGGATTCGAGACAGGACTCCGTTTCAAAGATATCCTCCGTGTGCATCACCATGACCGGCTTTGCGGTATCGCGGTTGAAGGAGAGATAAATGTAGGTGGCGTTCACATTGCTGTCGGAGAGCGCCTTCAGGAGCTTATTGAGATTGCCGACCTCGTCGGCCACCTCGACGCCGAGCACGTCGATGAGCCGGCACAGATATCCGGCCGCCTCCAGTGTGCGCTGCGCCTTCTCCGGGTCGGATACGACCATGCGGATGATGCCGAACTCCGCGCCGTCGTTGATGACGGAGCCGAGGATATTGATGTTCTGCTCTGCGAGCAGGCCGGTGATCGCCTGGGCAGCGCCCTTTCTGTTTTCCGCGTATATGGACAGTTGTTTCAGCATGATGTTGTTCTCCTTTATATGTAAATGTCTGGTGTGCCGGAGCAGCAGATCGCTTCGCACTACAATGTCGATTGTAGCAAATCATTTCTCATTTCGCAATGCTGATTGCTTTTTTTCTTGCAGGATGCTACACTGGACAGGACAGAAGGTGAAGGATTTGCAGACAATTGTACAGAAGATTGACCGCGCGCAGATCGATGCCGCGGCGATGGAGGAGGCGGGGCGCATCCTGCGAAGCGGCGGCCTGGTGGCATTTCCGACCGAGACGGTCTACGGACTCGGCGGGGACGCGCTGGATGAGAGTGCGGCGCGCAGGATCTATGCGGCGAAGGGACGTCCTTCGGATAATCCGCTGATCGTTCACATCGCGGATATGGAACATCTTGCGGAGATTGTGACGGAGATACCGGAGGCGGCGCGGAAGCTGGCGGAGGCGTTCTGGCCGGGGCCGCTGACGATGATTTTTCAGAAGAGCGACCGTGTGCCTTATGGTACGACCGGCGGTCTTGATACGGTGGCGGTCCGGATGCCGTCGGATCCGATCGCGCTGGAGCTGATTCGCCGGGGAGGCGGCTATGTGGCGGCGCCGAGCGCGAATACCTCGGGACGGCCGAGTCCCACGACCGCGCAGCATGTCTACGAGGATCTGCAGGGCAGAATTCCGATGATTCTGGACGGCGGAGCGGTGCAGATCGGGCTCGAGTCAACGATTGTGGATCTGACGGAGGAAGTGCCGACGGTTCTGCGGCCGGGTTATATTTCGATGGAAATGCTGCAGGCGGTACTGGGTGAAGTCCGGATGGACAGGGGGCTGATTGCAGACGATTCGAACGTGCGCCCGAAAGCGCCCGGCATGAAATACCGGCATTATGCGCCGCAGGCGGATCTGAAGATCGTGGAGGGCCCGCAGGAGCAGGTTATTTCTTATATCAATGAAAAAACTGCCGGTGAGAAACAGGTTGGTATTATCTGTACCGAGGAGACGAAGGCGCGTTATCCGCGCGGAGATGTGAAGTGCGTGGGTTCGCGGAAGGACGAGCTCTCGATTGCGAACCACCTGTTCGCGATCCTGCGGGAATTTGACGCAGACGGCGTGGAGGAGATTTATTCAGAATCTTTTGAGGCGCCGGGACTTGGACAGGCGATTATGAACCGCCTTCTGAAAGCGGCGGGACATCAGGTGATCACACTTTGAGAAAAGGAGGAAACATGAGCGATAAGAGAACAGATTACATTTCGTGGGACGAATATTTTATGGGAATTGCGCAGCTGGCTGCCATGCGTTCCAAGGATCCGAACACGCAGGTCGGCGCGTGTATTGTCAGTAAGGAGAATAAAATCCTGTCTATGGGGTATAATGGATTTCCAAAAGGGTGTGACGACGACGAGTTCCCGTGGTGCCGTGAGGGGGAGCTGTACGACAGCAAGTACGCCTACGTGACGCACAGCGAGCTGAACGCGATCCTGAACTACCGGGGCGGCGGCCTGGACGGAACGAAACTCTATGTGACGCTGTTCCCCTGCAATGAGTGCACAAAAGCGATTATTCAGGCGGGGATTGGCGAGATTGTTTACGCGGATGACAAGTATGGCGGGACGCCCGCGAATCTGGCGTCCAAGCGCATGCTGCGCGCCGCGGGGGTAAAGGTGACGCCCTACAAAAAGAGCGGGCGGACGATCAGCCTGGAAGTATAAGGATAACACAGAAATAACACGAGGATAAAACGGGACTGCCGCATAAAATGCGGCAGTTTTTTATTAGAAAGGAGCTTCCTGTATAATTCAAGTATAGGGAATTCCAAGGAAGGTGGTTGAT
>JAJPXQ010000116.1 GCA_021205385.1 Lachnospiraceae bacterium | reverse complement strand
CTGCTAATATAAAAGAAGTTAAACTCAAGATAGTGTGAATTTTCCAAAAAGGAGCGATTTTTATGGCGACACTGAAAGACGTGGCCGATCGGGCCGGAGTTTCGATCGCTACGGTATCCTATTATATTAACGGCACACACAGGCTGCGTGAAGATACCAGGCAGCGGGTGATGCAGGCCATACGGGAGCTGAACTATATCCCCAACCGTGCGGCAAGGAACCTGAAGGAATCTGAAAACAAGGAGATTGGCATCGTCCTTCCGGACATCGAAGACCCCTACTATTCCGAGATTCTGAAGGGTCTGGTCTATGAGGCTGAGACCGCCGGATATACGCTGAATATCGCTTTTACCTACTGGCTTCCGACGCAGGAATGCCGGATCATTGAAGAATTTATCAGCCGGAATGTGAGCGGCATCATTATTCTGACCTGCCAGCCGTCAAATACAGAATTCTTCCAGAATTCCATTATTGCTCATCAGGTTCCAAACGTCTTTATCGACCGGATTCCGAAAGGCCTGAACGTAAATTTCCAGACTTTCGACAATTATACCGCCGTCCATTACCTGACCGAGCAGCTGCTTCTGAAAGGCTATGAGCGGATCGGCCTGATGATCGGCTCCGAGGAGCAGCTCGGGGAATCTGACTCTTTTTATGCCTTCACCGACGCATTTATCAAATGCAAAAAGGAATTTGACCCGGATCTGATCTACCACTGCAATATGACCAAGGAAGATGCATTCCGGGTGCTCATGAACGCGCTGCGCACGCAGGACGCCCCGCAGGCCATCATCACCTCCTCGGAAAACATCATGAAGGGCGTCGTGGAGGCGCTGGATCTGCTGCATATCCGCATTCCGGAGGATATCTGCGTCATCACGCTCGGGATTGAATGCTGGAATCGTTCCAACTATAATCCGCGCGTCCTGCACACCTCACGCAGGGCCTATACCATGGGACGGCACTGCAGCCGGCTCCTGATCAGCAACATCCGCTCGCCACAACTGTTCGAGACAGAATTCATGCTGCACCAGGACCACCATCTGACGGAGTCAATGTCCTTCCCCGATCCGCCAGAGCCCTTTTATTTTGAGCGCAAAAAGGAAACACTGAAAATCCTTTCCCTGGATCTTCCGACCATCCGCGCGCTCTCCGCCATGGCACAGGTATTTTCCAATCAATATGACGCGCAGATTGAGGTGGACTATCTCCCGATGCGGGAGTTATTTGAACGGGTCTGCGAAGATTCCGTAAGAGAACAGAGCGAGTATGATATCTATGTCGTCGACGTCTCCTGGATGCGCTACCTAGTACAGGAAAACTGTCTGATGGATCTGACGGATTTTCTGCAGCCCCAGCCGCTCTTCTCCTCGCATATCATGCTGAAAAATCTGGAAAACTGCCGGTTAAACGATCGTTACTATGCGCTGCCGATCATCGGAGGGACGCATCTTCTGTTCTACCGTCAGGATTATTTCACCGACACGGAATTGCAGAAGGAATTCCGTGCGAAGCATCGTCTCTCCCTGCGTCCGCCCAAGACCTGGACAGAGTTTAATGGAATCGCTCGCTATTTTACAAGAGAATTCAACCCGTCTTCGCCCTCGCTCTACGGAACCGCGCTGCCCGCAAAGATGAGCGAGGAGCTGGCACTCGACATTCTGATACGCCTGTGGAGCGCCGGCGGAGGGCTGTATGACCAGTCCGGCAGACTGATCCTCAATACGCCTCAGAATGTGCGCGGTTTCCAGAATATTCTCGAAACCTGCGCCTGCGTGCCGCCAGACATTCTGGAGCTTGACCACCATGAAGCTTTCCGTGATTTCGCGGAGGGCAAGATTTCCATGCTCGTCTCCTTCACGGAGTATGCCGGCGCGATCAAAAACTATATTCCCAGTGACCTGATGCCGAATGTCGGCTACTGTATGATGCCCGGCGGAACGCCCGCCAATGTCGGCTGGCAGCTCGGAGTCAGCCGGTCTACAAAGAAATTTGACCTGATCCGGCATCTCTTCGACTGGGTCTGTCAGAAAAATACAAGCTACTATCTGACCATTCTGGACGGTCAGGCCGTCATGAAATACCCATACGAAAACCATGAGCTGCTCAAGCTCTATCCCTGGCTGGATCTGACGGAGGAGAGCATCCGCATCTCCCGCTCACGCATCTACCCTTCAAAAGGGAGAAAAACGACGGTTCCCCCCTGGCAGGTGGAAACCGTCCTATGCAATATTTTTCAG
This sequence comes from Lachnospiraceae bacterium, assembly GCA_021205385.1. Taxonomy (GTDB): domain Bacteria; phylum Bacillota; class Clostridia; order Lachnospirales; family Lachnospiraceae; genus Hominiventricola. Next base: position 15,972 of record JAJPXQ010000116.1, on the reverse strand, counting down.
AAGATCTGGGAACAAGGCTTAAGCATCCCCCAGGCCCTGCGCGAGGGCGACCGGGAAATGAAGAGGCTGTTCTCCTGATGGGCTCAGTCAGCAGTTCTTTCCACACTGCTGACTGCATAATAGAACCAGGCGTCCTCCGTCCCGGCGGCATTATCCGGCACCAGCGTGATGACAAAATTGGCTTCTGCCGAATCCATGGCGGCATACAGCGTATAACTTCCGTCACCGTTTTTATCCCAGGACAATATAGTAAAATCCAGATAAGGCGGATCCATGCCTTCAATCTCATACACGCCTATATTTTCATAATATGTAATTACATCACTCAAAGATCCCGGAACATCCGGCAGCGTTTCAAAATCTGCAAACAGCGCTCCCGCGACCTCCTCCACCTGCGCATCCGTATAGATGGAGGCAAGGAAATCATCACCCGTATCATCAAATGCCCAGTAGAAGTAATTCAGTTCATCAAACATCAGATTCCAGAAGTTCTCCGCGTCCGCGGAATCATACTCCTCATATCCATAATACAGATTGACACACAGCGGATACAGAAGATACCAGATACGATCTTTCTGCGTATCGGAAAGTTCCGGACTGAATGACTCTTCAGAACCGCCCCACCGTTCATACTCATATACGGTACGACGATATTCCGGCGTCCCGGTGCCATGACTACTCTCGAGACTGGTGGAAATCAGATTTCCATGTTCGTCGTATTCATAAGTGGTGGTGGACACCCAGTCGCCGCCTGTCACATGCTGCGTGGTAATGAGCTGCACCTGCTGGCCGTTCTCGTTGTAACTGTATTCCTGTGTGCAGAGCAGTTCGCCCTGATAGTACTCTCTGGCCGTAAGCTTTCCGTCGGAATCACAGGTGTTGGTATAGCTCTGAACGTTATACGGTTCCGCGTCGTCCGGGCTAAAATAGGTCGCCTCCTCTGTCAGATTTCCATACTCGTCATAGCTGTAGCGGGTAAACTGTTCCGATACCTCTCCCTCCAGGTAAGAATACTCTGTCGTTTCGTATTTTGTCAGACAGTTTCCGTCGCTGTCATAGCTGTACTCGCTCGTCACCCTCGTCGTCTCCCAGGTCTCGAGATCCCTCGCCAGATTGTTGTACAACGCGGTCTCCGTCAGAACATTTCCACTCTCATCATAAGTATATTCATATTCCGTGCTTCCCTCGTAGCTGTAGCTCTCGGTTTCCCTGACGGGATTCCCTGCGGAATCATTCTCATAATCTGTCCTGGAAGCAGTAGTCGTAAAATCACTCGTATTTTCATACAGATTAGTCTTAGAAATCAGACAACCGTTCTCATCATAGGTATAATAAGTTGTGCTGTAGAGTACGTTTCCGCTGCCGGTATAGCTTTTCTCCGCAGTCAGAAGATACTTCGCTTCCGTCTGTGTCGCCGCAGAGTCCTCTGCGCCTTCCGTATTCTCCGCTCCTTCTGCATCTTCCGGGGAAGTCTCAGAATCCTGCATCCCGGCGTCCGTTTCCTCGCTGTCGTCAGCTCCGCCGTTCTCTGCTTCCCCATCTTCTCCATTTATGCCCAGGAGATTTCCGATATTCTGGAAAAGGCCATTCCCGCCTCCGGATGTTGCTGCCGCTCCTACGGCGACAAAGCTCACTGCACCTACTGCCACACAGGCCGCAGCGACAATCGCCACGAGCTTGCCTGTGCTGATCTTCGCCGCCCCGGCGGCAGCCGCTCTCCCCGCGGACGCGGCCGTACCTGTGGCTGAACCGCCCTGCGCGCTGCCGGAAGTGGAAGCCATCTTCTGCATGATGCCGGAAAAGGCTGCCGCATGATCCATGGCAGGGAGCGCCTGTGCGCCTTGCTGACCGAACTGACGCATAATCCACAGGAAGAACGGAATCGGCGCAAGACCGTAGAGCTTCGTTCCCTGCTTCTCGAGCAGAAGAACTTTATCCTTAATCTTCTTCTTCGCATAGTTGACGTTGCTGTTCACCGTGCCTTTCGGTATCGCCAACCTCTCCGCAATTTCTGCTGTCGTAAGCCCCTCCTGCCAGAGCACAATGCACAGCCGCTGCATCTCGGGCAGATCACCGATCATCTCATCGAGCAGTCTTTTGGTCTCCGCCGCATCCATCTGTACCTGTGGATCCGCATAATCTCCACGCTCATCTGCAACAGAGAGCGTATCCATGCCCTCATACTCATCATCTGAAATCGGAGGACGGAAATCATCCTGCCCCCAGTGCCGCTGCGCTGTCCGGATATGGTGAAGCGCCACATTTCTGCAGATCGTCTTTCCCCAGCCAATGAAGGCCTTCGGATCCTCCAGGCGCTCCAGATTTTTAAAGATTGCGATGTAGGCCTCCTGCAGAACGTCCTCGATATCGTATTCATTCTTCAGCATCGGATAGAGCGACGCCCGGAATACCTGGACGGATTGATTGTAAAGAAATTCAAAAGCATCCGTCTCGCCCCGCCGCGCTGCCTCGACACTGTATGTAAAATCAATGTTGCTCATTACCTTTCCTCCCTGAGTCTGTTATTTCTATTTTGCATGATTCGTCTGTTTTTGTCCATCTTTTTGTTTTCTGCCTTTTATGGCGGCTTCCTTTTCCCATGCATACGAGCGCCTCCTTTCCTTTTATCGGCTTCTGACAGATAGTTCCCGAAAATTCTGAATCTATTTTATTATTTTCATTTTTTTCGCGTCATTCAGCCCAGGCGGGCAGAGAATCTGTGAAAAAAGGACTTCGAATATTGCGAAATTCATGTAGCATATGATAGAATAAAATACAAAAAAAAAAGCAGGCATTCAGAAAAGGGGACGCTAAAATGAACCTGACCTTATACCATGGTTCGGAATATATTGTCAAAACACCGCAACACGGAAAAGGTTCCAGAAATAATGACTATGGCCGTGGCTTTTACTGCACAAAGGAAATCGATCTGGCTAAAGAGTGGGCCTGTTCCCGGGATGTCGACGGCTATGCGAATTCATATCAGATGGAAACTGATGGATTACGGGTGCTCCACCTGAATGATGGAAACTATAATATTTTGAACTGGCTTGCGATTCTCGCAAATAACAGAACTTACTGGGAAAAAAGTACGATTTCTGAGGAAGCAAAGAATTATCTAAAGGAAAATTTTCTGGTTGATCTGACCGGATATGATATCATCATCGGTTACCGCGCCAATGATTCTTACTTTTCTTTTGCACAGAGTTTTGTATCGAATGCCCTCTCTCTTCGGCAACTGTCTGAGGCGATGCGTCTTGGAAAGCTCGGAGAACAGACCGTGTTGAAAAGTCAGAAGGCATTTTCCCGACTTCTCTTTACAGGCGCAGAGAAAGCTGATCGGGAAACCTGGTTTTCCAGGAAAACAGAAAGGGATCGTGAGGCGCGAAAAGCCTATCGCAGGCAGATTCGAGAGCGGACAAATGCAAACGATCTGTTTATGCTCGATATTATGAGGGAAGGAATCAAAAATGGAGATGCACGCTTATTCCTCTGACTATCTGGAAATGGCGCAGAAAAATCTGGGCGACATGTTGGATTTCGCCGTGAATACCTGTGATCTGGACCTGAACGATTTTTATCAGATGTTTCTTTCATCACATGTAGCGGAACAATTTGGAAAAGGAAATCCCCGCTATGTTGCGGGGATGAATGGTGCTGAACTCGTCTGGGAGGTATTGCAGTCCTGCCAGGAAGACCTGCCGGAACAGGAAGCCGTTTTTTACCTGGATAAATCTCCTGAATATTGGTGCGGCTGGAGTCTCGCCTGGTACCAGTGGCTGACCGCGCGGACTTTCCGCAGGATCCAGCGACTGATCCCGATTGAGGAAATCCTGTGCATGTATCCGACACATCATGAGGCTGATATCGAGCACTTTCGGGAAACGATGGACGAACTTTTCCGCAAGAGACACACGCAGTCCTGGTTGCAGTGGCACCGGACTCTTTGCGGATTTTCTATCCGGGAGCTGAGTGAAATCTCCGGTCTGAAAGAAGAAAGGATTTCCAGGCTGGAGAAAGAATCCAGCCTGATTAATACCCTTCCGGCACAGGATGTGTGGCGTCTCGCAACCGCACTCGGTCGCAGCGTCGAGGAAATTCTGGAAATTTAAGGCTCTACATTCCTGCCGTTAAAGTCCTACCTTCAGGAGAAAAACCTTCTCTTATTTCTTTCCGGGCTGAATATATAGTCGCCCGCTGAAGGAAACCTCGAGAAAGAGAGCTCAAATGCTTCGATGTTTTCACAAAAACTGCCTGTTCTCTTTACCGCAAAGATTACTTCTTTAAAGGCATACCTGTAGCGTTCCTGCATAAAAACATCCTGGAACGCCCCTGCCACAACTCGTGGAGGATTGTGAAACGCACCACATCCAAAAGCTCCCAATATAAGTGCTTCCACTCCGTTTTCGATGGCAGTTTCCAGAATATTTTTGATTCTTCTGGTATACAGATGCCATAAATCGCCGGACGGCAGCCGGTATTTACTGTCTGAAAAGAATGGCGCTGCACATGTTATCACATCCAGCTGTTTCCAGTTGTCTGTGTATATTTGTCCGGACGTACCGGAAACGCCGGGAATGTAAGCTGCATCCTCCCGGATAACTGTCACTCCCGGAGAGTAGAGAATCTGATCTGTAGAAAGAAATATCCCGCTCTCAGAGGCGTTTCTTTCCAGTAATGTCTTATGGCTGTCATAATACGGCTTCGCGGCTGGGCTGGTTAAGCACGGATACAGGTTGCTCGCACGGCACAGATATTCCTCCTGCGCGTTGGCTCCACGCAGAACCCCGCCGCCCGGCTCAACAGGATTTGCAAAATTAAGCACTGCAGTCTTCAGCCCCTCTTCCACGCACACAGCAGCGGGAATCAATGTGAGCGTTTCCTCGAAAACTATTTTCGAATCCCTGTACACTGGTGACAACGATGAGTGGAATCCCTCCTCGTACAGCCGTGTTTTCCTCATGGCCTGCTTCGTCAGACGATACAGCCGCTCATCGCCCTCTATTTTCTCTTGTGTAGCATGAAAGATTTCAATATTTTCATTCATTCAGTAATCTCCTTCCCTACGGAGTCTGCATTGAGTTCGATACCACCTCATCCACCTCTTCGAGCAGTTCACACAGGTTTAACACATCCGTCTGAATCATTTTTTTGCCCCATACTACCTGTGTCTTGATCAGTTCAATTGCCCGTTCCTGTCTATCCGTAAAGCTGGTTTTATAAAAAGGCTTTTCATTACTGGCTTCGCAAGACTCATATGCAGCAACGATTTTTTTTGCAGCTTCTTCGCTATTTACAACGACATTCGCAAATATGCTTGATGTAGCCATATGATAACCCCTTTTGTTTTCATCTGAACAGATACTATGTCGTGCCTATATTATATGCGCTCATTAAGGAAAAAACAATATCATTTCCATTTTAATCCGCACTCCTCTGTATCAGGCGTCCAAAGCGCGCCGCGGTCTGTACCGCGTCGATATTCGCCGCGAGGAACAGGAATTCCCAGCCGAGCTCCTTCTTCTCTTCGATCATTTTCTTTACTTCGTCGCTTCCATAGCGGTGGCTCGCGTTCTCCATGCCGTCGGTCGTGATCACGAACATCGTGTGCTCCGGTACATCCTCCGGACGCGCATATTTATAAATGTTCTCGATATGATGCACCGCGCCGCCGATCGCGTCCAGAAGCGCCGTGCACCCGCGGACTGTGTAGTCGCGGTCTGTCATCGGCTTCACGTCAGCCAGCCGTACCCGGTCATGCAGGACTTCGCTCCTGTTGTCAAAGAGAATTGTAGAGACATAGCACTCTCCGTCCTGCTTCTTCTGCTTCTCGATCAGGGAGTTGAAACCGCCGATCGTGTCGCCCTCCAGCCCGGCCATCGAGCCGCTGCGGTCAAGGATAAATACCAGTTCTGTGATGTTGTTCTTCATAATGAAAACCTCCTGTCATGCGTGATTTTGTTTATGTTCACATGATAGGAGATTTTCGGGTTCCGATGGTCGCCTGAAAAGCGACATTGAAAGAAGAACTACTCCCGAATCAGCGCCAGGGACGCATTTTTATAAGCGTCGTCCTCTGTCACTTCCTTTATCACCTTCAGTTGCTCCGGGAAAGTGATCTTAGCATCCTCATCGCTGAGTTCCAGCTCCACGATTGCCTTATCCTGCCAGAAGGGATAGATGTCGATCTCAAAATACTGGTTCTTCCAGGTCAGGCAGTAGCGGGTCTTCCGAATCTGCCGCCTGCCCGTATCCGCGTCCATCAGTGCGGTGAGATATTCTTCTTTGGAAAGCCGACGCTCCACCTCGACCCGTTTCAGACCGGTAATCCTGCGCTTCACGGTGCGGTAATAGACATAGCTTCCATCAATTCCTCTCTGGCGCACGCGCACTTCATCTCCATTGTCCGATTTGAGATAGGTCTGGATGATTTCAACGCGGCGGCAACTCGGCTGGCTCTCCAGCCAGGCGAGATCCGGATACTCGACCAGATATTTCCGCTCAATTTCCAGCGGCTCCGGTTCGCCCAGGAAGGATGCAACCTCCTTGAGAAGCCGTTTCATCTTGTCCTCAAAATCTGTCGCATTGTCGATAATCCGCAGATGCGGATGGCCAGTCCACGCCGCGATCAGCTTATCATCCATCGCAGCGGCCTGCTGCGGCGTCTCCGTACGCGCCGCATTGTTGGCCGTCGTGTAAAACTGCTCCGCACCTTTGGCAGCTGTAACGAGATGAAATACCGCATCATAATTGTCGCGCACTTCCACCTCTGTCAGCCCCATACCGCCCAATATCTCAGAAAACTCCTGTTCCGTCATGTATGCTTTATTATCCATCACACCGCGATCGCAGATGATCAAAATCTTCTGCTGCAGCATCGTCCCCGCTGCCTGCCAGAAGATGCGCTCCTTCTCCATCTGAAGCCGCACCTGACATTTCTGGTAATCGGCGTTCGTCCCGCAAGTCCACGGCGCGACTCCGCCGCCGATCAGCTCCGTCGCCGTCTCCGGCACAAACAGGACGGCATATCCCTTTTCCGTAAATGCGTTCTGCAGCCAGCTCATGGCTGTCGTCTTGCCCGCGCAAGGACCGCCTGTAATTACAATTTTCGTGATTTCCGACATTTTCTATCTCCCTTTCACAGATGCTTAATTGTCTCTGCAACGCTCGTTATATGGTATTTGATCAGGAATATCTGGTTGGAATACATCGGAAGCTCGTTCTTCGCCCTCCGTAGAAGCGGATAGACCCATCTCTGTGTCTCCTTGATATAGGAGACCATCTTTTCGGCGGAGAATCCGGTCGCCATGCCGGAAATATTATTGCAGCGATCCAAAAGCTTCACCATCGTGGCGATCGGATTTGTGGCGATTCCGGCATAGTATTGTTCCAACGATTCCTCGCTCTTTCCGCCCGTGTTCGTAAGCAGCGCGACGTCCTGCTTCGTCCTTTCATTTACCGGCAGATCATCCACAGCCACGCCGCAGTCCTCACACACATCGTGAAGCAGTGCCGCCGAAACCAGATCATCGTCGTCCAGTCCCAACGCCAGCGCGTGGCAGGAAATGAGGAGCGGATGATAGATATAAGGCACCTGATCCTTCCCCTTCCGGACCTGTCCTTCATGAAGTGAACGCACATAGGGCAGCACCTTCGCAGTCTGATACATCTGATGGGCTGTCGCATAGGTCTTGACATAGGTGTACATCCTGCCCTCATCAAAAAGCCGGTCGGACAGGCTATCCTGAAAGTTGATCAACAGATTTTCCCTCACTTTCTTCCGTTCTGTTGTCTGGTTACAGTTCTATCATAATTCCCCAGGACTTAATATCCCCGTGCAGCTCCCCACTCGCCCATAGGTTCCCATCCGACGCCAGGCAGCTTCATGCAACTCCTCCGCAGTCTTCACAAAATCCTCCGGAATATAGACCTGCGCCCTCTGCCGGATTGCCGCCATGTCCTCCGGTACTTCATAAACCCACTGGGAGTATCCCTTTTCCCTGCAGTAATATGTCCATGCGACCGAGCCGGTGATCGCGCCGACCGTATCGGAATCCCCCGTCATAAGGCAGCTCCAATGCGATGACAAAAGCGATCGCGGTCGTCTTGCTCGGTCTGTAATTCACATTGCTGCGGATCTTGGAAAACAGCTTGCGGTCAACATTCGCCTTTTTGTAGCATTCCGCGTCTGTCTTCCCTTTTTCGTCAATCTTACGCAGCAGCATCTGGGAGAAGCTCTCATCCAGCTTTTTCAGCATATCCCGCAGATCCGGAGAGGGCGAGGCTTCCATCGGAGCGCTCGTAAGACAAACCTCCTCATCCCACTCCCACAGCCTGCGCGACTGGGCGTGATCCAGCGCTCTGGTAGACAGTACGGTTTCCTCGCCGACATAGTGCGCCTCCACATAGCACTCGTCAATATACTCCGTGACGTCGTCGATCAGCTTTCTGCTGACCTGAAAACTGTCCTTGTCATATACGACAAGCCAGACCAGCATATCCTGCGTGAGTAAAAACCTGCTGATCTCAGAAATGGCAATCTGCAGCGCCTGATCCTTCGGGAAACCGAGCGTCCCCGTCGCGATCAGCGGGAACGCCACCGTCTCGCAGCCCTGCTCCGCCGCCACTCTTAAGGCTTCCCGGTAACAGGACTCCAGAATCTTTTTCTTCTGATTCGACCCGCTCAGCCAGTGCGGCCCAACCGTGTGAATCACGTACTTACAAGGCAAATCATAGCCGCCGGTGAGCTTCGCCTGTCCGGGCTTACAGCCGCCCAGCTTCCTGCACTCCTCGTCCAACCCCCGCCCCGCCGCGCAATGTATGGCAGCGTCCACGCCGCCGCCCGCGCTGGTCAGCTTCGGATTGGTCGCGTTCACAATCGCGTCGCATTTTATTTTGGTGATATCATTTCGCACAATATGTATCGGCATCTTTATCTCCCTTTCTCAGGCAGCATCCCAGAGAGGTCAGCGCCTCATTTAACATTTCACAGCTGTAATATTCCTCCTGTAATCTCCTGACTTAATCATAATGATACCACCTGTCGCAGACACGGTATACCGCACTCTCCATAGCATGACCGTCTCCACCCCTGGAAAAATAATCAACCAGAACCTCGGCCAGCGTACCATTTTCCTCGTCACAACCCAATATCTCGCGCAGGCGTTTCTCCCCCTTCTCTCCAAAAAGATAATGCGAGTCGGCAGCAGCCTCAACATCAAAGGAATACCCCATGAACTCTTCGTCCTCAGATGTATACACAGTCAGAAAATACAGGCGTTTCGGTTCCAGCTGATAGACTCGATGACGCTTTTTCTCCGAAGTATCATACCACTCCCTGTATACTTTCAATGACGGACGTGCATTCTTGTCTCCCTCTTTCTGCAGGAGAGATTTCAACTGCCCTGCCAATAATGCAAGCTGTTCCGTATCTCTTCCAGAAAGAGAGATTCTATTACTGGAATGCCCGGATTCACTGTCTTCCATATTGAACTCACAGGAAATTCCATTATATGTGCAGAATATGCGGTAACGCATTCCGCCCATTCCCTGACTGCAAAGCCAGGAGTAGTCTCTCAAAAACTGCTCAGCGGAAACGTAGCTGCCAACAAAGTATTTCATTCCGACATCAGCATCTTCCTCATAATCAATTCCGCCAATGGTAAAGCCTGCCTCCAATAAATCCTCCACCAGCATTGCCGCTGAATAGTTACTTTCGGATTTGTATACCCAAATTCGACGATCATTACTGAGTTCCTCTTCTCTAAGCTCGAACCATTTCCCTTTATGCATATTGCCTGGTTCTTTCACCACGCCTCCTGGCGTGGCTTCTCTATCGGCAGCTCTGGGGATCCTTTCCATAATCACATTACAATACGTCGCGGCGTCATCCGCTGAACCCGGCCACCTGGATCCGACTTTCACCTTACATGTATCACCACTGACAAAATCATAATACTCATATGGCTCAGCTCCCATGATAATCCGTATCTTATTTTCACGGCATTTTTCAAAGATGTCCTCTCGACGCTCCTCCAAATCAGTGATCGCCTGGCTGGAACGGACGCGGATATGCAGGTACTCTCCTTCCCGGAATGGGCGATAAACCCAGTTACTGTCAAAATCCGACGGAACGTCATGCTCTATGTATGCGTCTATCGCCTCGGCGAGATCAGCACCCTCAGCTAAAACCACCCACCCTGCACCTGTTTTATTTTCAGAGCTGTCATACCTCTCAGCTACAAGCCAGGGAGAAGCATCCCTTGTAAGCACAGGCAACCATACCTGTCGATCCCTGTCGCGAGGATTTGGCTGTTCCAGAAGAAGATTTTTCCAGGCTTCACAATATTTTTCCTCTGGAGGATCCTGGCTTTGGCTTTCATTATTCTTTATGTCATTTTCGTTCGCTTCACACACAACCGAATACTCGCCGATTATTTCTTCTTTTTGTCTTCCGGTTGCCCTGTCTGTCCTTCCCCGCCATGGAGTGTCCCAAAGGACCAAAAATAAAACATATAACATTAGAATGATAAAGAATAATGGAAGAAATATCAGCAAAAAAATCATAAACAGGATGAAAAAAATCACATGCGACGGCAGTCTCTTATGTTTTTTTTTCATGAGATGGCTCCTCAATACTGCGAATAGCCTTTGGCTATCCCGCTTTCCGTCCAGTCACTTACATCCAACACAAACCAGCCGTCTCCATTTTGCTGAAGAGTAATCAAATCTGTCCCGCCATATGATGTATGCCCCAGGTATTCGTCAACAGATACGATATAGATATCCCCCTCTATCTTTTCGATTTCCAGACTATCCATATCAATATAAGCGTCATATGGCATGACACTAAGATACACCTTGCCGTCAAGCTCCATATAGGAATCTTCATAAAAATACCGGGCATAAACATCATCGCTTACCATGGAGTGAACATATGCCTTTACTTCCTCTATGGTCGAAAAATCCACTGCCGGGCACCACTCCCCGGAAGTCGTCCCATCATATATGTGCTCATTATAATCAACCACCACTCCATTCTGCCCCGCAAACAGATTTTCCACCACCTGGACAGCTTCTCTCGCACTGACTTTTAATTCTGTTTCCTGAACGTTATTCGTATTGTTTCTTTCCTGAATCAGGCTCTTTCCCTCGTCTGACAGAAGAAGTTCATTCCCTCCATTTTGAGCATTTAACTCATCATAAGTAGTGAAGCTTAATTCATAGGTTCTCTCCGCCGCCTCATCACCTTCTACACTTACCGTGTTATGGAGCAGAAGCAGTTCGTCCACTGTCGCTGCATCCGTGGCCACATAGCTTATATAGTTCAGATTCATATAGGGAATCCCGACACGCTTCATCTCAGCGATAATATCGTCCTGCGAATCTTCGGCATTTTCGATACTGTTCTGCTGCCAGTGCCGCCTGAGGGTAATCCCATTTTCAGAAACCTTATACAACTCGCTTACAAACTCTCTGGCTCCTGTATAGGCTCCGACCAATTCTTTTGCTGTTACAATACAATACGCGGCCTGCTGTTCACTGAAAAACAGACGAACCGACATCGCATCGCAATAATCAATGGTAGCGATCTGCTGCTCTGTTAACAGTACGATTTCATCACCTTCAAATCCATACAAAGCCGTCCAGACAGAAGCATTGTCATACTCTCCGGAAAAATCCCCGTCTATGTATACAGTCAGAAGTTCTTCTACATCATCTGCGTTGATATCGCAAAATGCAAAGCTGCTGATGCCGCGTTTTTCCGAATTATAGTTATTTTCATCAATTATCCCGAATGACGTCTGCAATTCTGCAAGCTTCCCCTCCAAAGACTGACTCTGAGTCACACTCTCTTCTTCAACGGAAACGGTCTCCTCCTCTTCCCGTTCTTCATCGTCCGATTCCTCTGCCCGGGAATTCAGCACTCTCTCAAGTTCCTCCAACGTCTCCGTCAATGCCTCTCGATCCTGCGTTTCTGTTGTCTTTGTGGAGCCGCAGGCCATAAGCAAGCAGGCACAGGTGACAAGGCCCAACGCCATTACTATCTTTTGCATTTTCATATTCGTTTTCACTCCTTGTAGATATACTATACACCAGATGAGAGGAGGAATGTTTTAAGGCTTCGCCGGCTGTCGCGCAGAATGCGGCAAAGATCGCCGCGATTTATCTGCGTCGATCTTCACCGCCCCAATGGCTGTCAAACTCTGTTTTGCATCACCGAAAATAATCTGTCCAAAATTATCAGTCCTTCTTTCCCGGAATCTTTTTGCGCAGGACCAGCAGGCTGCCGCCGAGCGTGGTGAAGAGTACAGAAAGCCTGATTGCGAGATCAGATACGCCGTCAGTCGCCGCTTTGTTCTCATCCAGCGTCTCTTCCAACGCGCTCTCCGCCGTTACTTCTTCCGGAGTCTCCTGTGCTTCCGAAGTCACGATGTTCGCTTCCTCGATATCATCGGTGCTTTCATCCGTCATGTCTGATTCAGCATCTTCCGTTGTACTGACTTCCGCCTCGTCGCTCTCCTCTGCATCAGTTTCTGTCTCATCGGCATTCACCGCACTGGTCTCTGTTGCAGCTGTTTCCGTTGTACTGACCACTGTCACGCTTACTTCGGTCGTGGCGGACTCTGCCGCGCTGCTTTCCTCCGCACTGGTCTCAGCTTCACTGCTGCCCGATGAGCTGCTGCCCGATGAACTGCTTCCTGACGATCCGCCGCTCGTCCTGTTGACAGTCACCGTACTGACTTTTGCTGTCCCGCTGCTGGCAGAGGTTACTTTAGAAGCCGCTTCTGCTGCGGCTTTGGCCTCAGCCTCTGCTTTGGCTGCTGCAGCTTTGGCTTCCGCCTCTGCTTTGGCTGCAGCCTCAGCTGCCGCTTCCGCTGCAGCAAACTCATCATAATCAGCCTGAGCGATCGCGAGATCAGCCACTGCCGCCGCATATGCTTTGACAGCGGCGTCATAAGACTCCTGCGTCGCAGCCTGTGCCTCCTGTGCCTCCCAGAGAGCAGACTCTGCTTCCGCAAGTGTCTGAAGCGCTTCTTTATAAGTTTCTACATATGTATTCAGATACTCATAATTCGGGGCCGTGATCGGCGTTTCCATGGCGTCCTCAAGATTCAGGGATGAGGCCGTCGTGTACAGTTCCGTCGCCGCTGCCAGCGCAGTTTCCTTCTCAGAGACGAGCGTTTTCGCGTTTTCCGCATTCTGCCGGGCGGCGGCAAGCTCCGCGCTCAGTACGCTTTCCTTTTCAAGCGCTGCGCTGCAGGCTGCCCTGGCTGCGATGAGCGTCTCATAGAGTGTACTCGCCTGTGCTGCTTTCAATGCGGCTTCCTCTTCTGCGAGAGCCGCCTGCTTCCCGGCGAGCTCTTCTTCCGCATCTGCAGTCGCTGTCTTTGCACTGTCAAGCGCCACTTTCGCGTCCGCCACCTTCGCATCAGCTGCTTTCAACACTGCATCCGCAGCTTCTTGCCTTGCCAGCGCTTCTTTCCAGCTTTCCTGTGCTTTTGCAAGTGCTTCCGAAGCCGCAGAAATCTCTTCATCCGCCGTGCCGAGCGCCTCCTGCGCCTGCGCTAAAGTCTCTGCCGCGGATACAGCCGCTGCCTTCGCCTCGGTTACCGCCGTCGCCGTCTCTTCTGCCGTCGTCTTTGCCTCATTGAGCGCGGTCGTTTTCGCGGCGAGCGTGGCCTCGGCCTCTGTCAGCTGCTCCTTCATGGCGTCCAGTGTGGCGTCCGTTCCCGCTTCTCCCAGCTTTTCCAACTCAGCCTTCGCCAGATTCAACGTCGTCTGCGCTTCCTTCAGAGCAGCAGCCGCCGCATCATACTCATCCTGCGCAGTCTCCTTTGCCTCGACCACCGCTGCAAGTGTCGCACTCTTTTCTGCGGCTGTGGCGGAAGCCTGCTGAAGAGTCTGCACCGCGGCTGTCTGCTGCGCCTGTGCCGCTGCCAGCGCCGCGGCTGCCTCATTATAGGCCTCCTCCACATTCATCAGGGAATCATAGTATTCCTGCAGCAGCGCGGCGTACTCCGATACCGTGTAAACTGTCCCTGTAGATTTGAGAGAGAACGTCTGAGAATAGGTGTATGTATAGCGACTTCCGCTGCTGTTGATGGCAAATCCTGTAGTCTTATAGCCGCTGTCGACAATATTCAGGTAATGTCCTACCTCACTGTAGAAAGCATAATAATTCTTTGACAGCTGGTAGAGATCATTATTGCTTATATATCCTGTGGACTGCACCTTCTTCAGCATTGCCAGTGTCGATGCATCAAACGTCGTTCCTCCATAGGAACCGGCGGCTACCGCGCTGTCAAATATTGCCTTCTCATCCTCATACCAGAGATCATAAGGATCCGTGTACTTACTGCTGCTCCACGCCAGATTTTCCCCTGTGTTGTCGAACTGCACAGAATGCCAGGTATTGCTGGATGAAAAATTCGCATTGGACTCCGCCATCGCCATCAGCTCGCTCGTAACGCTGATCTCACTCAGTCCATTCGCAGCGCGAAGCTCATTGTATTCCTCGAGATACGCGATCGTCTTCATCAGGTTTTCCAGGCTTGTGGCGTCTCCTTTCGCCCCGATATTCGTATAGGAAGCATATTTCGCGCTGGTAAGGATGCTGGCCGCGGTATTCTGATCTGTCTGCGCCAGCCATTCAAAGAAACCATAGGAACCAAGCGCGATCTGCTCCTCTGCAGATTCCATCGCCTCCGCAGCAGCCTCCAGCGCTTCCTCAGCTTCCGCCACGGCGGCATTGGCAGCGTCCAGCGCCTCCTGCGCTTCGTCCATTGCTTTGTCTGCCTCTTCCGACTCTGCCTGCGCGCTTTCCACTGCTTCTTCCGCTTCCTCAAGCGCGGTTTCCGCTTCTTCCATTGCATCCTGGGCATCGGTCAGTGCTTCCTGCGCATTATCTACGGCTTCCTGCGCCTCTCCAGTCAGATCATAATTCTCGATCCCTTCCTGTATTGCATCGACAGTCTCCTGCGCCTGCGCATATTCAGCTTCCGCCTCCTTCAGCGCACTTTCCGCCTCTTCCGCGGCTTTCTGCGCTTCCTCCAGAGTCTGCTCCGCGTCGTCTGATGCCTCCTGCGCATCCTCCGCCTCGCTCAGAAGCTCCTGATATTCCTCCGACGACTCAGCCTTCGCATCCAGCTCTTCCTGGGCCGCGTCCACAGCCTTCTTCGTCTCTTCCACATCCGCATCTGCGGCGGCCTTCTCTTCCGCAGCCTCTTCCTGCTCTTTCGCTGCGGCATCATAAGTTTCCTGCTGCTCCGCTTCTGTCTCCCTGGCCTCCTCCAGATCTTCCTGAGCGGTCTTCTCCTCTTCCTCTACCTGGTCTGCGGCCTCCTGCGCATCCTCCACAGCTTCATTCAGTTCTTTTACAGATTCCTCCGTGACGCCTGCAGCATTGGCGGCTTCCTCTGCGTTGTCGAGAGCCTCTCCGGCATCCGCCGCTTCCTGTGCCGCCTCGGCCTCTTCGCCTTCCAGACGCCCGACTTCCTCCTGTGCCTGCTCCAGAGCTTCTTTTGCTTCCTCCAGCCCGGAACTCGCCTCTTCCTTAGCTTCCTTTGCGGTGTCCTGTGCCTCCTGGAAGGCATCTTCCGCGTCCTGCCTTGCCTGATCCGCTTCTTCCTGCGCGGATTCCACGGCTTCCTCTGCAGCTTCCGTTTCCTGGGCTGCAGTCTCATTCGCCTCCTCGGCCTTCTGAACCTCCTGGGCTGCGGACTGCTCCGTTTCCTGTGCGGACTCTAATTTTTCCGCAGCTGAAACACTGTCTGTCGATGCCTGGGGCTCACTCTCTGCGGATGCCTCATTGACCGTTGCTTCCGGGACTTCTTCCGCCGCCAGTGCGGTGACGGGTGTAGCGGCTGCCGCTCCAAGGACTGCCACAGTTGCTGCAAGTTTTACATGATTGAATTCGCCTTTCATAGTTTCCTCCTTATTTTCGGTGTTGTTTATCGGCTTCTGATAGAT
>JAJPXQ010000037.1 GCA_021205385.1 Lachnospiraceae bacterium | reverse complement strand
ACTCCCGAAAATCAAGGTTTAGGCAACAAAAAACGAGGTAGCTTTTGACACTACCCAAAGAGGAATGGAGGGAAATTTATGAACAGGAGATACTACATAAACAGTCTGATCGTGTTGGCGCTGATGCTCTTTTTCAGATTCATTCCGCCATTTGGGGCGATGACAGAAATGGGGATGTGGATACTGGGAATCTTCCTGGGCGCATTGTGGGGATGGATCGGCTGCGATATGATCTGGCCCAGCATTCTGGCACTTGTCATGCTGGGTTTTACCGGCTACACGTCAAATGTCGCGGAGGTATTTACCACGACGATCAGCAATGCCACGGTTCAGCTGATTCTATGGCTGCTTGTGTTTTCCGCTCTGCTTACGACGACGGGGATTTCAAAACAGCTCGTAAACCGGCTTGTGGGATCGAAGTTCTGCAAAGGCCATCCATGGAGACTATCCATCATTATCTGCGTTGCAGTGTGGCTTTGTGCCTCTTTCGGAGCAGGCTTCGCGGCAATTCTGATCTGCTGGCAGCTGGTGTACTCGATCTGTGAACAGGTGGGATACACAAAGAAGGATGAATGGCCGAAAATGATGGTGTGCGGGATTATATTCTTTAATGCACTCGGCGCGATGGCACTGCCGTTTCAGGGCGGCGTGGTCGCGGTCTTTGGCTATCTCTCGACCGCATCGGAGGGCTTATACGCATCGTACAACTATATGCAGTATTTGATTTTTAGCCTTGTGTTCTGCTGCTGCGTGGCGATTCTGTACTTTTGCTTCTGTCGTTTTGTCATCAGACCGGATGTCAGCAGGCTGCAGAATACGATTGACGTAGAAAAAGCCGAGCCCTTTAACACAAGCCAGAAGATTGCGCTCGGAGCGCTCGCCGCGCTGATTATCCTTACGATTGTCCCAAGCTGTCTGCCGGCTGGAGTGGTAAAAACCTTTCTGAATCGGATCGGAACCACGGCGATTGTACTCTTCCTGGTGGGATTTGTGACATTCCTGCGGGATAAGGATGGAAAGCCATATTTCACATTCAAGGATCTGGCAAATGGCGGTATTCTCTGGCCCATGCTGTTTATGGTTGCGACAGCGACGACCATCGGCGGAGCGCTTGCCTCGGCAGACTCCGGATTTACCACTACGATCATGTCGATCTTTCAGCCGATCTTCGCAAACTCCGGCGCTTTTATGTTCGCGGCGGTGATTGTGATAGCGACGCTGCTTCTGACAAATGTGATCAACAATTCGGTCGCCAGTGCAATCATGGTGCCGGTTATGTATCCCTTTGCCCAGACAGTCGGAGTCAATCCGCTGATGATGGCGGCGCTTATCTGCTTCTCGGCAAATTGCGGACTTCTTCTTCCCTGCGCCAGCCCGGCGGGAGCAATGCTGCATGGAAATAAGGAATGGGTCAGCACGAAGGAAGCAGTGCTTCATTCTCTGGTTGGAATCGGAGCGATTGCGGTCGTGGCAATCTGCATAGGCATTCCGCTTGGAACGATGATTTTTCAATAATACATAATAGGGAGGTATAACATGGCAGTACCATTTTCAAAAAATGAAATAGAATTTAACGGTGAGGGCGGCCTGGTTTTACATACGCCGATCACCCCGAAGGAAAACTTCAGAAGAGCCGCTGCACATCAGGATTTCCTGTGGGTTCCGATGAAGTCTGATGTTTTAAGCTTTACTCCATCCATATATCCGGACAATATAGCAAGAGCCATGGTGGAGGAGGCGAAGCCATACAATGGTTCTGTAGGAGGAAAGGATATTTTCGGGATCACCTGGAAATTCATTCCCGTTGCAGGCGGATCCATGGTAGAACCGGGAAACCCTCTGCTGAGCGATATTTCTGATTGGAAGGAAAAGGTTCACTTCCCGGATATTGAGTCTTGGGACTGGGAAAAGAGCAAAGAAGATAACTGTGAGTTTGTGAAGACGGATAAGCTTCTGGAGACGACCATTTTTAACGGAATGTTTGAACGTCTGCTCTCTTTCATGGATTTTGAAAATGCGGCGGTGGCGTTGATCGATGAAGATCAGCAGGACGACGTTAAGGAGCTCTTTCAGGAGCTGGCAAATTTTTATAACAGACTGATAGACAAATTTGTGGACACATATGGAATAGACGCGGTGTTCTTCCATGACGACTGGGGTTCCCGGCGCGCGGCGTTCTTTTCGCTGGAAACCTGTCGGGAAATGCTGGTTCCCTATATGAAACAGATCGTAGACCACTGCCATGAAAGAAATATTCTCTTTGATTTCCATTGCTGTGGGAAGAATGAGACGCTGGTTCCGGCCATGATCGAGTGCGGCATGGATTTATGGGGCGGTCAGCCACTGAATGATAAGAGAATGCTGGCAGAAACATATGGAGAAAAACTGGTGATCGGAGTCCATGATCCGTTCTTTGGTCCAAAGGGTCTGCAGGTTTCGGAAACCGAGGAGGGCCTGCGTGAGCAGGTTGAGACGTTCATGAAGCCCTATGCGGAAGAGCTTGCCCGCAAACCCATATTCATCATGAATTTAAGGCCAGACCCACGCGCTACCGCCGCTTTTTATGAGTACAGCAGGAAAATTCTGATCTAAGAGAAGGAAAAGAAGTATTCTGTAAAATCGTAGAAAACGAAACGATATCGGCAAATGTAACAAAAATTATGAACATTCTGTAAACAGGGCAGACACATCCCGTTTTTTCGTGTATGATGTGTTTGTCCTGTTTTTGGTCTGATGAGTTCTCATCATATTTTCCCCAAAAGCACATTGATAATTGAACAAAAGCTTTACACTATGGTATAATATCGCCATCGAAAGGTGGTGAGCAAAAACATGGGTGAGGTAGAGAATATGACTGACGAACAATTTGCGACATACAACAAATTATTGGAACTGGTAGAATCCCTGATTTTAAAACTCCCCCAGGAAGAGCAGGAGGAGTATCGGCAGAAGAAGAACGATATCTTATTAAAAAAGTAATGTAAACAGTAATCTAAGGTGTAAAGCTTTTGTTCAGTTATCAGGGCTTTACACCTTTTTCTTACTTTACTTTATAGGAAACTTCGCCTATGGCGAACTCTTGAAAAAAGCCCGCGCGGAGGCGGGCATAGAAAAAAGGGTATGATTTTTAGAAGATATAAAAGCCATCAGCTCCTGGAAAATCTTCATCAAAATC
>JAJPXQ010000012.1 GCA_021205385.1 Lachnospiraceae bacterium | reverse complement strand
CATCATACTCTGCGATATATAAAATTTATATAATTTGCCCCAAAAAACAATTATATTTTACAGAATATCTGATAATCCGTCAATAGCTATCCCGGGCGACTGACTGTATTTAACTTCTCATCATTAAAGGAATCTGAAATATTTAATCCTTTGTTTTCTTTTTTCCGTCAAAATTTTAGTCACTGAGAAAGGAGGCTCATATGCCAAGAAAAGGAGAAAATATCTATAAGCGAAAAGACGGTCGATGGGAAGGTCGCTATATCAGAGATCGGACATCTGACGGAAAGGCAATCTACGGATATCTTTACGCACACAGCTATCGTGAATTAAAAGAGAGAATGGCGCACGAAGAAAAAGCGCCAAAACCTGTTTGCAGGACACCTGACGTACTTTTCGAGGAGGTTGCAAAGGAATGGCTTCTTTATATCACCCCGCGCGTGAAAGAATCCACCTGTGTAAAATATTCGAATCTCCTTAACAGCTACATAATCCCTGTTCTGGGTAATCAATCTATCCTGTCTCTTTCGTCTAATAAGATTGATACATTTTGTCAGCACCTTTTGACGAAGGGCGGCAGGAACGGAACCGGATTATCGAGCAAAACTGTGTCCGACTGCCTGGCGCGCATCAGGAGTATTATGCGGTACGCATCAGACAAACTGGAATTATCTTTGTGCGATGCAAAATCCGTGACTGTAAAACAGCAGCAAAAAGAAATGCGAAGTTTTACAGTCAGCGAACAAAAGACGCTTCTTCGTTATCTTTACGATAATCTCAATGAATCAAGTCTCGGTATTTTAATCTGTCTTTTTACGGGTCTGCGTATCGGTGAAATCTGTGCGCTGAAATGGAGCGAGATATCAATCCCAGAAAAGACGCTTCATGTACGATTTACCATGCAGCGTATTCAAATTCTTGACGGAACAGACCAAAAGACAAAGATTTTGATATCTGAGCCTAAAAGCGCTTGTTCGATCAGGACAATTCCGCTTCTCGATGAGCTGACCGAATTGTTGGAAAAATATAAATGCTCAGATACAGCTTACATCCTGTCTGGGAGAGAAGACCAGTATGTAGAGCCAAGGACAATGCAGTACCGTTTCAAAAAAGTGATGCAAGAGTGTGGCATTACCAATGCCAGTTATCATACATTGCGCCATACATTTGCAACCCGTTGCGTAGAGCAGGATTTTGATATAAAAACCCTGAGTGAAATCCTGGGGCATGCTAACGTCAATATAACCCTGAACAAATATGTTCATCCTTCTATGGAACTCAAACGGAAAAATATGATGCGCCTTTCCGAATTGATCGCCGTCAAATAATATCGTCAGTATTCACACAAAGCCCATAATTCCAACTTATATTGATTCCTTTTCGCAGAGTATGATGCTCTACGAAAATATCGGCCTGCTCCGAGGGAGTCTTAGAAATGCAGAACATTAAAGTTAAAACAAAAGTTGATTGCACGATCGTGACGCACACGATGAGCAAGAAAGAGCAGCTTAACAATATGGAGCTGGATATTATCAATAAAAATGAAATACCTGCTTTGCTGCCGGTTAATATAAAGAAGACCATGACCGGTGGCACACAGCTGCGGTTTGAGATCCGTGATATGACTAATCTGGAATCTTTTTTGCAGAGTAATATTACATTTGGGCAGTTTATAGATGCAATATGTCAAATCGCAGATACGCTGATCGCATGCGAGGCTCACGGGATTCCGGCAAACAATCTGGAAATGCTTCCCAAGCATATATTCTATGATTATCCGAATAAGCAGGTTCGGATGATGTTCTGGCCATTGATTTCCTTGAATGAATATAGGGAAATAGGCAATTCCTTTCAGGCGTTTGGCGGCATTTATCATTGCAGTGCGCAGGACGACGCATTCCGTAACAAATATCTTTCATTATTTCAGAAAAGAGCAAGATTTGATATTCTTCAGTTTAAAAAGACTGTTAATAGATTGGAGACACTTTGGATTGAAGAACAGGGGGAGACGAGAGCATATAGCAGCCGTAAAAGTAAGTCGAAATCTCAGATGGAGTCTATTTCACTGGATCTTCCTGTTTCAAATCCGGTAATTCATCGAGCCACAGATAAGACGACCATTGTGCTCAAAGAGTTTCCTTTTACAATAGGGCGATCGGAAGAATGCGATTACGTTATCTCGGGAAACGCTTTCATTGGAAGAGTGCATCTGACGTTGTTTATGAAAGATGGAGATTTGTATTTGAAAGATCATAACTCCGTAAACGGGACTTTTGTAAATGGAAAACGAATTCCTGGAAATACAGAAATCAAATTAAGCCTGAACGATGAATTTGCGCTTGCTGAGGAAACGTTTACTGTTGTTTCGATATAATGCAGGAAAACTGAAACTTGAAGACAATGAGGGAGTGCGTTATGGGTTATACGCTGGCGATCTATACGAATGAAGTGTACAGGGAAATCAGGCTGCCGATGGTTGACAATATGGATTACATGGTCAATCTTTCTGCAAAAGATTTTCTGCTGCACTATGGTATAACACTTCAATTGGAAGTCATTGACGGTATATGGCATATAAAGAAAACGGTCGGCTTTCAGGTATGCAGTCACAATGCCGGATATGCAGGCGATATCTTAAAGCAGGGGCTGATTCTGAAAGTTGAAACCGACGAGAGCGAGCAGCTGACAATTCAGGTCTGGGAGAATGAAAAAGACATGAGCGCCAGCTCAAAATATGCGGTGTTAAATGGGCGCAGAATAACGATTGGGCGGGGAGAGGGTAATGACATCTGCTGCGATTCGTTGCCAATCAATTCTCAGAGCCATGCAGCTATAACATATTTGAGCAGGAATACCTATATTGAAGTTATAAGTCCAAACGGAACGTATCTGAACGGACTCCGAATAGAGGGGAAACAGAAACTTCATTTTGGAGATATCATCAATATTTATGGTTTGTCAATTATATATATGGAAGACCTTCTGGCTGTCAGCAGTCTCGATGCAAATGCAAGGGTCAAAAGGGAAAATTTAAAAAAGATCACAGGATTTGACTCGGAGGAAGCAAATGATAATGGCCTTGAGACAATGGCTGCCGAGACAATGGTTCATATTTCTCCGCGTTCGCTTCCGGAGCTTTATGATGGAGTGGAAAAAATTGAAAATGTTCCGGCTAAACGAGAGGTAGATAAAAAACCGGCATGGATGTCTATTCTTCCATCGCTTACCATGGCGATTCCCATGCTGCTGGGATTTGCTTTGATGGGAAGCGGCATGGCAATGGGGCTTGTCATCGCAGTAGGTTCTGCGGTTGTAGGGGTCACATGGGCCACTATCAATTTGAGATATTCCAGAGAACAACAAAGACAGCAGGAACTGACGCGGCTTCGACGATACAGCGAATATTTAGTACAGTGTGCGGACAGGATTCGGGAAAAGTTTGAACATAACCGTCTGGCTCTTCTAAATGCCTATCCAGATGCGGAAAGCTGCAGTCACTATACAGCTAATTCGCATGAAACATGGGCGAGAAGTCGGAGACACTCTGATTTCCTGTTTGTGCGGCTTGGGCTTGGAGAAATGCCGTTTCAGGTTGCGGTTACAGCTCCCAAACAGGAGTTTATGCTTATTCCGGATGAACTGGCGGAGCGACCAGGTAAAATTGCAGACAGCTATCAGACAATGTCAGACGTGCCGCTTGGTGTCAGGCTCCGAGATCACAGCGTTGTGGGTATTCTCAGTGTGAGCAGTGAAAATCAGATGTCGGCAGTCAGAATTATTACCACGCAGATTGTATTAAATCACTGTTACACAGATGTGAAAATAGCAGCTCTTTATGATGGAAACAGTCCCTGCGCAGAACAATGGGCTTCGATGAAATGGATGCCGCATATTTGGAATGAGGAACGAAATTTCCGTTATCTGGCGTCAAACCAGGATGAAATAAATGATGTGCTCTACGCACTCGGTCAGGTGCTGCGATCGAGAACCGAACAGACAAATGCAGGCGGTATTGGAAATAAAGCAGAGCATTTCCCACACTATATTTTGTTCGTGGAAAGCCCGCGGCTTTTGGAGTCGCAGACGATATGCAAATTTTTGTATGAGCGAGGAACGGAGTTAGGGATAACGACTATCATACTGTCTGATGACTATGACACCCTTCCAGGAACATGTAGTCTGATTGTAGAGGATAATCCCGGATTTGGCGGAATCTATGGTTCCCAGAATGAAGATCATTTTAGAAATGAAATTGATTTCGATTTTATCAGCGCAGAGCAATTTATTAAAATGGCATATGGCATGGCGTCCTGGCGTGTCAATGAGGTGGAGAGCAGCAGCGCGATACCCAATTCATTGACATTCTTTGAAATGATGGGAGTGCACCATCCACAGGAATTGCAGGTTCTGGAACACTGGAAGAAGAATCGCACATACGAATCCATGAGCGTGCTGATTGGCCAGAAAGCGGGTGGAGCCGGTTGTTATCTGAATATTCATGAGAAGGCTCATGGCCCCCATGGACTTGTGGCCGGTACTACCGGCTCCGGAAAGAGTGAGACGCTGCAGACCTATATTCTCTCTCTGGCAGCCAGCTTCAGCCCGTGGGATGTGGGATTCTTTATCATAGATTTCAAGGGCGGCGGTATGGCGAACCTGTTTTCTAATCTGCCGCATATGCTGGGACAGATTTCCAATCTCTCAGGGAATCAGGTGCGCCGTGCAATGATTTCGATCAAGAGTGAGAACCACAGGAGACAGCAGATTTTTTCTGATTATGGAGTAAACAATATCAATGACTATACCAAACTGGTGAAAAATGGAGAGGCGGAGACGCCGTTGCCGCATCTGTTGATTATCATTGATGAATTTGCGGAGCTGAAGCGTGAGCAGCCAGCGTTCATGGATGAGCTGATCAGCGTTTCTCAGGTGGGGCGCAGTCTTGGTGTGCATCTGATTCTCGCAACGCAAAAGCCGAGCGGTACTGTTAACGATAATATTTGGAGCAACACAAGGTTCAAGCTTTGCCTGCGCGTGGCAGACAAGCAGGACAGCCAGGATATGCTTCATAAGCCAGATGCTGCCTATCTTACGCAGGCTGGCAGATGCTATCTGCAGGTTGGAGAAGATGAAGAGTACGAACTGTTCCAGTCCGGTTGGAGCGGTGCACCTTACGATCCGGATCAGGTTCATTCAGAATCCAGCGCAGTTATGATTGATCTGCTGGGACGGGAAGCGGTAGTTGGACACGGAAAAAGCGAGAATACGTTCAAAAAGAAAAAGGAGATTCGTCAGCTGGATGCCGTCGTGGATTATCTTGCAGAAATCGCGCGGGAAAATGGCTATCGACAGACGCAGCCTTTATGGCTTCCGGTTTTGCCGGAGAGGCTCTATCTGGAACAGTTGGAGGGCTATGAGAGCAGTATTTATCGAAACAATACTTGGCCGGAACATCGGGAGTTTGGCCTGTCCGCTTATATAGGACTGGTGGACGCGCCGGAAGTACAGCGGCAGTTCCCGTTGATTATAGATTTTGTCAAAAATGGGCATCTGGCGATTGTCGGCGGCGTAACGAGCGGCAAGAGTACGATGATGCAGTCCATTTGTTATTCTCTGATACAGAGCTATTCGCCAGCGGAACTGAATTTGTATGTGATAGATTTCAGCAGCCAGATGCTTTGTGCATTTGAGGGAGACGCGCATGTGGGCGGCATCGTTCTGGAAGGTGAAGACGAACGTCTGAACAAGCTCTTCGGGCTTCTCTCTATGATCCTGAAAGAACGGAAGCAGACGATCCGTGGCGGCAGCTTTAGTCAGTATGTTCGTGTTCATGGAAACACGATGCCAGCGGTCATTCTGGCGATTGATGGTTACGCCAATTTCAGAGACAAGACGGGTGATAAGTATGAGTCCGTGTTGATGGAGCTGGTTCGCGAGGCGGAGGGCTATGGCATCTATTTGATGATTTCTTGCGGAAGCTTTGGCGGCGCGGAGCTGCAGAATAAAATAGCGGATAAGATGAGACAGGGTATTTGCCTGGAACTCAGTGACAAGTATAAATATGGCGATGTACTTCATCAGCCCCGTTTCGATGTGTTGCCGGAGACGAATGTCAAAGGACGAGGGCTGGTATGTGTGGGAGATGAGGTATTCGAGTATCAGACAGCTCTGGCTTTTGAAGCTGAGAATGATTACATGCGCTCCGAGAAGATCACTGAAATCTGTGCGGCCATGTCGGTGACCTGGATCGGGCAGTCTGCGAGGAAGATTCCGGAGATACCGGCGAATCCGGTCTGGGATCAGTTCCGGGAGCTTCCGGAATACCAGGCGTTGATGCAGACGGGGACGAACCTTCCCTGTGCGTATGATCAGGCGACCGCGATGTTGTACAGCATAGATTTGAGTAAGACATATTGCTATCTGGTTTTGGGAAGAGAACAGACTGGCAAATCGACATTTCTCCGGAATCTTGCATGTGCTGCCAAAGACACAGGCGGGGAAGTCTGGTTTGTTGATCGTGAGGATAAAAAGGATGAGGTAACTGCCAAATACGCGGAAACGGAATATGTGGCAAGCGCGCGGGAGATGTTTGAGGCGATCAAGCATCTGGTCATTTTGACAAACGAGAGAGGGGTGAAGCGCAAGGAGCTTCAGGAAAAGTATCTGACGGATGAAGAGATTTGTCGGGAGATGCAGAAGAATTATCCGCCGATATTTTATGTAATTGCAGATCTGGCTGATTTTATACAGAGAATTTATACGAGGCAGGAAGGCGTTGGGCTGTTAAACAGCAGTATCGAGACGATTTTTGCAAAGGGGCGCCTGCTCAATGTTTATTTTTTCGCAGGACTTGATGTGGACAGTGTCGGATTGGTTTCGGTGCGATCGGCAGGACAGAGCTTTCTTCGGGAGCAGGCAGGGGTTCTGCTTGGTGGGGAATTGAATAAACAGAATCTGTTCTCTTATCGAAATGTAAAGTATAACGAACAGGCAAAGCGTCTGAAAAATGGGTTCGCGTATGCGGTCAATCAGGATGATTCCGAAAATGTTGATATGATCGTCGTGCCGCAAAACAGAGGGGTTATGAAGTGATTCGGATTGCCATGTGCAGTGCATGTGATTCCGATCTCCGACAGCTGAGGGACTGCTTTAGCGTCTATTCGATTCAGAACGCATGGGCTGATATTGATATACAGTTTTTAGAGAATGCCGGGGATTGGGCGCGCGCGACACAAGAGATGGATGTACTGGTCTGTGATGTGTCGGATGAAACTGTGATGCCCGCGATCAGGGAAACGAAGAGAAAGAATCCCGCAGTCATGGTGTTGCCTATTGCGGACAGTCATGTCCCGCCGGCCCGTTATGTCCGTCCGGAGATTATGCCGATTGCCCTTTTCTGGAAACCCCTGTTAAAGAAGGAGGTGGAACAGACAGTTCTGCAGGTCATGGCAATGTTTCGGCGCCGGATGGCTGACAGGCCGGACATGCTGGAAATATCCGATCGGAGAAAGACGCAGTATGTTCCCTACGCAGATATCCTCTATCTGGAAGCGCGGGAGAAAAAGGTTTTTCTGAGAACAGAGTATCGGGAATTTGGTCTGCGCGGCACATTGCGGGAAATGGAAGAATCATTACCGGAATATTTTCTGCGATGTCATAAAAGCTTTATTGTCAACAGACAGAGGATCACTGGAATTGACAGAGTGGAACAGATGGTAGAACTGACAGAAAAGATTCACATACCGATATCGCGGAATTATAAAAAAGATTTTCTGGAGGCGCTGCATGAAGACGGGAAATGAAAACAGCTGGATCATGACAGCCACAGATTTGAATTTCTGTGTTGGTCTTATGGGCAGAAGGGGCTGGAGTGACTGTCCGGTCGCAAGTACAGAAAGAACCTTGCAGCAGCAGATGATCGACAGCATGATGCGGCTGGAGCAGGCTGATCTGGCAGGCTGGGAGAATGGGCAATGGACGTTGAAGGAAGATGTGATTCCCTGCATGCAATGTATCGCGTGGGCGGAGAGCACTTATCGTATATACAGCTCCATAGTTCCGGCGTGGTTTCTGTATTGTAAGGGAAATCACACCGTAAGACTGGCGCAGATACCGACGGAGGTTCAGAACTATCGTGTTACAGATATGTCTGAAATGGCAGTTGTAACAATTATATCAGATTTCATAAGGCGGGAAAATGAGCGGGAACAGAACCTTCAGAGTGAGATTCATGTATATGTGGATGACGGGCGAATACAGAAGTTCAGCTGCTTTTGTAAGAACGGAGAATTGTTGATATCGCCGTGCGAGGGAGAAGAAATGATTTTTTCAGAAGAACAGGTCAACGCAATATTGAGTCGGGAGGTGAGTGAGTGATTCTCGTGGAAGTGTGTTATCGTGTGCTGAACCGAACCTATGATTTTCGCGTGGATGAGACAGTGCCGATTGGAGAGCTTGTTTCGCAGATGGTTCGCTCGATTTCTCAGAGTGAGCGTATTCCCCTGGCAGAAGATTATGGCCTGTTTATGCTGGGGGATCAGTCGAAGAGGGAAATTTTTCACCCATCTTCGACTCTGGCGGAAAATGGTGTGCGATCAGGAGCAACGCTGTTTCTCCTCTGACGATGCAGGTTATCCTCATTCAGGTGCATTTTGTCACAATTTGCAGATGCTCGCATGGGAAGATGTTAAACTGCTTGTGACGACAGGGAAAGGAATAAGGAATGCTGAAAGTAAATACGGACAGACTTGAAGAGACGTCCGGGGTGCTCACAGCGATGAACAGTGAGATGTTTAGAATCGAGGAGAGCCTCTCGGAGATTCGATACGAATTTAGCAGACAGCCCATATGTGGTACGGAGGAGAACGCCGCACGATGTTCAGAGCTGATTTACGGGCAGGAGAGAGAGCTTTCCAGATTGGCGGAAGTTCTTCATGATCTGGCAGCGGTCGTAGATACGGCAAAGGATGAATACGCAGGATGTGAAAACAGTCTGGAAGAGAATAGCGCGGTGATGCGCGTAAATATGCAGTCATTGCAGATGCTGACAGGGATCACACGACAGAATCATTATTATTCGACTCAGGCGGTTTCAAGTGTTCTTGAGGATTTGATTCGTGAGCTGCCGATACAGACGGATTACAAATTATGAAAATGAGTAGGAGGGTGAAAGGTGGAATTTACGGTTGATACGACAAAGCTGGCGAGTGCAGTTTCATCTCTGGAAAGTGAAATTGAGACACTTCGGACGGAGTATTCGCAGCTTTACAGTGTACTGGAAGTATTGGATGGAATGTGGTCAGGAGAAGCCCGTGATGCATATGTTGCGACCTATGCGGAGGACATGGAGAGGATCAATCAAATGATACAGGTCATTCGAAGCATGGTGGATGACATAGGAACGGCTCGGGAGAGTTACGACAGCACAGAACAGAGTGTGCAATCCAGCATCAATAAAATTGTCATCTGACAGATGAGTATGGAGGAAACCATCTTATGGAAGGAACATTGAAAGTAACACCAGAAGAGTTAAAAAGCCAGTCTACGACAGCCAAATCTCATTTGAAAATGGTGAATGCATCATTAGAGACTATTTATAGACACATGGAAGGTATGAAAGCTTATTGGACGGGCAGTGCGTCAGACACACACTGGGGAATCTACGCAAGCCTGAACAGTACGGTTCAGACAATCTTAAACAGCTATGCGGAACATGTCAAGGATCTGGAGGTCATGGCAGGCGTCTACGATGCGGCGGAGGAGACAGCAACAGAACAGGCGGAGTCGATGCCTGCCAGTACATTGCAGTAGGAGGGAAGGCCAATGGGCACAAAGACGAAGCGGACGATTCAGGTAGAGTATAAGAGGATTATGAGCCAAGTGACAGCTTTAGAGGATTGCTCCAGTGACTTGAATGCGTTGTCTGTAAAACTGGACAATCTGGTGGATTCTCTGGGGAGCTGCTGGCAGGGGGACAGTGCTGCATTATTTGCCAGCAAGTGCGTTGCTTTGAAGTCAAAAGTCAGTTCCAGTGCAAGTGAAATCGGACAGATTGCTGAAAAGATATCAGCTATGGCAGAGATTTACCGGGAAGCGGAGCTACAGGCGCTGGAACAGGTGAATATGTTTTCGGGCGGAGCCGGGAATGGTGGCGGCGGAGGTGGCGGAGCCGCATTTTGATCACTTTACCTCGGATATGAGGTGGGTAATATAAAAGACATAATCGAAGGAGGAAAACAAAATGTCAATGTTTCGGGTAACCGCATCAGAGATGCAAAGTACGATCACAAAGCTGCAGAGTAAAAATCAGGATTTCTTGACAAAAGTGCAGGAGCTTAACAAAGTGCAACAGGAATTGTCAGGCATGTGGACGGGCGATGCCAATACGGCATTCAATAATTCATATACAGCCAATTCTGCCAGGTGGACCGAGTTCTACAACGAGATCAATCAGTACATAGAAGCGTTGAGCAGTGCGCTGAACACCTACATCACAGCGGAAGAAGAGAATAGAGAAACTGCTTCGAAACAGAGTTACTAATCAGTTTAAGTGACATTTCTAATCAAGGAGGAAAATCAGAATGGAAGCAACGTTACTTGTAACACCGGAACAACTGCAGTCCGCATCTACTACATTTGCATCAAAAGCGACGGAGGTCAAGAATCTGCACGACGAAATGATCTCCAGTGTCAATAGCCTGTGCAGCTCCTGGGAAGGGAAAGCGTCGGAGACTTATAAGACAAAATTCAATGCACTGAAGACGAGTATGGATGCTCTGAACAGTATGATTATGAAACATTCCAATGATCTTAATACCATCGCGGAAAGGTATATTACAGCAGAAGAGGGAGCGACCAATCTGGCTGATGAAATGCCCCAAAGCAGTCTCACTTAGTGAAACGGTTGGTCAGAGACAGAGGCAGGGATTACATTTAGTAGTAGTCCCTGCCGAAATGGAAGGCAGGAGAAATGTTAAAGGTAAACAGCAATCTTATGCAGGAGGGCGTGTCGGAGCTGGAAGAAATAGCGAGCCAGCTTGAATCACTTTCGCAGGCCGTCGTACAGGTGAATACACGTCTGACATGGAAGGTGTCTGGCAGCGCAACCGTCAGTAAAAAACTTACTTCATACAGTGAAAATCTGAACTCAATGAGCTTAATAGCGTCAAGTCTGGGCGTAGCTCTTTCTGACTCTGTTAGTTTATATGCGAAAACGGAAAACGAGTTAAGCAACGGCTCGAATCTGGAAGAACAATTTCAAAATCCTGCGGTTAGTAACAACAATACAGAAGAAATAACATATTCTTCCCTGGCATGGCTTTTTGGGGCGATATGTGGACTCTATGCTGATGTGGGTTCTGCAGCTGGCAAGTTGAAAACTGTAACAGAGTACCTGGGCTATGTATTTGACAATGAGTTTCTCGGTACAGTATCAATGATGTCTAAAGAAATGGGAGACTTCGCAATTTTCAAGGTAGCAGGATGGATGGATGATGGAAAAGATCTGATAGAAGCTATCGAAAAGGGCGATGCTGATAGCGTTGAGGATTTGATTGAAAAGTACGTAAAAAAAGGAATAAAAACGCTTACGTCTGGGACAACACTGCCGAAAGGCGTAGTAGGAGCAACGTATATTAACATTGCCTGGAATGCCGGAGAGAATCTTATAGATAGCGCTACCGAGTTCGGGGAAGATCCATCGCTTGCTACAGCTGCGTCAGCAGTGTGGGCAGTAACGGGGGAAGCATTGTTTGATACAGGGACAGACCTTGCGGAAACAGGTTTAGAATTAGTCTACTCTGTAGTTGGCAAGGAATTTGATGGAGACGACTTTGAAGAGGCCATGGAGTGCCTGGGAAGTTTAGTAAACCCAATCAGTTGGATAACCGGGGAAAACAGCGTAGTTGTCAACGCGGTGGGGGATGTAATAAATAATACTCTGGATGATCTGCAAGATTCAGTAAATTGTATTGCAAGCACAGTGGCAGAAGGAGCAGTCAACGCTGGAAAAACAGTCGCAGCATGGATTTCCAGCTGGTAGGGAGGAGAAAAATGAACTTAAAATATGAGTATTTACTTCCGATAGGGTCGGTAGTTAAGGTGAAAAATGTAGAACAATGGCAAATGGTGATAGGTGTGCTTCAACGGGGAGCCGCGATTCCGGAGCGAACATTTGATTATGTCGCTGTACCTTATCCTGAAGGGCTTTATGATATGCGTCTCAATATTGGCTTTGATCATAATGACATTGAGAAAGTTATCTTTCGGGGATATGAGGACAATGACCGGAAGGCATTTCTGATTTTACTGGAAGCAATGTCGAGAAAAAAAGAGAGAGAGAAACACGCGGATTGAGGTGTTCGACATGATGAAATTCACAGCATTTACAAACCCTGGTTCCAGGGAGGTCAACGAAGACAGCACGGGAATCATTGAATATGGAGATGGCGTCTGCTTTGTTGTCGCGGATGGACTGGGTGGACATGGAAAGGGAGATATCGCCTCGCAGCTGGCCGTTTCTGCTTTCCGGCATGTCTATACAGAGCAGAATGGAACACAGGAAGAGATGATGTCCCTTGCGTTCAGACAAGCGCAGGCGGACATTATCTCGGAGCAGACCGCGACTGCCAGCTCGAACCAAATGAAGACGACAGCGGTGGCGTTGGACGTGCGCGATGACAGAATCCTTTGGGGACACGTAGGCGATTCACGGCTTTATGCATTTTCGCGAAACAAAATAAAAACGCGGACTCTGGATCACAGCGTACCGCAAATGCTCGTCCGTTGCAGAGAAATTCGAGAAAAAGAGATACGAAATCATCCGGATCGCAATAAGCTGCTTCGCGTTCTGGGTGTGGCTGAAAAGCCGCCGGAATTTGAGCTTTCTCCGGTTGTGGGGAGCAGTATTTATCAGACGTTCTTACTATGTACGGATGGATTCTGGGAACTGGTTTTGGAAAAAGAGATGGAACGCTTTCTGAAAAAAAGCGACTCTCCGGAGGGATGGGTCGAAAATATGGTTAAGACGATAAACAGTCGCGGAGCAGGCAAAGAAATGGATAACTACTCCGCTATTGCTGTGTTTATATAGAGGTGCTTATGGAGCAGGTAAGGGAGGAACTGCTGCGCGATGACTTTCCATACCGCGTGGTGCTACGCTCGGATATCGGATGCAGGGAAGAGCAGCAGGACAGGGCTTTTTTTAAAGCTTTGCATGAGGAACTCTTTGCCGTTGTGTGCGACGGTATGGGTGGAACCGACTGCGGGGCATTGGCCAGTGAGACGGCGATCTGTGTGGCGGAAAAGCTCTTTGCGCAACGCATTGAGAGCGGCAGGACAGAAGAGGTGGCTGCTTTTCTGCAAAATGTATTATTTGAGACAGATGATACCGTTTATGACAAGCTTGGCAGGAAAGATGGCGGGACGACAGAGTTGGCCGTTCTGGTGCAGAGAGATCAACTGTTCTGGTTTTCAGTTGGAGACAGTCGGCTTTACATTTTCAGAGATGGAGATATGATACAGGCTACCAGGGATCACAATTACATGCTTCGCCTGGACGAGCAGATGGAAAAGAAGGAGATCACAGAGGAGTTTTACCGCTCAGAGGAGGAGCGCGGCGAGGCACTGATCAGCTACATGGGGATGGGTGGCGTCACCACATTTGATTTGACCCACACTCCATTTGAATTGAAGGCCGGTGACATCCTGCTGCTTTGTACGGATGGGCTTTATAAGGCCTTGCCGCAGGAGATGATCCGGTATGTGCTGTCAACGAACAGTACATTAGACAGAAAAGCCCGGCAGCTGATGTCCCAGGTACTGGTTCAAAAAGAAATGCTGCTGTTGGATAATACAACGTTTGTTTTGATCGAGTTAAAGGAAACAGGAGGAAAGAATTGAAATGGATAAAAGGAAATGTGTAAATGGTCACTTTTTCAATTTGGAGAAGTTTGAAATTTGTCCCATATGCGGGGGTAAAGTGGCGGAAGAGCCATCGGGCAAGGTTATATGGGAACCTTTGCCTCCAAAAGAAAAACCTGATGCAGAGGAAGCGACGCCAGGTGATTTGCCGGAAAAGCGAGTTGCTGAAGGAAATCCAGAACAGGGAAAGCGGAAAAAGAGATGGGGTATTTTTCAACTTGAGCCGACGCAAAAGCATAAAGAGCCGGAGACAGACAAACGGGAGGAACTGTCAATAGAACCATCGGAAACGGTCGAGGAAAAGCGAGCGGATAATGAAAACGAGAAGCGTCGTGAAGGGGTGGATATAAAACCGGCAGGCGAGCCTGAAACCGGAAAGAACGATTCGTCAGAGACTTTGTCCGCCGCTATTGCCGGAACCAGGGCGGGAAGTATATCCGCATTGCCTAAAACACAGAAATATTATGAATATGAGGATCACATTCCCCCTGTAGGATGGTTGGTATGCGTTGCCGGAGCCTATACAGGACAGACATTTGAGTGTCGGTCAGGGAATAACAGGATTGGCAGAAATGTTGATTTCGAGATCAATCTGGAGAAGGAGCCTACGGTGAGCAGAGAGGCGCATGCGATCCTCATTTACGAACCGAGGCAAAGAAAATTCTTTCTTAAGAGCGGCACGGGGAGCGGGCTTGTGTATTTAAATGACAATTTGGTGATGCAGCCTCAGGAGTTGCACGGATATGACCGCATTGCGGTGGAAAAGGCAGAATTCGTGTTTGTGCCTTTGTGCGGGGAGCAATTTACCTGGGACGATTATCTGGCGAAAAATTGACCGGAGCTGAGGGGAATAGAGCGAGATGATGATAAGGTGTGAGAACTGTTTTAGCAAGTATGATGAAAAGTTTGATTTCTGCCCTTACTGCGGCCATGAAGAGGGATCTGGTGCGGCGGAGGCTTTCTGTCTGCCGCCGGGGACGAAAATAGCAGGTCGTTATCTGATAGGACAGCTGCTGGGAATTGGCGGTTTTGGTATTACATATAAGGCATGGGATGAAAACTTTGAGAATATCGTAGCGATTAAGGAGTATTTTCCAAGCGGTCTGGTGAACCGGACCGTGGGCAGCACGGAGATCATAGTGGTCGCCGGGAAAAGAAAACAGGAGTTCTCGGTAGGTCTGAACCGATTCCTGGAGGAAGCGCGCAACACGGCGAAGTTCAGTAAGCATAAGAATATTGTCAATGTTTATGATTATTTTGAAGAAAATAATACGGCATATTTTGTGATGGAATTTCTGGACGGCGTGACTTTGAGCGAGAAGCTGCAGGAACTGGGGACGCCGCTTCCCTGCGAAGACTGTATTTCGATCGTAGAGTCGGTCTGCGAAGCTTTGAGCGCCGTACATAAAGAAAATATCCTTCACAGAGATGTGAGTCCGGATAATATTATGCTGTGTAAAGACGGTTCCGTAAAACTGTTCGATTTTGGCGCGGCACGTTTTTCGGCCAATGCGGCTGAGGATACAATGGTAACCGTAATCGTGAAACCCGGATTCGCCCCTCCGGAACAGTATGATCGCGTTAATCATCAGGATGCGCGCACAGATATTTATGCGCTGGGAGCGACATTATACTACGCGTTGACAGGTTGCAAACCGGAAGAATCCACAAATCGAAAAATCAAAGACGAACTGGTTCCGCCGGAGCAGCTGGTCACGAGCATTTCGCATAACGTAAATAATGCGATCCTACGTGCGATGGCGATGGAACAGCAGTATCGCTTTCAGACGGTAGAAGAGTTTGCACAGGCGTTGATTACTGAGAAAAAAATAGAAGATCCGGAGGAATTAAGAGACAGAAAAAAGCGCAGAAGACGCAGGGGGATTCTAGGGGCTGTCGCGGGCGTCGCAGCAATATTTATAGCATTTGGAATCCGATGGTTTGTGCAGAAGGATGCGAATACACTCCCCGCTGCGGCGATAACCGTATGGTATATAGAAGAAGGCGAAGAAGATATTGATCGCCTGACGGGGATGGAGACAATCACAGAGAACTTCATGGCCGGTTATGACGATATAGAGGTAGAGATTGTCGGGATTGCCCGTGATGAATATGAGGAAATGCTGAGACAGGCCATAGCGGATGGGGATCTGCCGGAGGTGTTTGAGGTAACGGCGCTTGCCGAGGATTATTCCGACTATACAACGTTACTGTCTTCCGTTTTTAAAAAGGATAAGAAGAACGAGTATCTGAATAATTTAAGGGAAGAGCTTGCGTCGGATTTGCAGTATCCGACGGGTATGCTGATTCCAGTAATCTATGTCAATACTTCAACGGGAGTTACGCTGGATGACACATCATCTCTGGAGGGAATCACGCAGGATGCATCAAACTATCTTGTGTCTGATGAGGCTGCGGCGAGGATGTATAACGCATTGTACGGAGAAGAAACACTGGCTGCGAGTGAAAACGCACTGGAACTGTTTGAAAGTGGGGATTACGCGGTCCTGCTGGGAACCTCCGCGGATTATTTTTCCATAAAAACTGCAATGGTAGGACATTACAGTATTCTGATACCCGACACGGAAAACGCAACATATACCTATGCGAATCTGTGGAGTGTTCATGATGATCTGGAAAAGGAAGAGAATAAGGTCGCCAAAGCCTTTTTGGCGTATCTCCTGGATAATGTCAGCCAGGAAATCCTTCATTATGGGGACGCGAACGACTACGCAATGCCAGTCGAGGAGACGGCTTTGCAGGATTATCTGGAATTGTATTCCGAATTTGTAAATGCGGGCGTGACAGATTATCTGGCCAGACCATATGTGGCGCCACAATAATTTTAGTGCTGCAAAAACAGATAAGAATGAAGCGGGGGAGAAAACAAGTGAAGACAAGATGTTTAAACTGTAAGTCAGAATATGAATCGGAGCTGGGAATGTGTCCGTACTGTGGATTTGAATTGGAAAGTCCGCAAACCGGAGTAGCGAAAGAAGTAAAAAAGTATTGTAGTCGGTGTGGTAAAGAGATACGTGCGAATGCCAAATTTTGTCACGCCTGCGGCGAGCCAACAGATGTAGTGCAGGTTCACACAGCTGTAGATGTAGAGGAAAAGCAAAAATCAAACAGAAAAATAATTATGTTTGGTGGAATTGCAGTGGTGATTGTTATTGCGTTGATTCTGGTAGTTTTCTCATCTCGCGGCAGTAGCAGAACCCCTCTTTCAGGTCGCTATGTCTGGGTTTCATCTAATGGGTATTCTAGATATCTTGAGTTCACTAAAGATGGAGATGTCACCTATATCAAAGAGTTTTCAGGGACAGTGTCTTCGGATGGAAGCTATTATGTGGAGGGAGATACTGTATATATAGATTGCACTGTACTTCAAGAGAGAAGAAGAATGATTGGAACCATTAAAGGTAACACAATCACGGTGCCAATAGAAGGATATGAGATGGACTTTATAAAAGAATAGAAAGTTATCAAATTCTTTATGTCTACAGAGATTGGGGCTGGATAATATGGCATTTGAAAAATGTTCAGTTTTATGAGCATGTTGCAAGAAGTATATTTGATGGAGGGAACGAAATGAAGTTTTTGAATAAAAGACTGACGGCTATTATACTGATTGCGGCAGCGAGCCTGACCCTGTTGGCAGGCTGCAGCAAGGTGGATGTTGAAAATCAAACACAGTCTCAGAAAGAAACAGAGGATAATCAAGAACTGGTTGTATCAGACGATTCTGACAGACAAAGTGATGAGCAGGTAACAAAGGCAGTTGATTTAGAGGAAATTTCTTCAGAATCTTTTCCAGTTCATGGAGATTTATATGCGACTATGTATGACGAAGGTAATACAGAGCAAATAAAGAAATGGGTTGATGAGATTGTAAAATCATCTTCGAGCCTTCAGGAGGAAGTAGAAAAGGTCGAAAGCCTGTCTGATGAATATACTGATTTGCTTCAGGAGTATAATACGCAGCTGGACATAAATAAGATTTCTTATTGCTCTTTACAAGTATGGGACGAAGAGCTGAATAATCTGTGGGGAAGAATGAGCGAAAGGCTTGATACGCAAACGAAAGAAGAACTTTTGGGGTATCTGAGAACCTGGAACGCTACAAAAGAGGATTACATTGTTGCCTCCATAGGCGAAAGGGAAGAAGGCGGCAGTATCTATTCATTATTGTATAACTCCTTAATGGAAGATATGACGAGAAAGAAAGTACATATACTGGCAGATCAATACGCAAAGTTTTTGGGTGAAACCTATGAGAAATCTACCTTTGATATTGAAGGATACTATGCGAATTGTGAAGGAACGGCTGATATTTATGATGAATTACGCATAATGCAGTCTGTAGATGGTGGTCTCAATGTAGAAATTGGGTTATACAGAATTACAACCTTAAATGGAACTGCTATCCAATCTGGCGATGTATTATATTATACGGACTCGGAGCTTGATTTGACCGGAATAATAACCTGCGGATGGGATGGAGCGATTTTTACAGTAGTGACCAGCAATTTTGAGTATTTAAAGTCTGGTGATACATTTAATTTTGATACGGTATATTAAAAGTGTTTGGCTACTGAGGAATCGGAATTGATCGAGCGGAGCGAGAGATACGAGCAAAAAGTAAAGCGTTTGCGAGTTTGGATGTCGAAAAACTGGAATTTATCGAATTTAAATGGGGATGGCTCGCCTCGGTAGGAGCGTATATTGTTGCGCTGGTATGTAATGTATTGACGATAGATGACTCAAGTGGGGATTGAATTATATCCCATTGTTTCTTGAATGGAGGGAGCCATGAAAATTAAATGTTTAAACTGTATGTCAGAATACGAATCGGAACTGGGGATGTGCCCTTATTGTGGATTTGAACCAGAAAATCAACAGGCAGGAGCCGCTGAAGAGGCAAAGGTATATTGCAGAAAGTGCGGGAAAGAAATTGCGGATAATTCAAAGTTTTGTAAATTCTGTGGAGCAGCGATAACGGTTGCGCGAGAAGTTGACAAATCAGAGCTTTCATTAAAAGAAACGTCCCAAAAGAAAGGTTATAGCAGAAAAGTTTTAATTGCAGTACTTGCTCTTTTGCTAATTCTTTTTGTGGGGACCGGGATGTACCTATTCGTGGCGAAAACAGGAACGGTGCAAGAAACTACGCAAGACGAGATTCCCGTCGAGGGAGAAGAGTTAACACCGGAGGAAGAAAATGGTGTCTCTATTGAAGAAGAAACATTTGAGTTAAAAGAAGATGTGCAAACCGCTGTGTTAGAGACAGAAGATGAGCAACTGGAAACTGTCTATTTACTCTCAATGGAAACAGGATATGATGAAAATGGTGAATTATCGTATAAAAATGAATATACATATGATGAAAACGGAAACATGCTATAT
>JAJPXQ010000094.1 GCA_021205385.1 Lachnospiraceae bacterium | reverse complement strand
ATCTTGAACTAGATTTTTTTGATCACCACCGCCGGTACCCCGGCCACCACCGTATCCGGCGGTACATCCTTCGTCACCACCGCGCCCGCCGCTACAACGGCGCGATCGCCTACCGTGACGCCCGGAAGAATCGTGGCATGGGAGCCGATCCACACTTTGTTGCCGATATGGATGGCCCTGGGAATATTGCAGCTGCGGTTTGCCGGATCCAGGTCGTGATTGATGGTGGCCATGACAACGTAGGAACCGATTAAAACGTCGTCTCCGATATAGATGCCGCCCTGATCCTGAAAATGGCAGCACATGTTGATAAAGACGCGTTTTCCGATAAACAGATTTTTCCCGCACTCAGTATAGAGCGGCGGAAACAGACAGAACGAATCATCGATTTCCCTCCCAGTCAGCTGTCCCATCAGCCTGCGAATTTCATCCGGCTCATGATAGCCCTGGTTTAATATGGACGTGACTTTAAACGCGTCCTGCGACATCTGTATCATGATCCGGTGCCCCTCAGAACCGCCCTGCACGGGGATTCCGCTGCGCAGTTCCTGCAGTAATTCACTTTGTTCCATTCCTTTGTCCTCCTGTCTTAATACCAGTCATGCTTTTCATTCCGATCCAGTTCGTTGATCTGTTCCATTTCCTCATCCGTCAGTTCAAAGCCAAACAGATCAAGATTTTCCCGAATATGATCCGGGTCGCTGGAACCGGGAATCACTACGACGCTCTTCTGTAAATTCCAGCGCAGAATCACCTGAGCGGAGGAGACTTCATGAGCCTCAGCGATAGCAGAAATGGTTTCATCCCCCAGCAGCTCCGCGGTATGCCCGCGCCCGCCGAGCGGATACCAGCCCTGCACGACAATCCCCAGCGACTGAATATAGGGAATAACATCATTTTCCTGATAGTAGGGATGGATTTCGTTCTGCACCAGGGCCGGGGTAATGTTCACCTGCGGCAGGAACTCTTCCAGTTCCTCCACATACCAGTTGGACAGGCCGATGGAGTGGACCTTGCCGTCCGCGACAGCCTGTTCCAGCGCCAGATAGGCCTCCACATCGCCGTCGCCCGGATGATGCAGGAGGATCATGTCGATATAATCCAGCCCCATCTTTTCCAGGGCTTCGTCAATGGCTTCCGCCGCATGGTCGAACTGATTGGGATAGAGCTTGGTAATCACGAAAATTTCTTCCCGCGACACATCCGAATCCCGGACGGCCTGCCCGACCGCCGCCTCATTGCCGTACATATAGGCGGTGTCGATCAGCCTGCCCCCGGCTTCCAGCAGCGCCGCAATGGAAACGGCACACTCCTCATCGCTCAGGCTGTAAGTCCCGAGTCCCATGATCGGCATTTCGTAGCCGCTGTTCAGCAATACGGTCTTCGTCTCAAAATCAAATTCACTCACGCTGCGCACCTCACTTTCCGGTAAATCAAGACTGTCTATCCATTCAACTACGTCACTTTCCGCTGCATCCCCGGAGAAGCGCCGCCCTTCCATCCAGGTAACGGTATCGGAGCAGAGATCATGCAGATTCTCAGCGCTGGAGCCAATGCCGCTGCTGTGGGAGGTACAGAAGGGGATGATTGTCACATCAGAGAAATCATAGCTTTCCAGAAAGGTGCTGATGATCCGCGGTGCCTGCCCGTGCCAGATGGGATAGCCGAGGAAAATCACGTCATACTGCCCGATGTCCTCCACACTGCCGGAGATTGCAGGACGGGCGGAATCATCCGCCTGCTCCTGATCGGCGCGCCCTCCGGTGTAATACGCCAGATCCTCCTCGGTATACGGATCTTCCGCTACGATTTCGTAACTGTCTGCACCGGTCTCGTCGATGATCCACCGGGCGATCTGCTCCGTCGTGCCGGTGCAGGAAAAATACGCAACCAGAAGCTTGCCGCCGGAAGAGGCGCTGCCGGAATCTTCCCCACTGCTCTCCTCTTCCACTGCACCCGTTTCTTCTGCTTCGCTCTCTGCTTCTGATTGACTTTCCACGGCCGAAATAGCGTCGCTTCCAGAATCCGATGATGACTCCGCATTTACGGAACCACACGCCGCCAGTCCAGTGATCATACAAATCAAAAGAACAAATGTGATAAATCGCTTCATACTACCCCTCCTTTTTATTCAGCCTGTTTACGAGATAGTCCAGACAGTCCAGCTTTTTCTGCTCCGCATGAATGCAGTTCAGCAAATCCCTGCGGCTGCTTTGCAAAGTGGACAATAGTTCTCTGTCGCGTCCCTCCTTCTTGAGCAGGACACAACGGGAAATCATCTCCTCCCCAAAGCCAATGTCCCTGAGATTTTCATAAAAGCACTGCGCCTCATTGTTCGCTTCCGGCATGTCTGCCACCTCCCTCGAGGTCTATCTTATATGGTGACAGGGAGAATGGCAAATATTTAGTTTCTATTTCTGGTTATTCTTGAAAAGAATATCTATTTGCGATATAATGTCGACAGACACGAAACAGAGGTAACACCATGGAACTGAGAGTTTTACGCTATTTTATAGAGGTCGCCAGGGAGGGCAGCATCACGGGCGCGGCCAGAGCACTGCACATCTCCCAGCCGACCCTGTCCAAACAGCTCAAGGAGCTGGAGGCTGAGCTCGGCTGCAAGCTCTTCGTCCGCGGCAACTACAATGTACATCTGACAGAAGAAGGGATTTTGCTGCGTAAGCGTGCGGAAGATATTCTGGACATGACGGACAAGACCATAGGAGAATTTCAGTCTTTAAACGATGTGACAGGCGGCGATGTGCGGATTGGCTGTGCGGAATCCTGGCTGATCCACCATCTGGCCGGCGTTATCAAAGATTTTCGCCTGCAGTATCCTGGGCTGCGCTTCCACATCACCAGCGGAGACACCCGCGTGGTGGTGAATGATCTGGAGCAGGGACTCTCCGATTTCGCAGTCATCGTGGAACCACCCGATCTTTCCAAATATAATTATCTTTCCTTGCCGGGCGGCGACACCTGGGGGCTTTTAATGCGGGCAGACAACCCTCTGGCGCAGAAAACAGAGATCTATCTCGAAGATATCCGGGACCTTCCGCTCATCATTTCACCCCAGTCGATCCGTACAGACCTCCCCAGATGGTGTGGCGAGGCTGTCGATCAGCTGAACATCATCGGAACCATCAACCTTTTCTACAATGGCTCCGTATTTGTGAAGGAGGGACTTGGATGCCTGCTGGTCTTTGACCGTCTGGCAGACGTCAGCCCTGAAAACGGCCTGTGTTTCCGCCCTCTTTCTCCCAAACTGGAGACGAAGATGTACATCATCTGGAAGAAATACCAGGTCTTTACGCCGATCGCGGAACGGCTGGTGGAGCTACTGAAGGAACGATTCTCTTAAAAGTCTGCCGCCAGTCCCGCCATCTTTGCCAACGCCTCCCTGTCCAGGATACAGACCTTCCGGTAGCCGCAGCGCAGCAGGCCGTCGCGCTCAAATTCCTTCAGGACCTGGCTGACCGTCGGTCGCGCCAGCCCCAGGCACAGCGCAATCTCCTCATGTGAATAGGGCAGGCAATGCTCTTCGATCTCCTTGTCCGGATTATCCGCCTCGGTCTCCGTCAGCAGAAATGAAGCGATCCGCTGGTATCGATCCAGGAAACGAAAGGAATGAAGAGAATAGGACAGATGATTCATCGTTTCCGAACAG
The DNA here is from genome assembly GCA_021205385.1 of Lachnospiraceae bacterium. Lineage (GTDB taxonomy): Bacteria > Bacillota > Clostridia > Lachnospirales > Lachnospiraceae > Hominiventricola. Next base: position 15,761 of record JAJPXQ010000094.1, on the reverse strand, counting down.
TGCTGCAGCACCTTGAGCAGAATATCCGGATTCCGGCACAGGCAGGGAATCAGCTGTTCAATCGTGCAGCAGAGCAGCAGAACATCCGTGACCGCCGTGACCGTGGTGGGCCGCGGACTTTTGCTCAGGAAGGAGGATTCGCCGAAAAGCCGTCCCTTCTCCACGATCTCGAGCGTCAGCTCCTCTCCCTCCCGGGTGCTGAGCATCACGCGCACTCTTCCGTCCCGGATAATGCACAGCGTATTCGCCGCATCTCCTTCCAGATAGATACTTTCCTCCCGCGCATAGCGGCGCAGGTAGCCTGCCTGCGAGAGCCGCTCCATTTCCTCGTCTGAAAATTTAATTTCCATTCCGCCACCTCAAAATGTCATCTATCTTACATTCAGGATAACACAAGCCGGAATATAATACCAGTACAATGCAAAGGAGGGATTCACATGAAAATCATTGCCTATGAAGTCCGGGATGATGAGAGGGAACATTTTGACCGTTATGCCGGAGAATTTGGCGCAGATCTGATCCTCACGGATCAGGTTCCGACGATGGAGAACGCTTCCATGGCGACCGGCTGCGAGGGTGTGACCATCCTCGGTCAGGGGGACATCGATGCGACCCTTTTAGATGAATACAAAAGACTGGGCGTCCGCTGCCTCACGACCCGCACGATCGGCTATGACCATATTGATACGGCACACGCCAGAGCGATCGGTCTGCCCGTCTGCAACGCATTTTATGAGCCGAACGGTGTGGCGGAATACGCAGTTATGCTGATGCTTCTGTGCATCCGGCACTACAAGGCCGCCCTGTGGCGCGCGCAGGTCAACGATTATTCTCTGCCGGGACTCTATGGACGGGAAATGCGAAATCTGACGGTCGGGATTCTGGGAACCGGCCGCATCGGGACGCAGCTGGCAAAGATTCTCTCCGGCTTCGGATGCCGGATTCTGGGCTACGACCAATACCAGGGCGAAGCCTCCCGCTGGCTTGACTATACAGATCTCGACACGCTTTACCGGGAAAGCGACATCATCTCCGTACATCTGAACCTGAACGAACAGACATATCATATGATCGGCAGCGACGCGATTGCCAGAATGAAAGACGGCGTGATCCTGATCAACTGTGCGCGCGGCGCTCTGATGGATACCGAAGCGCTGATCGCGGGCATTGAACAGGAAAAAATCGGCGGTCTGGGGCTCGACTGCTTTGAGAGTGAAGAAGGCATCTATCACCTGAACCGCCGCGACGAGATCATCAGTAACCGTTCCATGGCATACCTGCGGCAGTTCCCGAACGTGGTTATGACGCAGCACATGGCCTTCTACACAGACGCGGCGGTCTCCAATATGGTCCGCTGCGGGATCGAAGGAATCTGCTCGGTGCTTCAAAGTGGCACTTATAAGACACTACTGTAGATTCACTGATTCCCCGCCCTTATCGGACGGGGAATTTTTACTAATCCATGCAATGGCCATGCCGGCACTCATGACCTTCGCCATGCTGATGTCCGCCGCAGCCTCCCTCGTGGTGTCCGCCCTCGTGATGGCTGCACTGCACATCCGGGATGTAAGCAAGATTTCCGGCGAGCAGCGCCTCTACAGCCGCATCCGCGTCTCCGGTCACACCGCCGTACAGCCTGATTCCCGCCGCCGCGAGCGCGTTCTGCGCGCCTCCTCCGATTCCGCCGCAGATCAGAGTGTCCACCTGCAATGCGTTCAGGACCTCCGCCAGCGCCCCATGGCCCTGTCCGTTCGTGCTGACCACCTCGGAGGAGACGATCTTCCCATCCTCCACATCGTAAATCTTAAACTGCTCCGTGTGGCCGAAGTGCTGAAAAATCTGACCATTTTCGTAAGTAACCGCAATTCTCATTATCGTTTCTCCTTTCATTTTCTGATAAACCTGATAGAGTTTCTGCCTGTAACAACCGTCCATCCTGCAAAATGGATTTCCACCCCGGCAGAGGCGGTACTCGCCGCCCTCGATTCTGAGAGGCAGTCCCTCCACCAGAGCCTCCGCGATTTTTCCGCGGGCAGAATCATAAATTTTCTGAACCGTGGTGCGGGCGACCTGCATGCTCTGACTGCACTGCTCCTGGGACATGCCTTCCTTATCGATCAGGCGTATCGCCTCAAATTCATCCACCGTCAGAATCACAGGATCTCTCCCGTCAGCCTCTTTCGCCGGTACAAACTCCAGCGTCTGCGGAAATCGGCAGATCATTCTGCATTTCGTAGGTCTTGCCATGGATTCACCTCTATCCTGGATTTCATTCTCCCTCATCATACGCTCATTAGTGGCATATGTCAAGAATCATTATTGGCATATGCCACAAAACATACAACCGGGCTGCGGTGTGAATGATTTTATCCAAATCAGGAAAGACTGGAAAGAAAATGACGGAAACTTGAGAGGATAAATGGAATGGCACTGAATTACGTCGAAACAACAGACAAAATCATAGCGGCAGTCGGCGGTCCGGACAACATCGCGAGCGCGGGGCACTGCATGACCCGCCTTCGCCTTGTGCTGAAGGATGAAGGCCGGGCGGACGACGAAGCCGTTGAAAAAATCAAAGGCGTGAAGAGCGTCATCCGACAGGGCGGACAGTATCAGATCGTCATCGGCAACGAGGTCTCCAACCTTTTCAGAGATTTCAGAACCAGAGGAGATTTTGACGACAGTTCATCCGCTGAACCGCAAAAGGCACAGGGAAGTGTGATACAGAGGCTGTTTGGTTTCATATCCGGCTGCATGACGCCCCTGCTTCCGGCCATGCTCGGCTGCGGTATGATGAAAGTGGTTCTGACGCTGCTGGTCACATTCACAGAGCTTGACAGTTCCGGCTCCACCTATATCATTCTCAACGCAATGGGAGACTGCTTCTTTACATTTCTGCCGGTTTTTCTGGCATACACAACTGCAAAGAAGCTGAATGGCTCGCCCATGCTGTTCATGGTCGTCGGCGCGGCGCTGGTCTATCCGGACCTGATGACGCTGCTGACGGACAGTTCCCTGGAGACAGGAACCTTCCTGGGAATGGACTGTACCTGGTTCTTCGGAATCCCGGTGATCTGCGCGACCTACCCTTCGTCCGTGCTGCCGATTCTTCTGATGGCGCCGGTTATGAAACGGGTAGAAACTTTTGCTGACAGAGTTTCTCCCAACGTATTAAAGTCCTTTCTGAAACCGCTGATTTTCGTCATCATCTGTGTGCCGGTCGCCCTCTGCGTTCTCGGGCCGATCGGAAACGTGGCGGGAAATGCGCTGTCCGGCGCATTCAGCGCGATGTACAGTACCGTGCCATGGCTCACGATCTGCCTGCTCTCCGCGGCAATGCCGTTCATCGTCATGACGGGCATGCACTATGCACTGATTCCGCTGGCAGTAAACAATCTGGCACTGCTTGGTTTCGATGCCCTGCTGTTAACTACCATGTTCTGTTCGAATCTGGCGCAGGGCGGCGCCTCCTTCGGCGTCGGCCTCAAAACGAAGAATACGGAGACAAAATCGGAGGGCATCGCCTGCGGTATTTCCGCTGTCGTGGCAGGCGTCACAGAACCGGCCATGTACGGAATCAACCTCCGATATGGAAAACCCATGCTGGCCGCCGTCATCGGCGCCGGCGTATCCGGTCTGTTCTGCGGTATTTTTCACGTAGTCGGCTATACCATGGGAGGCTCCCCGTCACTGCTGACTCTGATCTGCTTTATCGGCGGGGATGAGCCGATGCGGGGCGTTATCTTTGGCGCGATCGGAGCGGTCATCACGATTGTGATTTCTTTCACGCTGGCCTTTATTCTGTATAAAGACCCTGCCAGGGCGGAAAAAGAAATCACACTTTTCTCTCCGATGACCGGTGAGCTTGTAAAACTGGAGGATGTCCCGGACGAAGTATTTGCGTCAAAAGCGCTCGGAGACGGTGTGGCCGTGATTCCCGGCGAGGGAAAAGTCGTCGCCCCCTGCGACGGCGTCGTCTCCGCCACAATGGATACAAAGCATGCGATCGGCATCACCTCCCCGCAGGGAATGGAACTTTTGATTCATGTCGGTCTGAATACAGTGGAGCTTGACGGAAAATTTTATGAATACAAAGTCGCGGAGGGCGATTCCGTGAAAGCCGGCGACGAGCTGATCGCATTCGACATCGACGGCATCCGGAATGCGGGCTACCCATTGCATACCCCGGTACTTGTAACCAATACTGACGATTATGAACGGGTTCTGGCCACAGATGCACCTTCTGTGAAAGCCGGCGATGTTCTGCTGACAATTATCTCACGGAAGGAGCCGGAAAACTAAATGTCTGTTTTGAAAAAAGATTTCCTCTGGGGCGGCGCGACGGCCGCAAATCAGTACGAAGGTGCGTGGGATATCGATGGCAAAGGACCTTCCATATCCGACATGTGCACAAACGGTTCCCATACAAGGCCGAAGCGGGTGACGCCGGTATTGGAGGAAGGAACACTGTATCCAAGCCATGAGGCTACCGATTTCTATCATCATTATAAGGAGGATATTGCGCTGGCGGCCGAGATGGGCTTCCGCTGTTTTCGCATGTCCATCAACTGGAGCCGGATTTTTCCGACCGGAATGGAGACACTGCCAAACGAAGCCGGGCTGCAGTTCTATGACCGGGTCTTTGATGAGTTAAAAAAATATGATATGGAACCGATAGTCACGATCTCCCATTATGAGATTCCCTATGCGCTGGTCGAAAAATATAATGGCTGGTACAGCCGCGAAGTAATCGACTGCTTCTTCCACTACTGTGAAATCCTTTTCGAGCGCTACCAGAATAAGGTAAAATACTGGCTTACCTTCAATGAGATCAACTCCGGCACGCTGCCGATGGGCGCTGTTCTGTCGCTTGGCTGCGTTCGAGGATACTGCGGCCCGGTGACCGAGGTTCCCGATGAAAAGCAGATCCGTTATCAGGGGCTGCACCATCAGTTTGTGGCCAGCGCCCGGGTCGTAAAGCTGGCACATGAAAAATACCCCCGCTTCCGGATGGGCTGCATGACGCTCTTTGCCACCAAATACCCCTATACCTGTAATCCGGACGACATTCTGAAATGCCAGCGCGAGATGCGCCGGATGAACTGGTTCACATCGGACGTCCAGGTGCGCGGCACGTACCCTTCCTATATGAATCGTTTCTTCGAAGAAAATAACATTACGATCCAAAAAGCAGCGGGCGACGATGAGCTGCTGAAAGCCGGAACCGTAGACTTCTTCACGTTCAGCTATTATATGAGCACCTGCGAGACCTCCGATCCTACAGCAGCTGCCGCGGGCGGCAATCTGATCGGCGGCTGCGCCAATCCTTATCTAAAGGCAAGCGACTGGGGCTGGCAGATCGATCCAATGGGACTTCGCTATTCTCTCAATGAAATCTATGATCGCTATCAGATCCCGCTGATGGTCGTCGAGAACGGGCTCGGCGCGTATGATCGCAGAGAAGCGGACGGCAGCATTCACGACGATTATCGCATCGCTTATCTGCGCCAGCATATTGAACAGATGAAAGAAGCCGTAAAAGACGGCGTCGATTTGATGGGCTACACGCCCTGGGGCTGGATCGATGTGGTCAGCGCGTCCACCGGAGAAATGGCAAAACGCTATGGCTTCGTCTATGTGGAAAAATATGACGATGGCACCGGCGACCTGCGCAGACGAAAGAAAGATTCCTTTTCCTGGTATCAGAAGGTAATCCGGTCGAATGGGGAAGAGTTGTAAATTTCCCGGAACATCCCTCATTTATTCCCGCGCCGAAAGCATGAAAAACAGCAGTCCGGCCGGAAACATCAGCGCCAGGAAGCCAACGCCCATATTCTGCGAATCGCTCATCTGCGTGACCAGTCCCACCAGCAGAGTTCCCATGAAGGATGCGCCCTTTCCGAAAATATCATAGATGCCGAAGTATTCTCCGGACTTCTCCTGCGGGATAATTTTTGCGAAATAAGACCGGGACAGGGACTGGATGCTCCCCTGGAACATGCCGACGACGACCGCCAGGATCCAGAACTGATACAGGCGCGTCATAAAGGCAGCATAGACCGTGACGGCAAAATAGGCCAGGATGCAGACCGCGATCAGCCTTTCCGAACGGATTCTTCGGGACAGCCACCCGAACAGAAGCGCCGACGGGAAGGCCACGATCTGCGTGACCAGAAGAGCCGCGAGCAGACCGACCGTGTCAAGGCCCAGCGAGGTGCCGTAGGAGGTCGCCATATCGATAATGGTATAGACGCCGTCGATAAAGAAGAAAAAGGCCAGCAGGAACCACAGAACCTTTTTATCTTTCTTCAGTTCTCCAAATATCCCCTTCAGATTCTGAAAGCCCTGCAGAATCGGCTGCGAGCCGTCTGCCACAAAATGCTTCTGCTCATAGCTTTTCCACAGGGGAAGCGACCAGCCAAGCCACCAGATGGCCGTGATAAGGCAGCACAGCACGGATGCGACAGCCATGGAAAGAAGTCCCAGCATCGCGTACAGAACGTAAACCGCGACCGCCGCGACAAAGGGCACGCAGCTACCAATATAGCCCCAGGCATAGCCCCGGGAAGAGACCTCGTCCATCCGTTCGAGCGTCGTGACGTCGCACAGCATGGAATCGTAAATCACAAGGCTGACCTGGTATGCCGTCTTCGCCAGGACAAACACGAGGAGAAAGAAGATCCAGTGCGCCGCAAAGCCCAGCACTATGCAAGAGAGCACCCCGATCAGCACGCTGAGAGCAAAAACTCTGATCTTTGCCCCGCGGAAATCCGAGAGAGAACCTGTGATCGGCCCCAGGATCGCCACAATCACCGTCACCACACTGGTGGCGTAAGCCCAGTATGCCAGATAGTCCGTCTCCGATATCCCGGCGTCCGCGGCCAGCGTGTGAAAGAATATGGGCAGCAGCGTCGCCGCCAGCAGCGTAAAAGCGGAATTCCCCACATCATACCAGATCCATTTCCGCTCCATCATGTCTTTTCCTCCTGCTCTGCCGGCACCGGTATCAGCGCCTTTCTATTTACTATTCTTTATATTACCACATTCAGTCCATACTACACAGCCCTAAAAAAACAAATATCAGCAACAATAATTTTAACATCAAGACTTCCTCCTGAATATCCGGTATAAACGCTCCGCCAGCCCTTTAACCGGCTTCCCGGCTCCGTCACTGCTCTTCGCCTCTGTCTCCGCCCGCAGCATTTCCTGCTGGAAGGCCTCCTGACAGCTGAAAGAGACTTCCGCATCCTTGATCCGGTGCCAGGTTCCGTCCGGCCTCATAATCCTCGCCTTCACATTGTCCCGCTGCAGCCCGTCTATAATACGGAAAAGGCGTTCCCTGGTCTGTCTGTCCAGCACCGGACAGGCCACCTCCACCCGGCGTTCCGTATTTCTGGTCATGAAATCGGCGGAGGAGATGTAGAGCTTCGCGCTCTCTCCCCGTCCGAAGCAGTAGATACGACTGTGCTCCAGATAGCGTCCCACAATCGAAAAGACCCGGATATGTTCCGTCAGCCCTTCAATTCCGGGAAGCAGGCAGCAGATCCCCCGGATATTCATGACGACCTCCACCCCGGCGCGGGAGGCCTCCGAGAGCTTGTCGATCAGCTTCCGGTCGGTCAGAGAATTTAATTTAAGGAAAATATATCCTTTGGATCCCTTTGCGATCTCACCGTCGATGCAGGCGATGACCTTCTCCTTGAGGGCGAATGGCGATACCAGCAAATGCGCGTATTCTCCATTCAGATTTGCGGTCGCCATATTCTGGAACAGCAGAGCCGCGTCCTCCCCGATTTCCTGATTTGCCGTCATCAGGCAGAGATCGGTATACTGCTTTGCGGTTTTTTCATTATAGTTGCCGGTTCCGATCTGCGTGATATAGCGAACCCTTCCCCGTTCCCTGCGGATAATCAGGCAGACCTTGGAGTGCACCTTGATTCCCTCAAATCCATAGAGCAACGTGCAGCCGGCCTCCTCCAGACGTTCCGCCCACAGGATATTGTTCTGCTCATCAAAGCGGGCGCGCAGCTCCATCAGAACTGTCACCTGCTTCCCGTTCTCCGCCGCGGCGCAGAGGTATTCTGCCAGTCTGGCGCGGGCGGCCAGGCGGTAGATCGTGATCTTAATCGAGAGAACGTCGGGGTCGGAGGCCGCCTCCGAAATCATCCGCAGGAAGGGATCCATCGATTCATATGGGTAGAACAGCAGCACGTCCTTTCTCTCGATCTGCGGAATGATTTTCTCGTTCCGGTTCAGAGCGGAGGAATATACAGGCGTATAGGGCGGGTCGCAGAGCGCGGCGGCGCTTTCTTTGGGCAGCATATCTCCCAGTGTGAAAAGATAGCTCAGGTGAATCGGATATTTCATATGAAATACCTGCTCGCTGTTCAGCGAAAGGCTGGAACAGAGAATCTCCGCCAGCTTTCCGTCCTTTCCTCCCTGGATCTCCAGCCGTATCGGCGCCAGACGGGTGCGCTTTTTCATGATTTTGCGCATGTGCTGACGAAAATCCATATCCACATCGTAGGCCTCGTCCTCCGGGCTGATATCGGCGTTGCGGGTGACGCAGATCACGGCCTGATCCGTGATCACAAACTGTCCGAAAATCTGGTCGGTAAATTCGAGGAGAATATCTTCGGTCAGAATATAGTGGACACCCCGCTCCTCCAGACGGAGAAATAACGGAAGCGAGGATGGAATCTGCAGAATGCCGAGCAGCTCCTTTCCGTCCGCCTGCAGGTTCAGGACAATGCTCAGCCCCTTATTGGGCAGATGGGGAAAGGGATGATGCAGATCGACGATCTGCGGCGAAAGGATCGGGCGCAGCTCATTCTCGAACCAGGCGGCTGCCTGTTTTTTCGCCCTGCTGTCCAGTTCTTCATAGCGCAGCCGGCAGATATTGCAGGCGCGGCATCTCGTCTCCAGCTCCTCCAGTATCCGGTCGCGCTGTTTATAGAGCGGAACGACCGCCCGGAAAATATCCTGCAGCTGCTCCTGCGGCGTTTTCCCTGTCCTGCTGTCGATATGCGGCTCCTTCACCAGACTCATATCGTGGAGCGATCCCACCCGCACCATGAAAAATTCATCCAGATTACTGGCAAAGATCGCGGCAAACTTCAGTCGCTCCATCAAGGGGACGCTTTCATCCTTGGCCTCCGCCAGCACCCTCTCGTTGAAGCGCAGCCAGGAAAGCTCCCTGTCCTGTGTGTAGCGTGTGTCGATTCCGTTATTCATGTCTGCTCCCTCACTTTCGTTTTTCATCAGTTCCGTACATCCTTGCCCCTCGCGGCTTCCGGATGATTTTTATGGCGCCAGCCCCAGTAAAATAACCGTCACCGCCGCCAGCACCCAGGGCAGTCCCGATACCAGAAACCCCGGCAGAAATCTCAGACCGTCGCCCAGGTGACTCTCATCTACGGAAAACATGCGGTTCGGATTGCTTATGTAGTAGAGCGCGAGGGTCTTTGGCGGATACTCGCAGCCCTGAAAGCCGGCATGGTATCGCTTTGTCTCCCCATTCAGCATATATTCATAGATCCCTGACGGGTGACAGTCCGCAAGCGATCCTCCCGCACTGTAATCAATGTGGTCATTATGCCCTTTGATCAGCTTCGCCGTAATCTCATGCCCCTGTGAAAGAGCCATATCCCTTTTTCTTTCCCAGCCGCAGTAATAATACACTTTCCCGGCAAGCTTCAGGCAGGGTATGTGGCTCAGCACCAAAACGACCAGTACCGCCGCGTATTTCAGCATTTTTACAGGGCCAACCCTGCTCGCCTCAAGAAGCAATTGTCTCATGTCATCCCAGACAGTCACGCTCTGATTCCTTTTCCTTTCGCAGAATAATCCGTTCAGTCAGGAAAGCATTATAGCAGGCATTTCTTCGTTTATCGTGAGTTTGTCGTGAAATTCAGGTAAAATTACGGTAAAGGTGCAATTAACTTATTAATTTAATTGAAATTTGGTGCAAATTATGGCCTAGAAAGCCATTGATCATCTGATTAACCTGATTTTACCCCACGTAAAAACCGCCCTGTTATAACAGGACGGCTCTGTACTTCCCTTATTCAATTTTTGCCATGGCAAGATAACTGCCTATCCTTAACCTTTATTCGACAAAACAGATATTGCAAGGCAGGCAAGGCCAATCCCGTTGAGAGCGGTACTGACAATCGGATTCACTTTATCAGGCTGTTCATTCTCTCCTGCTCCTTTTCCTTTGATGTCCACATCGTATCATATCCCCCTTCCTGTGCTCAACCGACCGGAAGTTCAGGCAGGTCGACCGTTGGTTTAGCACCGGTAGAGAACATCAAATTCCTGCTGTTTTATTTGTTTACTGCCCATTCTGCGCCTTATAATGCTCTCCCCAGTCCCACATGGCGTCGAGGATCGGTTTCAGGCTGTAGCCCAGATCGGTCAGTGTGTATTCCACATGTGGCGGCACTTCGGGAAATACGGTACGGATCACAAGGCCGCTCTCCTCCATCTGCCGCAGCTGCGCCGTCAGCACCTTCTGGGAGACATGGCCGATGGATTTCTTCAGTTCCCCAAAGCGTTTCGTCCCCGGCATCAGGTCGCGGAGAATCAGTACCTTCCACTTGTCGCTGATCAAAGTTAGAGTCGTCTCCACCGGACAGGTCGGCAGCTCCTTCGCCGGTTTTGCCTGTATGTCTTTCGCTGTTTCCATGGTAAGTTCCTCCTTATAGTTTCTTTTTAGTGACTACGGTGCAAAATTATGCTTACTTTACAAAACATCTGTACGGATTTATTATATGGTCAATAGGAAGGAAATGCAAGATGATTCTGATCCGGTCGTCTCCCGAAGCGAAGAAAAACAGCCAAAGGACAGTTTCCTGCCGGTAACTATACCACAATTTTGTGCGTACTTCACAGGGCGGAAAATTGCTGATACGATGGAGTCAGCAAAAGAGAAAACCCGTACAGGGGAACCACAAGGAGGTAAACATCATGAAAAAAGTACTTATCATCAACGCAAGCAAGCGTCGTAATGGCAACTCCTATGCTATGGCAAAGAGATTTGCTGAGCAGCTGGAGGGAAAAGCCGAGGTAACAACCTTTAACATCGGCGAGAAGGATGTGCGCGTATGTCTTGCCTGCGATGGCTGCAAGCGTCAGCACACCCCCAACTGTGTCCAGAAGGATGACTTCACCGCTCTGATCCCCGCCATCGACAGCTGCGACGCCATGCTGATCCTGGCTCCTGTCCATTGGGATCAGTTCCCCGCCCAGCTGAAGGCTTTCCTGGATCGCACCTACTCCTTCATGGACTTCACCCAGCCGGATATGTCCATGGCCACCCGCAAGGACAAGAAGCTGGCCGGTTACTTCTTCGCTGGCTTCGGCCCCGTGGATGTGTACACCCAGATGGTGGAGACCAACCTGAAGAGCTTCGCCACTGCCGGCTTCCGGGATTACAAGGCCTATGTGGCCGGCAATGCCAACGTTCCCGGTTCTGTCATGGAGAACGCTGACGCCTTGAAGGCCGCCGATGAAGTGGCTGCCTGGCTCATCGGCTGATTGCTGACATGACAAGTCTGGATTATCTGAAAATGCTGGTGGAAGACATCCACTCCACGATAGTCGCCACCATAGGCGCGGGCGGGCATCCCCAGACCCGCGCCATTGATATGATGCTGTGGAATGAAAAGGGCGTCTACTTCCTGACGGCGAAGGGCAAGGCCTTCTATGCACAGCTCATGGAGCAGCAGTACATTGCGCTCTGTGCCACGAAAGACAAAAAGAGCATATCCCTGCACGGAAAGGTCCGGAATATCGGCAGCGAAAGGCTGGATGAGATTTTTGAGAAGAATACTTATATGCAGCAGATTTATCCCGGTAATACGCGCGATGCGCTGGAGGTGTTCCAGTTATACGAGGCCAACGGGGAATACTTTGATATCAGCGATCCGGCCCATGTAACACGCGACGGCATCGTGATCGGCCGGCCTCAGACTGTGGAGAGCGGCTACTTTGTGGGAGATCAGTGCATCGGCTGCGAGCTCTGCTATTCTGTCTGTCCACAGAAATGCATCGATATCTCCAACAAACCGGCGGTCATCGACCAGAGCCTCTGTCTGCATTGCGGCCGCTGCGCGGAGATCTGCCCGGAACAGGCGATTGAGAAAAGAGGATAAGCCATGACACAGGACGAACGCAGAATTTATCTGATCCGGGCGCTTCTCGCGGAAGAGACCCGCTATCAGGAGATGGAAATTCCTTCCGACGTGCCGCAGCAGAAACGGCTCCTGCGGGCGCTGTTCAACGTGCGCATGCCACGGCCGGTCAGCGGGGAATTTCTGAAAATACAGGACGCTTATTTGCAGGAAGAAACCAGGCGAAAGGGCATTACAGAGCTTTCCGACCTGACGCCGGTGCAGGAAGGTGTCTACCTCTGGCAGGGTGACATTACCACGCTGCGCTGCGGGGCGATTGTGAACGCCGCCAACTCGCAGATGCTGGGCTGCTTCTGCCCCAACCACGGCTGCATTGACAATTGTATACACACTTTCGCAGGCATTCAGCTTCGAAGTGCATGTGATGAAATCATGCAGAAACAGGGGCATGAAGAGGCGACCGGAACGGCTAAAATCACGCCTGCTTTCAATCTTCCCTGCGACTATGTGCTGCACACTGTCGGCCCCATCATCCGGGGACGGCTGACGGAAAGAGACCGGGAGCTGCTCGCCTCCTGCTACCGCTCCTGTCTCACACTCGCGGAGCAGAACCATGTTAAAAGCGTCGCGTTCTGCTGCATCTCCACCGGGGAATTTCATTTTCCGAATGACAGAGCGGCGCAGATCGCGGTCAGCACCGTAAAGGAATATAAAGAGCAGACAAACAGCGAAATCGAGGTGATTTTCAATGTCTTTAAGGACGTCGATTTACAGATCTACCGGAAGCTTCTCCGGTGAAAGGGTCAGCAAGGTGACGCCTCTGTATAGCACAGCGGCAGATAAAATCCGGTGTCTGAAGGAGGAGCTGGATACGGCGGACGCCATCGTGATCGGCGCGGGAGCCGGGCTTTCCGCCTCCGCGGGCATGAGCTACAGCGGCGAGCGCTTTGAAAAGACCTTCGCTGATTTTCATCAGACATACGGCATCACGGACATGTATTCCGGCGGCTTCTATCCCTTTGACACGCTGGAGGAATACTGGGCCTGGTGGTCGCGGCACATCCTGGTCAACCGCTATGAGGCGGGCGTCGGAAAGCCTTATTCCGACCTGCTTGCGCTGGTAGAGGATAAAGATTATTTTGTGCTGACCACCAACGTGGACCACCAGTTCCAGCTGGCCGGATTCGATAAGAAGCGCCTGTTCTATACCCAGGGCGATTACGGTCTCTGGCAGTGCTCAAGGCCCTGCCATGAAAGAACCTATGAAAATGAGGATGCGGTCCGGAAGATGGTCGCTGAGCAGAAGGACATGAAGATCCCATCGGAGCTAGTTCCCCGCTGTCCACTCTGCGGCGCGCCCATGAACATGAATCTGCGCTGCGACAACAGCTTTGTGGAGGACGAGGGCTGGCACAGAGCTGCCGAGCGCTACAACGATTTTATCCGGCGGCATCAGAATCTGCACATCCTGTTTCTGGAGCTTGGCGTAGGGGCGAATACGCCGGTCATCATCAAATACCCCTTCTGGCAGATGACGGCCAAGAACCCGAAAGCCGTATACGCCTGCATCAACAAGGGAGAATCCATGTGCCCGCAACAGATCCGGAACCAGTCCATCTGCATCGACGACGATATCGGGCGGGTGCTGTGTAAAATACAGTGCAAATAAAAACTGCTAATTCTTCGGCTTTATGAGCACATAAATATACGGGGCGCTATGCTCATCATAGTCCTCTTCCGTGTCTGTTTCATAATGCACATATATATTTTCGCCTTCCTTAACGCTGATTTCTTCATAATAAGAACTTTCCTGAAACCTGGTCACAAACTCTTCCGGAAGTTCACAGGTATCCATCAGATCGTCCGATATGGCCTCCACACCGGAATTGTTCAGCATGCTGTTCAGTTCACGGAGATCAGTCCCGGTCATTTCGAGGTTTTCCTCTTTGTCTACCTCAATATCGATATAAACCATATAATGCACTCCGATGATAGCCCCATCATTGTCCACCGTTACATAAACAGTTGCTCCAATATCTGACGAAGCATTTCTGAAGAGATATCCGCTTACCGTATAGCTGTCATCGTTATATCTTTCCTGTGGATCATCGATCATGACGGAATCACAGCCGTCCTCAAAGGCCAACTGCAGCGCATATACCGATTCTGACGCCACAGCAATCTGTGCATTCATCGCCCGATTCGCTGAAATGACAGGGGGAACATAAACTGCGATCAGCAGGAAAACCGGCAGTAATACAATGACAAGAACATATTTTTTCGCTTTTGGGATTTCCAACCCGCATGCTACCGCTACCTGTTTCGCATTCCTGCTGATATCGTCTGCTGCTCCCACAACCGCGTCCACCGTTTCAACAGCAGCCATCGCATCGGCAGCTTCCGCGGCTTTCTTCCTGTTGTCATTGTCCGACCTTCTGAGCATGGAAGCGGCCGTTTTTGCACCGTAAATAGCAGACATCTGTGCCGAATAATCTCTTTCCTGCATGGAAACATTCACCTTCATGAGAATTTTCTCCCACTTCGCTCCCCTCATCCCGCAATGCGGAAGCACAAGGCAAACGCTAAAAGCAACTGTATATACTGCCATAAACCCAATTCCCAGGAAAATGCCTGCAATATAAGTATCCCCGTGAAAAAACACGTCCTTGATCATTTCAAGCAGTATCACCATACCTGCGACAGGGATTTCCGCAAGGATAAAGGCCTGGCTCAGCGTGGGAAAGAGACAGTATCTTCGTATGCGCTTCTTCTCCTGTTCATTCAATATATAAATTTCATCCTTTACAATTTCCATGGCTCATCATACGAACCCCTGTCACTCATTCATATAGGCTGGCATTTTTTATACGCAGAATATCACCAGGTTCAACCTGAAACAAAATGTCAAGAACTTTTTAGTACCTTGCTCAAAAAAATTTGCAGACAGGCTCCCGTCCAGCAGGAGACAAGAGCCTGTAATATGCTTTATCCGGCGTGGCGCTGGCTTTGCAGCTCTCTGGTCAGCAGCCGCTTCACTTTGTCCTTGGCGGTCTCTTTGGTCTCAGTGTTGAAGTGTATCTTGACCGTGTAAGTGCGCCCGTCAATGGTGCGCTTGATATAGGGGACTTCCTGAGTTGTGGTGTTGGTATTATCCATAAGCAAAACCTCCGTAAAATAAAAATAGCCGGTCTGTCCTTGCAGGCTCGGCATGGTTGATGTGTGACGGTGTGACGACTGTGACGGTATTTTTATATACCAGATGTCGTCACAGGATTATCGTCACCAGAAGCAACAGCTTCCTCGTCTGTGTTCAGTTTTTTCAGCGTGAAGGTGCGTTTCTCCCGGCTCCGGCTGTTTAGAGTGTAGCTGATACCGAAGTCGTTATAGAGCACTGACACATTGACATTCAGCTTTCTGGTCAGGGATTGCGGCTTAATCTGTAAGTCCGGCAGAAGCTCCAGAAGGTCAGTGGCGCTCCCTGTCCATTCCTGCCGGTCTTTCATAAATCCGGCGATGGTAATAACAATCGGGTCGGGCGTTCGTTTGAGAAGCTCTTTCTCGGCCTTGGTCAGTTTCCAGAAGCAATGCTCCCGGTCAAACTCAAGGCTCAGTTCCTGATCTTCC
>JAJPXQ010000163.1 GCA_021205385.1 Lachnospiraceae bacterium | reverse complement strand
CAAAATCCCCCAAGATTGGGGGCAGGGGGTTGATGTGTCGAAGACACTTTTTTATACCGCTGTTTGACTTCTTTTTCTCATACTCTATCATGGAAATGATAATGGAGAAAGCAGGTGAAAACATGAAGGAGAAGCACAGGCGGATTCTGGTTGCGGTTGTTGCAGTGTTTTTATTCCTGATTGCGGCGGGGCAGGTAAGGAAATGGTATATCCTCCGCGGTATGACAGAGGAGGAACGGGAGATCTATTATGAGGCGAAGCAGGAGGAGAAAGACGGCTTTCGGCGTCTCTCCTCCCATCAGCTTGACGAGGTGAAGGAAGTGCTGAAAAGCCTGTATCAGGCGCTGAAGAGTGGTGATACGAAGGCTTCCTGCGATGCCATGGGCGTGCCGGATACCTTTGATGCAGAGACATATTCGCAGTGGCTTACAGATACTGGCTTTGAAAGTCTGCTTTGCGGAGTTTCTTATGATTGATGAGGGGCTGTGTGTGCAGACTATGCATTTCGGGGCATTTGATGATGAGCCTGTGATTGTTGCGGTTATGGATGAATTCCTTGCCGCGAACGGATATGAAAATGATTTGAGTGAGATAAGGCTTCATCATGAAATCTATATGTCAGATGCCAGGAAGGTTCCAGCAGAAAAGTGGAAAACGGTAATACGACATCCTATTAAACTAGCGTGACAAATCGGGATATGTCGGAGGT
This sequence comes from Lachnospiraceae bacterium, assembly GCA_021205385.1. Classification (GTDB taxonomy): domain Bacteria; phylum Bacillota; class Clostridia; order Lachnospirales; family Lachnospiraceae; genus Hominiventricola. The sequence continues at coordinate 2,602 of JAJPXQ010000163.1, read as the reverse complement.
AATATTGTATGTGGATGATATTTGCACTGCTGTCCGCAATCTTCGCGGCACTTACTATCTCTTGAAAAGCCAATACTGTCATCAGGTTGTCATCCACTGTATACATGCTGCTCAAAGAATATGTCAGTCAGTTCAAATAGTTGGCTGACAGTACGCTTTGTTATTATGAGGAAAGTAGTCCGGCCTTTTGCCTCAGCTGTTCACATTTTGAACGCGATTTTCTCATAAAGTAATCACATTTATCCCGTAATATAAACATGGATAGCCATTCAGAGCAGCGGACAACATGCTGTTCTGAGGGGTTATAATAATACTATGGGAGGTTCCGCTTTGAACAGTAAAAATTCCGATTCTGCAGTCACCACCGAAAATCTTGAGAGCGCCATTGACCGGTACCGGAGGGAGGACGTCCTGCGGATGTTGAAAAAAGGCGTTCTGGACGTACTCACCGACGAGGAGCAGGAATATTTCTATTGCCGTCTTGCTTCTCTTCGCAGCATGGAAATCCTGGATTATCTCAGTCGTCGGAAGGCCTGTTTCCCTGCAAAAATGATGCAGTTGGATTTTGACATGTCGCAGAACAGGAACTTTGTTCTGGAAGCGCTTGAGAAATATCGTAAAAAGTTTAACCTGTCCGACGACGAGGAATGCAGTCAGCTGTTTGCCATCGCATGTGCTGTAGGAGATTCCAAAACGGTAAAAAATCTGATCCGGAAGAAGAAGGCTGCTGACTGCTACCCGTTGGTCGGTTCCGCGCCCTTCCCGGTCTTTATCCAGGTTTCTCAGATCTCGGCCGACGCACTCAGCGACGATCAGTGGATAGAACTGTATCTTAGTGCTTTTATTTCCCGGGACGGATATGCCAGAATGGATTACATGCTGAAACAGGGGCTGGATCTGTTCCGGAAAAATGAGGAAGGGAAAACAGCGGCGGATTTGCTGGAAGAGCGGACGACGTCTTATCGGTATGGCAATAAGAAGAACGGCCGCTATCAGAAAATCCAGGAGGAGCAGATGTTGTCCGAACTGAGAAAAATCCAGACTGTCCTTGAACAGCCGCCGGAGAAAAAGCACTCCCGGAAAAGGATGATTGCCATCGCCTGCGCCTGTCTGGCAGCGGCTTTCGTCATATCGGCGACTGTGTATTACGTGACATGGGATGACGAGGCAGAGGCGACGGAAAGTGTTTTGGAGGCAGATACTTCCCTGACTGTCGCGGATGGAGACACAGTCAATATTGACTATACCGGATACATCGACGATGTCGCCTTTGACGGCGGAAGCACAAATGGTTCCGGAACGGATCTGACGATCGGCTCGGGGAGTTATATCGACGATTTTGAAGAGCAGCTGATCGGTTATCATCCCGGCGATACGGTGAGCGTCACCGTCACCTTCCCGGAGGATTATGGAAATGAGGAACTGAACGGCCAGGAGGCCGTCTTTGAGGTCACAATCAAGGGTATTTACCAATAAAAAGTTTACATAATTTTTAGAATTATTCACAGCGCAGACACGAAATAAACATGGAGTCTTCAATATTTTCTGGCAATATGGATACACGCAGAGAGAAAACAGAAAGGAGACTCTATTATGAAAAAGAAATTCGTTGCAGCATTGATGCTTTCCATGAGCCTGGCGCTTACCGCCTGCGGAAGCTCTGATTCCAGCGGTTCCACTGTGGAAACAGAAGAAACGGAAGATACAGCGGAAGAGGAGACGGATGAGACCTCTGAAGAGGAAGAGACTGCGGACGCTGCTGTCATGACCTACACATCTTACATGGATGCCGAGGTGGACAGTGAGGTCACGGTCGAGGCCTATGTACAGGCAAAGCAGTCCCTGTCCGAGGACGGCACAGTCACCTTCTATATGCAGGACGAAGACGGGGGCTATCTCGTGTACGAAGCGGAATGCACTGACGAGGATTATGAGCGGCTCGAAGCGGGAACCAAGGTTCGCGTGACCGGATATAAATCCGAATGGTCAGGGGAGACAGGCGTCACGGACGCGACTCTTGAAATTCTGGATGATGAGGATTCTTATGTCGCGGCGGCTGTCGACGTGACAAGCCTGCTGGCTGATGACACGCTGTCGGATTACCTGAACCGCTTCGTGTCATTCAGCGGAATGACCATAGAGGCCTCCACGGACGCCGACGGCAGCGAAGTAGCTTTCCTGTACGAGGCGGACGGTTCCGGTGAGGCGGGCAGCGACCTGTATTTCAACGTATCGTTGGATGGTGAGAGCTATACCTTCATGGTGGCGTCAAGCCTGTGCGATGAGGATTCCGAGGTATACCAGATGGTGACGACTCTTGAGGTTGGCGATGTCATCGACATGGAAGGTTTCCTGTACTGGAGCGATGGAGCGCTCCCGCAGATCACCTCCGTGACTGTTTCAGAAGAAACAATCAGTATTGAATCCGTAGAGGAAACCACTGAGACAGAAGAAACCGAATAAAGGCAACAAGATTACTACTCAATCCTCCCATATAATAAATGCCGCCCGGTCCCGCATACACTGCAGGCCGGGCGGCATTTTCCAGCGTGTGCGCCCGGCGGCGCACGTTTCTAACCGGTGTAAGTCCGGAATCCGCCCG
>JAJPXQ010000146.1 GCA_021205385.1 Lachnospiraceae bacterium | reverse complement strand
GAGGTAAAGAAAGATGGCAGTTAAAATCAGACTGAGAAGAATGGGACAGAAGAAGGCTCCTTTTTACAGAGTAGTGGTGGCGGATTCCAGATCCCCGCGTGACGGACGTTTCATCGAGGAGATCGGTACCTATGATCCGAACACGGATCCGAGTACGTTCCAGATCGATGAGGAGGCCGCGAAGAAGTGGCTCTCGAGCGGAGCGCAGCCGACGGAGACCGTGGGTAAGCTGTTCAAGCTGGCAGGTATCAGCAAATAGAGGTAGAGCGATGAAGGAATTAGTGGAAGTGATCGCCAAAGCGCTGGTGGATCATCCGGACGAGGTGTCAGTCACCGAGACGAGCAAGGGGAGCACGACAGTTGTTGAGCTCCGCGTTGCACCCTCCGATATGGGCAAGGTGATCGGCAAGCAGGGGCGTATCGCAAAGGCGATTCGTTCCGTTGTGAAAGCTGCGTCTTCCAGGGATGACAGCAAGGTGATCGTGGAGATCGTACAGTAGTATGGAGCAGTTTTTGAGAGTCGGAGTCATCTCCTCGACGCATGGCGTGCGCGGGGAGGTGAAGGTTTATCCGACGACAGACGATCCGGCCAGGTTTCAGCAGCTTCAGAAAGTGCTGCTGGACACCGGAAAAGAGTACCTGTCACTTGAGATCGACGGCGTCAGATTTTTCAAGAATCTTGTGATTCTGAAATTCCGGGGTTATGACAGCATCGAGGCGGTAGAGCGCTATAAGGGCATGGATCTCTATGTCTCACGGGAGGACGCGGTTCCACTGGCGGAGAATGAGAATTTTATCGCTGACCTCATCGGCATGGAGGTGTGCACGGACGAGGGACAGACGCTCGGAGAACTGAGCGATGTGCTGGAGACCGGCGCCAATGACGTGTATGTGGTGAAGACCCCGGAGGGGAAGGAGATTCTGCTTCCGGCGATCCGTGACTGCATCCTCGACGTGAATGTGGAAGAAAAGCGCATGCTCGTCCATGTGCTGGAAGGACTGCTGGATCTATGAAATTTTATGTGTTGACGCTGTTCCCGGATATGATCCGGGACGGCTTTCAGACGAGCATCACCGGCCGCGCCATGGAAAAGGGGCTTCTTTCGCTTGAAACAGTGAATATCCGTGACTTCTCGGTCAACAACCGGGGGCGTGTGGATGATTATCCCTATGGCGGCGGAGCGGGTATGGTCATGCAGGCTGAGCCGGTCTATCGCGCCTGGCAGTCCATTGTCTCCGGTATGGAGAAGAGACCGCGGACCCTCTATATGAGTCCGCAGGGCCACGTGTTCGACCAGCAGATGGCGCAGGAATTCTCGCAGGAGGAGGAGCTCATCCTGCTCTGCGGGCATTACGAGGGTATGGATGAGCGTCTGATTGAGGAGATTGTGGATGAGGAAGTGTCGATCGGCGACTATGTGCTGACCGGGGGCGAGCTTCCAGCGCTGGTCGTGATGGATGCGGTTTCGCGTCTGGTAGACGGCGTTTTGCACAATGAGGAGTCTGCGCAGTATGATTCCTTTCACGACGGTCTGCTCGAATATCCGCAGTACAGCCGCCCGGAAGAGTGGCATGGGAAGACGGTGCCGCCGATCCTTTTATCCGGTCATCATGCGAATGTTGACCGCTGGAGGAGAGAACAGTCGCTGCTGCGCACAATGGAGCGCCGTCCCGAGCTGATGGAACGCGCGCAGCTCACAAAGGAAGATAAAATCTTCTTGCAAAGAAAATAGAAGTATGATAGAATAAAACGCGTTGTGAAAAGAAGGAGATGGTCCTCTGTTGTCGTTCCGGCATTAAGAACATCGAGTTATGAAGGAGGAACACAATGAACGAGATTATCAGAAAGATCGAAGCAGAGCAGATCAAGGAGGACGCGCCGAGCTTCCGTGTCGGCGATACCGTCCGCGTATCCGCGAAGATCAAAGAGGGAAACCGCGAGAGAATCCAGATTTTTGAGGGCACCGTGCTGAAGGTGCAGGGCTCCGGCTGCCGTACGACATTCACCGTCAGAAAGACATCGAACGGTATCGGTGTGGAGAAGACCTGGCCGCTTCATTCTCCGAACGTGGAGAAGGTAGAAGTGGTGCGCGAAGGCAAGGTACGCCGTGCAAAGCTGTTCTATCTCAGAGACCGCGTCGGCAAGTCCGCGAAGGTCAAAGAGCGTATCAGATAAGAGCAGACGCCAGGATTGCTTGAGGAATGCGAGGGACATGTACGTAAGTATAATGTCCCTCTATTACTATCCGGGGAGACAGATCCCATGAGAAGAAAAAAAGGACTCAGTTTCTATAAGAAGAAAAGAATCATTAAGCCGTCCGCGGTGCAGGCCGCCCTGCTCTGGGTGGGCGAGATTGTGCTTGCGTTCGCGATCGGCTGCGTGCTTGTGTTTTATTTTATGACGGGTCTTACCTGCGTGGGGCAGGCGATGGAACCGTCTGTGAACAGTGGCGACAGCGTTTTCGTGAACCGCTTTATTTACCTGGTCTCCACGCCGCAGCGCGGCGATGTGATCGTCTTCAAACCGAATGGCAATGAGAATTCCCACTACTATATGCGCCGGGTGATTGGCGTACCGGGCGATACGATTCAGATTATCGACGGTTTTGTCTATGTGAATGGCGAGCTTTACGAGACCGGGATCGGAAGCGAGCAGATGGATTATGCGGGGCTCGCCGAGGAGGAGCTGACAGTAGGAGAGGGCGAATACTTTGTGCTCGGGGACAATCGGAATGCCAGCGAGGACAGCCGCTATGCGGATATCGGAAATGTAAAGCTGGAGGATATTTACGGAAAGGCCTGGTTTGTGAGTTTTCCGTGGGAGAATTTCGGGCCGATTCCGAAGGGTGGAAGTTAGGAGTAAGATGGACATACAGTGGTATCCGGGTCATATGACGAAAGCCCGGCGTATGATGCAGGAAAATAAAAAACTGGTAGATCTGATTATTGAGCTCGTGGACGCACGTGCGCCGCTCGCGAGCCGCAATCCGGATATCGACGAGCTGGGCAGGGGAAAGGCGAGGGTGATTCTGCTCAACAAGGCAGATCTGGCGGACGCGCACTGCAACGAGGAATGGACCGCCTGGTTCCGGAAGCAGGGATTCTACGCGCTGAAACTGGATTCGCGCAGCCGGGCTAATATGAAGGAGATTCAGGCCGTTATTCAGGAAGCCTGCCGGGAGAAGACGGAACGCGATCGCAGGCGCGGGATTCTGAACCGCCCGGTGCGCGCGATGGTTGTGGGCATTCCCAATGTCGGTAAGTCCACCTTTATCAACAGTTTTGCAGGTCGTGCCTGTGCAAAGACCGGCAATAAGCCGGGTGTTACGAAAGGTGCGCAGTGGATCCGGTTGAACCGGCAGGTGGAACTTCTCGATACGCCCGGGATTCTCTGGCCGAAGTTCGATGATCCGCAGGTGGGTATGCGCCTGGCGATGCTTGGCTCGGTGGGCGACCACGTACTGAATCTGAATGAGCTGTCCGTAGAACTTGCCGCATTTTTGCGGATGCATTATCCGGGAGTGCTGGAAGCACGTTACGGGATTTCCGTATCGGAAGATATAAGTAATGAGCAGCTACTGCCCCTGATTGCCCGGGCGCGCGGCTATCGCCTGAAAGGTGCGGAAGATGACTGCGCGCGCGCGGCGTCGGCGCTGCTGGACGATTTCCGCAGCGGCAGCCTCGGGCGCATCACTCTGGAGTACCCGGATCGGGACGAGGTGCAAAATGGCTAAGAAGAAAAAGGAAAAAGAGAAGAGGAGTATCTTCAGGGAATTCCTGAGTTTTGTGCTCTACGTAGCGGCTGTCGTGCTGGCCACCTTTCTGATCATTCACTTTGTAGGACAGCGTACCTATGTGAGCGGCAGCTCCATGGAAAATACCTTGAGTGACGGCGACAATCTGATTGTGGATAAACTGACGTACCGTTTTTCGGATCCGCAGCGTTTTGACATTATTGTATTTCCATATCGTTATGAGGAAAATACCTATTTTATCAAGCGAATCATCGGTCTTCCGGGAGAGACGGTACAGATTGTGGACGGTACGATCTATATAGACGGCGAGGAACTCATCGAATCTTACGGGCGTGAGGTGATCCGGAATTCCGGACTTGCATCGGATCCGATCACACTTGGTGAGGATGAGTATTTTGTACTCGGTGACAATCGGAATGACAGTACCGACAGCCGTGATCCGAGCGTGGGTCTGATCAGCCGCGAAGAGATCATCGGGAGAGCCTTCATCCGGATCTGGCCGCTCTCGAAGTTTGGAATACTGAGGCATCGGTGATGACAAAAAAGGAAGAACGTGAGATAAAAAGACAGCAGAAGCTCGAGGCGGAGCTCGCACGGCTGGATGCGATGCGCGTTTATGAGCGCGAATATGCGTCCTGCGGCGTGATCTGCGGCATTGACGAGGTCGGGCGCGGGCCGCTGGCCGGTCCGGTCGTGGCGGGAGCGGTGATTCTGCCCGCGGACTGCCGGATTCTCTATCTGAATGATTCCAAGAAGCTGACGCCGCGGCGACGGGAGCTCCTTTACGATGAGATTATGGAGAAGGCAGTGTCGGTCGGCCTCGGCGTCGTGAGCCAGGAGCGGATCGATGAGATCAATATCCTGCAGGCGACCTATGAGGCGATGCGCGAGGCCGTCGGAAAGCTGGAGCCAGCGCCGGACGTGCTGCTGAACGACGCGGTGACGATCCCGGGTCTTGAGCAGTTGCAGGTGCCGATCATCAAGGGCGATGCGAAGAGCCTCTCGATTGCGGCGGCCAGCGTCGTCGCGAAGGTGACGCGGGATCGCATGATGGAAGCGCTCGATGAGAAGTACCCGGGTTATTTCTTTGCCTCAAACAAAGGTTACGGTTCGGCGGCTCATATTGAGGCGCTGAAGAAGCTCGGTCCCTGCCCGCTCCATCGCAGGAGCTTTATCCGGAATATCTGCGGGGAAAGTGCGTTATGAATAAGCGCCAGGTCGGAAAGGATTATGAGGAGCTGGCCGCACACTGTCTCGAGGAAAAGGGATATCGGATTCTGGAGCGCAATTTTCGCTGTCGTCAGGGAGAGATCGACCTGATCGCGCTGGACGGAAGCTGTCTGGTATTTGTCGAGGTGAAGTACCGCCGCGACGGGCGCGCAGGGGATCCGGCGGAGGCCGTGGATTTCCGGAAACAGAGGAGAATTATCTGCACGGCGGCTTATTATTGTTATAAGAGGAATATCGGGGAATCGCAAGCCTGCCGCTTCGACGTGATCAGCGTGCTGGGGAGCGAAGTCCGTCATATCGAAAATGCATTTGAGTATCAGGGGTAAAAATATGTGGAAATGGAAGAGCGGGAATGGCCCGCTTTCCCTGCGTGAGCGGGAGGGCGTGCCTTTTTTCGTATTTAAAAATCTGGAGGAGACGAATCTGGTGCGGCATGGCTTTTCCACGCGGCAGGGCGGTGTGAGCGAGGGCGATCTCGCCTCGCTGAACCTCAGCTTTACGAGAGGCGATGAGCCGGAGCGCGTCCGGGAAAATTTCAGGAGAATCGGTGCGGCGATCGGCTTCGACTGTTCTTCCCTGGTGCTTTCTGATCAGACGCATACGACGAATGTGCGATGCGTGACGGAGGCGGACCGCGGAAAGGGTTTTGTACGGGAACAGGATTATAAAGATGTGGACGGCCTGATCACGGATGTGCCGGGACTCACGCTCGCCACTTTCTACGCAGACTGTGTGCCGCTGTTTTTTGTGGATCCGGTGCACCGCGCCATCGGGCTTTCTCACTCCGGCTGGAAGGGTACTGTTCACAGGATGGGAGAGGTTACCTTGTGCCGCATGCGCGAAGTGTTTGGCACAGAGCCCGGTGATGTGATCGCCGCCATAGGTCCCTCGATCTGTCAGGACTGTTATGAAGTCAGCGAGGATGTCGCCTCTCAGTTTCAGCAGGAATTTTCTGAGGACGCGGACGAGCGTCTGCTGTATCAGAAGGAGAACGGGAAATACCAGCTGAACCTCTGGCGGGCAAATGAAAAGGTGCTCCTTGCGGCGGGAATCCGAAAAGAGCACCTTGCTGTGACAAACTTATGTACCTGCTGCAATCCGCAGCTTTTATTTTCTCACCGCGCGAGCGGCGGGAAAAGAGGAAATCTCGGAGCCTTTCTGCAGCTGCTCTGATCTCACTCCAGACTTTCCAGCAGCGCGTAGATCCGGTCGGTCGGATCGTCCACGTGCTCAGTCGTCACGTCGTGGTTGACACAGTCGATGATGGCCGCCAGAAACTTGGTCATATCCGCCTCGGTGTACCAGGGGCGGGAGAGCAGCTCCGGCGTCCGGTAGTTCAGGTTCGTCGTCACGACCTGGCTGATATAGCCCTTTTCATAATATTCATCGAACTGGGACAGGCCGTCCGTGAACAGGCCGAAGGTCGCGCAGATGAAGACGCGCTTTGCGCCGCGTTCGCGGATCTGCCGCGCCACGTCCAGCATACTTCCCCCCGAAGAGATCATGTCGTCGATGACGACGACATCTTTTCCATGCAGATCGTCACCGAGAAATTCATGGGCGACGATCGGATTCTTTCCGCCGACGACGACAGAGTAATCACGGCGCTTGTAGAACATACCCATGTCCACGCCGAGCACGCCCGCAAAGTAGACCGCGCGGTCCATCGCGCCCTCGTCCGGACTGATCACGATCAGGTGTTCCTTGTCCGTCACGAGATCGGGCGCGGATCGGTTCAGCGCCTTGATGAACTGGTAGGGCGGATTGAAGCTGTCGAAGCCGTGGAGCGGGATCGCGTTGCAGACGCGCGGGTCGTGGGCGTCGAAGGTGATGATATTGGACACGCCCATATCGATCAGCTCCTCGAGCGCAAAGGCGCAGTCCAGAGACTCGCGTCCCTTTCGCTTGTGCTGGCGGCTCTCGTACAGGAAGGGCATGACCACGTTGATACGTCTGGCCTTGCCGTTCGCCGCGGAGATGATGCGCTTGATATTCTGATAGTGGTCATCGGGGGACATGTGGTTTTCATGACCGCAGACCGTATAGGTCGGGCTGTAGTTCGTGACATCCGCCAGAATAAACAGGTCCACGCCGCGGACAGAGTCGTACAGAATGCCCTTCGCTTCGCCGGTGCCAAAACGGGGGCAGGCGTTGCGCAACAGATAGCTTTCCTCGAGATAACCCCGGAAATTCGGAAGGTCGTGGTAGTCCTGCTTGCTGTCAGAGCGGAAGCCCACAAGATATTTGTCCACCTGAGCGGCCAGCTCCTGGCAGCCTTCCAGGGCGGCGATCTTTAAAGGTGCAATGGGAAGTACATTTTCGTAATAATTTTCAGTCATAGGAATCCCCCAGTATTTTCATGTTTCATCTATCCTTGTTATACCATTTACGCGCGCAGCCCGTCAACTTAATATTTGTAATTCGCACGAAAATCCTGTATAGTGTATGGGAAAGGGAAAAGTTATGGAACATATTATAAGAAGCGTCGCCCCGGGAAGTATCGCCGCTGAGCTGGAGATCAGGCCGGGCGATGTCCTTTTGTCTGTAAATGGGCAGATACCGGAGGACGTATTTGACTATCGCTATCTGATCAGTGACGAGGAGATCGTCGTGCTCGTTCGCAGTGCGGACGGCGAGGAATGGGAATATGAGATTGAAAAGGAGTACGGGGAGGACTTAGGACTCGAGTTTGAGAACGGACTGATGGACGCCTACCGCTCCTGCCGCAACAAATGTATTTTCTGCTTTATCGACCAGCTGCCGGAAGGCATGCGGGACACCCTTTATTTCAAGGACGACGACTCGCGCCTGTCCTTCCTGCAGGGGAATTACCTGACGCTGACGAATATGGGCGAGCATGAGCTGGACCGGATCATTTATTATAAGCTCTCCCCGATCAACATCTCTTTCCAGACGACGAACCCGGGGCTTCGCTGCCGCATGCTGCGCAATCGCTTTGCGGGGGATATCATGGAGAAGGTGCAGCGTCTGAAAGACGCCGGGATCCTTATGAACGGCCAGATCGTGCTCTGCAAAAATGTGAATGACGGCGAGGAGCTCGAACGCTCGATCCGCGACTTAAGCGCGCTGATGCCCCAGCTTCAGAGCGTCTCGGTCGTGCCGGTTGGTCTGACCCGATACCGCGAGGGCCTGTATCCGCTGGAGCCTTTCACAAAAGAAGATGCTGAGAAAGTGCTCGCGTGCATTCATCGCTGGCAGGAGAGGTTTCAGGCGGAGTACGGTACGCATTTCATCCACGCGGGCGACGAGTGGTATCTTCTGGCGGAGCAGCCTTTCCCGGAGGAGGAATGTTATGACGGCTATCTGCAGCTCGAGAACGGAGTTGGCATGGCGCGTCTTCTGGAAGAGGAGGTGCGCTCTGCGCTTGTATCGCGCGAAGGCGATGCGAAGGAGCGGCGTCTCACGATCGCAACCGGAGTGCTGGCCGCACCGCTGCTTGAGCGTCACATTGCGCGGATACAGGAAAAATATCCGGGGTTGCACGTACAGGTGGTACCGGTCCGCAATGACTTTTTCGGAGAGCAGATCACAGTGGCGGGGCTTATCACAGGAGAGGATCTGATCCGGCAGCTTAAGGGAAAGATCTTTGGAGACCGGCTTCTGATTACGGAGAATATGATGAAGGACGGGGAGAATGTATTCCTCGATGATGTGACCGTTCCGCAGCTTGAAAGCGCTTTACAAACGAGGGTTTCCATAGTAGAATCAAGCGGAAATGATTTTGTGAAAAGGATTCTGGGAGAGTAGAAGAAGAGGAAGAAGATGAGTAAACCGATTGTTGCGATCGTCGGGCGGCCAAACGTGGGGAAGTCCACGCTGTTCAATGCCCTGGCGAAGCAGAATATTGCAATTATCAAGGATACGCCGGGCGTGACCCGGGATCGTATCTATACAGATGTGAACTGGCTCAATTACGACTTCACGCTGATCGATACCGGAGGCATCGAGCCGGACAGCCGGGATATCATTCTTTCGCAGATGCGCGAACAGGCGCAGATCGCGATCGACACGGCGGACGTGATTATCTTTCTGGTGGATGTGCGCCAGGGACTGCAGGACGCTGATTTTAAGGTAGCTGAGCTTCTCAGACGTTCCCATAAGCCGGTTGTCCTTGTGGTAAATAAGGTCGACAGTTTCCAGAAGTTCATGGCCGACGTGTATGAGTTTTATAATCTTGGAATCGGAGATCCCCTGCCGATCTCCGCGGCTTCCCAGCTCGGCATTGGCGATATGCTGGACGAAGTGGTAAAATATTTCCCGGAAGGAAGCGGGGAGGAGGCGGAGGATGACCGTCCGAAGATTGCGATCGTCGGTAAACCGAACGTCGGCAAATCCTCGCTGATCAATCGCCTGACCGGCAAGAACCGGCTGATCGTCTCGGATGTCGCCGGGACGACGCGTGACGCGATTGATACGGAAGTCCGCTATGACGGAAAGGAGTACGTTTTTATCGATACAGCGGGTCTTCGACGCAAGAACAAGATTAAAGAGGATCTGGAGCGCTACAGCATTATCCGTGCGGTGAGTGCCGTAGAACGCGCTGACGTGGTCGTGGTCGTTATCGACGCGACGGAGGGCGTGACCGAGCAGGACGCGAAGATCGCCGGTATCGCCCATGAACGCGGCAAGGGCATCATTATCGCGGTCAATAAGTGGGATGCGGTGGAGAAGACGGACAAGACGGTCAGAGAGTATACAAAACGCATCCGCGAGGTGCTCTCCTTCATCCCCTACGCGGAGATCCTGTTTATTTCCGCGCTCAGCGGCCAGCGTCTGCCAAAGCTTTTCGAGACAGCGGACCGCGTAATCGCGAACCAGACGCTGCGCGTGCAGACCGGCGTACTCAACGAGATCATCGGGGAGGCGACGGCATTGCAGCAGCCACCGTCGGACAAAGGAAAACGACTGAAGATCTACTACGTGACACAGGTGGCTGTGAAACCGCCGACCTTTGTCGCTTTTGTGAACGATAAGGAGCTGATGCATTTTTCCTATGTGCGTTATCTGGAAAACAAGCTGCGCGAGGCTTTTGGTTTTGGCGGGACTTCGCTGAAATTTATTATACGCGAGAGGAAGGAAAAAGGCTGAGATGGAACGAATTCTGTGTCTGGCGATCGGATATCTCTTCGGTCTCTTCCAGACGGCATACATTTACGGGCGGATGAACGGTATCGACATCCGCGAGTACGGCAGCGGCAACGCGGGGACGACCAACGCGCTGCGCGTGCTGGGCAAGAAAGCCGGGCTGATTGTTTTCCTTGGTGATGTGCTCAAGACGATTCTGGCGGTCGTGACGGTGCAGCTGCTTTTCGGAAATACTTATGCAGACATCATCTCCCTTCTGCGGCTTTACGCTGCGGCAGGCGCGATCCTGGGGCATAATTTTCCGTTCTACCTTGGTTTCCGCGGCGGGAAGGGCGTGGCCTGCACGGCAGGGCTGATTGCAACGCTCGGGCCGGTTATGATTGTCTGTGAAGCGGTCACGTTTCTTCTGGTGACTATCATTACGCGTTACGTTTCGCTCGGTTCCATTATCGTGGAGATCGAGCTGGTGGTCGGACTGGTCGTGCTCGGACAGATGGGCTATTACGGAATGGATCAGGCGCATCGGATAGAATTTTATCTGCTGGCCGCCGCGCTGTGCGTCATGGCAATCTGGCGCCACAGGAAGAATATCGCGCGGCTTGTAAACGGAACAGAAAATAAAGTCTTTCAGAAAAAGGAATAAAGGAGATAGTGCCATGGCAAAAATCGGAGTAATCGGAGCGGGAAGCTGGGGAACTGCGATTTCCAGGCTCCTTGCAAATAAGGGGCATGAGGTGACGGTCTGGTCCATCGTGGAGGATGAGATCCGGATGCTGCGCGAGGAACATGAGCATAAGAGTAAGCTCCCGGGTGTGAAGCTGCCGGAATCCATTGTCTACACGACAGATCTTGAGAGTGCAGTGCAGAAAAAAGAACTGCTTGTGCTGGCGGTGCCTTCGGTCTATACGAGAAGCACTTCGCACAGTATGGCTCCTTATGTCACGGACGGACAGATCATCGTAAATGTGGCGAAGGGGATTGAAGAAAGTACGCTTATGATCCTGACGGACATTATTGAGCAGGAGATCCCGCAGGCAAACGCGGCGGTGCTCTCGGGTCCGAGCCACGCGGAGGAAGTCGGCAGGGATATTCCCACGACCGTCGTCGCGGGGGCGAAGGATCAGAAAACCGCAGAGTATATTCAGAATATTTTTATGAGTGAGACCTTCCGTGTGTATACGAGTCCGGATATGCTCGGTATCGAGCTGGGCGGCGCGCTCAAAAATGTCATTGCGCTCGCGGCGGGTGCGGCGGACGGACTGGGCTGCGGCGACAATACGAAGGCCGCGCTGATCACGCGCGGCATCGCGGAGATGGCGCGGCTTGGTATCACGATGGGCGGACATGCAGAGACTTTCTATGGACTGACCGGTATCGGCGATCTGATCGTGACCTGCGCTTCCGTGCACAGCCGCAACCGTAAGGCCGGCTTCCTGATCGGACAGGGGAAAAACATGCAGGAGGCGATGGACGAGGTGCAGATGGTCGTCGAGGGCGTATATTCGGCGAAGGCCGCGAAGACGCTTGCGCAGAAATATGATGTCAGTATGCCGATTGTTGACGAAGTCAACGCAGTACTCTTTGACGGAAAGACTGCGAAGGAGGCGCTTACGGAGCTGATGCTGCGCGACCCGAAGATCGAGCACCCACAGCTGCCGTGGACATAAGTTTTTCACGTGACAAGTGTGTTAAAGTGTAGTATCATACTAATCAGGCAGTCAGTAATATTTAAAGAATATGAGGAGGTTAAGAGAACATGGCGGGAATTTTAAAGAGATTCAGCGACATTATGTCGGCGAACCTGAACGCGCTTCTGGACAAGGCGGAAGATCCGGAGAAGATGATCGACCAGTATCTGCGCGATCTGCAGAATGATCTGGCGAAGGTGAAGGCGGAGACGGCTTCCGTGATGGCCGAAGAGACGCGCTGCAAGAGAGCTCTCGACGAGTGCGAGAAAGAGATCGCGAATATGCAGAGTTATGCGGAGAAGGCTGTTCTCGCGGGCAACGACGACGATGCACGTCAGTTCCTTGCGAAGAAACAGCAGCTTGAGAATAAGAAGGCCGGACTTGCAGACGCCTATGCGGTTGCGCATGACAACGCCGTGAAGATGAAGGAGATGCATGACAAGCTCTGCCGTGATATCAGTGAGCTGAACTCGCGCAAGGAGGCGATCAAGGCGAAGGTCGCCGTCGCGAAGACGCAGGATCGTGTAAATAAGGTCGGCGCTTCTGCGGAGGGCGCTGCAAACACGATGTCAGCGTTTGCACGCATGGAGGAGAAGGCGGACCGCATGCTCGACGAGGCAAATGCCATGGCGGAGCTGAACGGAAATTCCGAGGCGGAGACGATCAAAGATCTGACAGCAAAATATGACAACAGCACCGCTGCGGTAGAGGACGAGCTTGCAGCTCTGAAGGCAAAGCTCGGAAAGTAAGATATGACGAGACAGGAATTCAGCCTGCTGACCTGGAAGGGGGAGCCTGTCCTGCTGGATGGAGGAACCGGCTCCTGTCTGCGCGAGCGCGGAATGCCGGTTGGAGTCTCCACGGAGCTCTGGGTGTATGAGCATCCCGACGTGATCGGGCAGTTGCAGCGTGAATACGTGGACGCCGGTTCGCAGATTCTCTATGCACCGACCTTCGGTGCGAACCGCGCCACCTTGAGGAGCGCGGGAATTGACGACCGTCTGGAGGAGCTGAACCGCGCGCTGGTGAGGAGGACAATCGAGAATGCCGGCGACCGGGTGATCGTAGCGGGAGACCTCTCCACAACCGGAAAGGCGATGGAACCGCTCGGCACTGCAACGTATGCGGAGCTGCTTGCAGTTTATGAAGAGCAGATGCGCATCCTGGCGGATGCGGGTGTGCAGCTTCTTGTAGCGGAGACGCTGCTCGCGATGGACGAGGCCATGGTGATCTGCGACGCGGCACGCGCGGTCTGTGACCTGCCTTTGATCATCTCCTTCACTTGCGAGGGCGATGGAAATCTGTATTTTGGGGGAAACATCTTTGAGGCTGCTGCTGCGCTCGAAGCGATGGGGGTGGATGCGGTCGGTGTGAACTGTTCGGTCGGACCGGATCAGCTTGCGTCGGTCGTGAAGACGCTTCATGAGACTGTCACCGTTCCCATTGTTGCGAAGCCGAATGCCGGGATGCCCCAGATTACGGAGACCGGAAAAGCAGTTTACAGCATGGGGGCAGAAGATTTTGCGGGGCACCTTCTTGATCTGTGGGATTGTGGCGCGTCTATCATCGGCGGCTGCTGCGGCACGACGCCGGAGTATATACGCGTGCTTCGTGAAGCCCTCGCCCGGCGCATGACGGGCAGCGATTGACAAATTGCCGCAGCATTGCTACAATGCTAAGGTATGGTTAGAATACAGGCAGAAAGCGGGATAAACATGCAGAAAGTAGTTTTTTCAATTCTTGTCGACAATACGGCCGGTGTGCTGAGCCGGATCGCCGGACTTTTCAGCCGCCGCGGCTACAATATTGACAGCCTGACTGTCGGTGTGACCGCGGATCCGAGATATTCCCGGGCGACGGTTGTGACGAGAGGAGATCACAATATACTGGATCAGATAGAAAAGCAGCTGAATAAGCTGGAGGATGTAGTTGATATCAAGAAGCTGGAGCCCGACAGCTCGGTATGCCGGGAGCTTTTGCTTGTCAAGGTGCTTTGCGATGACCGCAATCGCCAGGATATCATTTCCATAGCAAATATATTCAGAGCCAAAATCGTGGATGTGTCGACAGATTCGCTGGTGATTGAGCTGGTCGGGGATCAGTCGAAGCTCGCCGCGTTCCTGCGTATGCTCGGAGATACTGAGATCCTGGAACTGGCGCGCACCGGCATCACCGGACTGTCCAGAGGTACGTCTGACGTAAAGATGTACGGAGAAAACGGCGAACTGATGGATTACGGCTTTAATTAAAACTTTTTAAATATGGATGGAGGAAAAGAAAATGGCAAAAATTTACTATCAGGAGGACTGTAACCTTTCACTTCTGGAAGGTAAGACGATCGCGATTATCGGCTACGGCAGCCAGGGACATGCGCACGCGCTGAATCTGAAAGATTCGGGGTGTCACGTTATCATTGGCCTTTACGAGGGCAGCAAGTCCTGGAAGAGAGCCGAGGAGCAGGGCTTTGAGGTGTTCACGGCTGCGGAAGCTGCGAAGCAGGCTGATATTATCATGATCCTGATCAACGATGAGAAGCAGGCGAAGATGTACAAGGAAGACATCGAGCCGAATCTGGAAGAAGGCAATATGCTCATGTTTGCGCATGGCTTCAATATCCACTTTGGCTGCATCAAGCCGCCGAAGTTTGTCGATGTGACGATGATTGCTCCGAAGGGACCGGGTCATACGGTGCGTTCCGAGTATCAGGCGGGCAAAGGCGTTCCCTGCCTCGTCGCAGTGGAGCAGGACGCGACCGGAAAAGCGCTTGAGATGGCGCTGGCTTATGCGCTTGGTATCGGCGGAGCCAGAGCGGGCGTGCTGGAGACGACCTTCCGCACAGAGACCGAGACCGATCTCTTCGGTGAGCAGGCAGTGCTCTGCGGTGGTGTGTGTGCACTGATGCAGGCGGGCTTCGAGGTGCTGACCGAGGCCGGTTATGATCCGAGAAACGCATACTTTGAGTGCATCCATGAGATGAAGCTGATTGTTGACCTGATCTATCAGTCCGGTTTTTCAGGCATGCGCTATTCGATCTCCAATACGGCGGAGTACGGCGATTATGTCACCGGACCGAAGCTGATCACGGAGGAGACAAAGAATACGATGAGAAAGATTCTGAAGGAGATCCAGGACGGTACCTTTGCGAAGGAATTCCTTCTTGATATGTCCGACGCGGGCGGGCAGGTGCATTTCCAGGCGATGAGAAAGCTCGCACAGGAGCATCCGTCGGAGAAGGTCGGCGAGGAGATCCGCAAGCTGTACAGCTGGAACGGCGAGGACAAGCTGCTGGACAACTAGTTTTTATAAGCAACCTTAAGAGGGGACGGGGAGATTTCCCCGTCCCCTTTCTACACAGTGAAGGAGCAGAGCATGAGGAAGAAAGGACTGTCCCGCGCACAGATTTGCATCTTGTTTGCAGCTTTTCAGGCGCTGCTGCTGGCCTATGCGGTTTTCTTTTTACATCCCTATTATGGCTCAAATGATGAATTCACGCTGTCGGCCATTTCGTCGGGAGCTTATGGGGGCGACACCTGGTATTTCATCTATATTCACAGTGCATTCGGATGGATCCTGAAGGCTTTTTACATGCTGCTTCCGAATGTAAACTGCTACACTCTGGTCATGTATGTTCTGATCTTCCTGTCGGTGACAGCGATCGGTTTCACCTGGATACGAAAGAACGGCCGGGTCGGGGTTCTGCTTGCCTTTCTGTTGGCGCTTGCGAGTCTTTCTCCACTCTATGTAGAGTTTCAGTACACGAAGACCGCTGCCATTGTAACGACTGCAGGTTATGTGCTGATCTTCGGAGCAGAAAAAAAACGCCATACACTGACGGGAATTGTGTTCCTCCTGCTGGGGAGCTGGATTCGTTTTGAATCCTTCGGCATGGTCAGTATCGTGGCTTTCGGGCTGTGGCTGATCCGGGCGTTCCGCGTTTTCATAAAAAAAGAATATGACTGGAAGCGTTTTTTCCTGCAGGACTGCACGCCCTTCCTGGTGGCCTTTGCTCTGGTATTCGGCAGTATTGCGCTGGAAAATATCGTTGTCTACACGCCGGGCAGCGCGGCGGCGCACTATAAGGAGTACGATAAGGCGCGGCAGCAGCTCCTGGATTACGGCGTGCCAGAGTGGGATGAGTATCAGGAGGAGTACGAGGCGCTGGGGCTGACGCGCACCGATGTGCTCAACCTTGAAAACTGGCTGATCGCTGACAGTGACCGCTATACGACAGAGGTTTACCAGGCGATTGTGGCTTTCCGGCAGGATCGGCCCTTCCAGTGGGAATATCTGCTGGATTATCTTTTCCTTCTGGCAAAAAAGCCTTTGTTTATTTTGAGCGCACTGCTTTTGCTGCTCTGGCTTTTCCCGCTCCGGACGCTGCGAAAACGAAGAAACTGGATTTCGGTGCTGTGGCCTTTCGCGGCCTTGCTCGGAATTTATCTCTATTTTATCAAGATTTACCGGGTGCTCCCGATCGTGGTGACAGCCTGCCTCATCAGCGTGCTGGTCTTCAGCTGGACTGCGGCGGGGGAGGAACTTGAAGACACCTGGTCGGAGAGACTGAACGGGCGATGCTTCATGCGGGCAGGGGCAATCGGTCTTATTGTGACCTGTGTGGTCTGCGTTCGCATGCTTGTGATACCGCTGTTCGGAACTGCCGTGCAGCAGTCCGGGGAGAGCCTTGCTTACCGGCAGCTTTACGATACGATCACGGAGGATAAGGATATTTACTATGTCTTTGACCCGATCACGAACGACGGCGTCGAGCTGGGCTATTCGATCTTCGAAAAGCTGCCGGAGGGGTACCTCACGAATGTATTCACGCTCGGCGGCTGGGAGACGGAGTCCCCGCAGGTCACGGACAATCTCGCGCAGTACGAGCAGTGGAACCTGATGAAGTCGCTGTACTTAAGCGACCGCGCGGTGCTGATCTCGGAGACGATGCTGGAGCATCTGATGATCCATATCGACGACACCTACGATGGACTGTTCCTCACCTATTCCAAGGTGGGTGAGGTCGGAGACTTTGACCTCTATACGCTGAACTATACCATGCAGTCTCTCGATGAGACAGAAGAGTATACGGCTACGCTCGATAAGACCTGGACGGAGGATGACGGGCGCTATGATGTGTTTACAGCGACTGTCAACATGACGCCGGAGGAGCTGGAGGGCAGGAGCGTCTTTCTGTGGATGGAGAGCGTGGAGAGCGGAAAGGTGCGGATGTATCAGGGAGCCTGGCAGCAGCAGGATGAGAACGGGCTTTATTCTCTGCTTTACGACACAGGACTTGCGGATACGGATCAGGTGAAGTTTACGATCCCGAAGATGAGCTATCCGCTGGATGAGCGCTACGAGGTGCACATCGTGATCCGGGAAGACACGGAAGGAACGAAGATCGCTACAGAAAATCTTCTTTATGAATGAGAAGGGAAGGGAGAAAGGCTTCGATGAAAGCAAAAAGGCAGATAAATTTTGAGCTGCTGCGGATACTCTGCATGTACATGATCGTCATCGGGCACTGCCTGTTCCATGGCCGTGTGACGGCGAAACTCGGCTACGGCACGGTCAATTATTTTCTTTCCTACTTTGTTCAGTCCTTCTCCGTCGTACATGTTAACTGCTTCGTCATGATCGGCGGCTATTTCGCGGTGGGCAGCAAGTTCCGATCAGAACGCGTGCTGCGCTTCTGGCGGCAGGTTTCCTTCTACGCCCTGTTGATCTTTGTGCTGTACGGTTGTGCGGCCTCTGTGAGCCTTTCCGACGCCGTGAAGGCACTGTTCCCGGTCTCTGCCTACAATTACTGGTTCGCGAGCGTCTATATGGGTCTGCTCCTTCTGACTCCTTTTATCAGTATGCTCGCGGTGCGGCTCACGAAGGCGCAGTACCGTTGGCTGCTTGCCTGTCTGACCGTTTTCTTCAGTGTGAACCATATGATTTTCCAGGTGAACGCCTATGGCAGCTACTCGGGCCGGGAGCTTTCCTGGTTTGTATTTCTTGCGCTGCTCGCGGGCTATATCAGGCTTCATACCAGGCAGGAACGGAAATATTTTTATTATGGACTGGCGGGCTATATCTTAAGCTCCCTTGCGATCCTGGCGAGTGTCTATCTCTCTGTAGAAATGGGGCTGGAGGAGATCGGTTATTTTCTGAACTATAATTCTCCGCTCGCGCTGCTCTCGACGGCATGTCTCTTCCTTGCGGTGAAAAATATGCCATGGAAGGAGACGAGGGCCGACGGCCTGATCCGGAAAGTCGCGGGCGCCGCTTTCGGCGTTTACCTCATTCATGACAATTATCTGATCCGCTATCTTGTGTGGGATACGTTTCGTGCGAGTAAGGTCGCGCTGACACATTGGGCGGTGATCTACGCCGCTGCGGTCGCTGTGGTGGTGTATGTGGCCTGTACCTGTATCGAACTGCTGCGGCAGCGTCTGTTCGCTGCCTGCGGCAAACGCTATGAAAAGACGGCGCTGTATAAAGCAGAGCAGACATTATGTGAGAAAATCGATAGAATATTTCCGGAGGCCTGATCTGACGGACAGTAAGAAGACAAAATGAAAAACCGCTCGAAAGAGCGGTTTTTCCTGAAAAAGCTTCCGAGCGGATTCGAACCGCTGACCTACGCATTACGAGTGCGTCGCTCTACCAGCTGAGCCACGGAAGCTTATGTTGTACGTGACAACGAAAGTTATTATAGCCGATGTGAATCGGATTGTAAAGCTTTTTTTTGAAAAAATTTTTTCGTGTATTTTCTCTTTCCTACAATGTGTCCAATCACAGTAGAAGAAAAGTATGTTATTATAATAACAATCTCGGGTTTGCGAGGAAATATAAGATAGAGGAGATTACATAACATGTTTCGAGATGAATTTGCCGCAGTGTGTAATGGCGCAAAAGGAAAATTAAATCTTCTGAACAACAATCCCGCCGGATATTTTATTTCAGCAATGGTGGCGGGTATGTTTATTGCCTTCGGCGGTTTTGTGATGTGTACGGCCGGTGCGGTTCTGACCGCAAATGGAAGTACGATGACAAAAGTCGTTATGGCCGCTACGTTTGCATCCGCGCTGAGTCTGGTGGTGATGGCGGGCGCGGAACTGTTTACCGGAAATAATTTCGTGATGGCTTCCGCAGCTTTTGCAAAAGCGATCAGCTGGGGCGAGGCAGTAAAGCTCTGGGTTGTCTGCTATATCGGCAATCTGGCAGGCTCGCTTCTGGCAGCGCTGGCCTTCCATCTGACAGGGCTTCCGAGTGGAACGACGGGCGAGTTTTTTGCAACAACTACGGCGACGAAGATGGCGGGCACGCCGGTCAACCTGTTTTTTAAGGCGCTGCTCTGCAATACGCTGGTCTGTCTGGCAGTCTGGTGCGCCACAAAGATGAAGAGTGAATCCGGCAAGCTGATCATGATTTTCTGGTGTATTTTCGTGTTCGTGTTCTGCGGTTTTGAACACAGTATCGCGAACATGAGCGTGATGGCGGTCGGCCTGCTGAATCCGAGCGGAGTCGAGGGCCTGTCCCTTGCCGGCTATGTCAGTAATCTTTTCTGGGTGACGCTCGGAAATATGGTCGGCGGTATCTGTATTGTGGCTCTGCCGTATTACATGATACAGAAGAAGAAGGAATCATAGCCATATATCTTATTTTTTAAGTTGAATCCCATATGTCCAGGAACGCCGGTCTTCAGCCGGCGTTTTTGGCGCTTGTATAAGCCGTTTTTTTGTGGTAAACTATGCCCATCGCCAAAGAAGGAGAGGAAAGAGTTCATGGCACAGTTATGGGGAGGACGCTTTACCAAGCAGACAGACGAGCTTGTCTACCGCTTTAATGCGTCCATCTCGTTCGATCAGAGATTTTTAAAGCAGGACATAGAAGGAAGCATGGCTCATGTGCGGATGCTTGCGAAGCAGGGAATCCTCACGGAGGATGAGCGGGATCAGATTCTGGCCGGCCTTCAGGGGATCCTTGAGGATGTGGAGTCCGGAGTACTTGCGATCACGGAAGAGTATGAGGACATTCACAGCTTTGTGGAGGCAAATCTGACCGCGCGCATCGGAGAGCCGGGAAAAAAGCTGCATACCGGCAGGAGCCGCAATGATCAGGTCGCGCTGGATATGCGTCTTTATACACGCGATGAGGTAAAGGAGACAGACGCGCTGCTGAAAGAGCTGCTGAAAGTACTGCTGCGGATTATGGAGGAGCATACGGAGACGATTATGCCGGGCTTTACGCATCTGCAGAAGGCGCAGCCGATCACACTGGCGCATCACATGGGCGCGTATTTTGAGATGTTTAAGAGGGATCGCTCGCGGCTGCATGACATTCTGGAGCGCATGAATTACTGTCCGCTCGGCGCAGGTGCGCTCGCGGGGACGACCTATCCGCTCGACCGGGATTACACGGCGGAATTGCTCGGCTTTTACGGACCGATGCTGAACAGTATGGACGCGGTGTCCGACCGGGATTACCTGATCGAGTACCTGTCGGCCCTGTCCACTGTCATGATGCATCTGAGCCGCTTCTGCGAGGAGATCATCCTCTGGAACAGCAATGAATATCAGTTTGTTGAGATCGACGATGGTTACAGCACCGGCAGTTCGATCATGCCGCAGAAGAAAAATCCGGACATTGCGGAGCTCGTGCGCGGCAAGACCGGCCGGGTCTATGGAGCGCTTGTATCGCTGCTGACGACGATGAAAGGGATACCGCTTGCCTACAATAAGGACATGCAGGAGGACAAGGAGCTTGTCTTTGATGCGATCGACACGACGAAGGGCTGCATCGCGCTGTTTACCGGAATGCTGGATACCCTGAGCTTCCGTGAGGAACGAATGCGCAGGAGCGCGCAGAATGGCTTCACGAATGCGACGGACGCTGCAGATTATCTCGTGAACCATGGCGTGCCCTTCCGCGACGCACACGGCATCGTCGGCAGGCTGGTGCTCAGATGCATCGAAGAAGGAAAGTCTCTTGACGAGCTTTCGCTTGCGGAGTATCGTGAGGAGAGTCCGGTCTTTGAGGAAGATATTTACGAGGCCATCGCGATGGAGACCTGCGTGAACCGCCGCCTGACGGTGGGCGCGCCAGGTCGTGCAGCGATGGAAGACGTAATAAAAAAATACAGGAAATACCTGGAAGGAGAATGTGAAAATGAGTGAGAAGCTGAGAATTGGTATCCTGGGAGGCACCGGGATGGTGGGACAGAGATTTATTTCGCTTCTGGAGAATCATCCGTGGTTCGAGGTTGTGACGATTGCGGCCAGCCCGCGCTCCGCGGGAAAGAGCTATGAGGAGGCGGTCGGCGGCCGCTGGAAGATGACGACGCCGATGCCGGAGGCAGTGAAGAAAATTACGGTCATGAACGTCAATGAAGTTGAGCGTGTGGCGGCCTCCGTCGACTTCGTGTTCAGTGCGGTGGACATGTCGAAGGACGAGATTCGCGCGATCGAGGAGGCCTACGCGAAGACGGAGACGCCGGTCGTGTCAAACAACAGCGCGCACCGCTGGACGCCCGATGTGCCGATGGTCGTGCCGGAGATCAACCCGGAGCACTTTGAGGTGATCGCATCGCAGAAGCAGCGTCTCGGCACGCAGCGCGGCTTTATTGCGGTGAAGCCGAACTGCTCGATTCAGAGCTATACGCCGGCATTGACGGCCTGGAAGGAGTTTGAACCCTACGAGGTTGTGGCAACGACGTATCAGGCGATTTCCGGAGCGGGCAAGACCTTCCGGGAATGGCCGGAGATGGTGGAGAATATTATCCCCTACATTGGCGGCGAGGAAGAAAAATCCGAGCAGGAGCCCCTGCGCATCTGGGGCCATATTGAGAACGGCGTGATTGTGAAGGCCGAGGAGCCGAAGATTACCTGCCAGTGCATTCGTGTCCCGGTGCTGAATGGCCACACGGCCGCGGTGTTTGTGAAATTCCGCAAAAAGCCGACGAAGGAGGAGCTGATCGACCGGCTTGTGAATTTCCGCGGATTCCCGCAGGAAGCAAAGCTTCCGAGCGCGCCGAAGCAGTTTATCCGCTATATGGAGGAATGCGACCGCCCGCAGGTGCGGCTCGACGTCGACTATGAACGCGGTATGGGCGTGTCCGTGGGAAGACTTCGTGAGGACACGATTTATGACTGGAAGTTTGTAGGACTTTCACACAACACGGTGCGCGGCGCGGCCGGCGGCGCGGTGCTCTGCGCGGAGGCGCTGAAGGCGAAGGGATATATTACAAAAAAATAATTATGGCTTTTGCAGGGCGGTCGGCAGATCGCCCTGTTTTTTTACTTGACATTTCTGCCTGTATGAGATAGGATAGAGAACAGGAAATCGAACAAAAGTTCGTGTTGTGAAATACGAGATTGAAGGAGAGTATTCATGGCAAAAGCATCAGAGGAAAAGACGATCACAAGGCCGGCAGACCAGAGCGAGAGGCTGAAGGCGCTGGACGCTGCGCTCGCACAGATTGAGAAGCAGTACGGAAAGGGCTCCGTGATGAAGATGGGAGATCAGTCGGGACTGCAGGTGGAGACTGTTCCCACAGGATCGCTGAGTCTGGACATTGCGCTCGGAGCAGGCGGCGTGCCGAAGGGCAGGATTGTGGAGATCTACGGGCCGGAGTCGAGTGGTAAGACGACCGTAGCCCTTCATATGGTAGCGGAGGTGCAGAAGAGAGGCGGTATCGCCGGTTTCATCGATGCAGAGCATGCGCTTGACCCGGCCTACGCGCGCAATATCGGTGTTGATGTAGATAATCTCTACATTTCCCAGCCGGACAATGGCGAGCAGGCGCTGGAGATCACGGAGATGATGGTGCGTTCGGGCGCGGTGGATATCGTGATTGTGGACTCCGTCGCGGCGCTTGTGCCGAAGGCGGAGATCGATGGAGATATGGGAGATTCCCACATGGGTCTGCAGGCCAGGCTGATGTCTCAGGCGTTGCGAAAGCTCACTTCTGTTGTGAGCAAGACGAACTGCATTGTGATCTTTATCAATCAGCTGCGTGAGAAGATTGGCGTTATGTATGGAAATCCCGAGACGACGACCGGCGGTCGTGCTCTGAAGTTTTACGCGACGATCCGCCTGGACGTGCGCAGGGTCGAGCAGCTGAAGCAGAGCGGTGAGGTGGTAGGAAACCACACCCGCATCAAGGTAGTGAAGAATAAGATCGCGCCGCCCTTTAAGGAAGCGGAGTTCGATATCATGTTCGGCAAGGGAATTGTGAAGGAGGGCGATATCATCGATCTGGCGGCAGACTGTGGCGTAGTTGTGAAGAGCGGCGCCTGGTATGCTTACAACGGAGAGAAAATCGGACAGGGGCGTGAGAACGCGAAGCAATTCCTGCGCAACAATCCGGACGCCTGCGACGAGATCGAAAGGAAGGTGCGGGAGCACTATGGATTACCAGTACCGGCAGAAAACCCGAAACCGCAGAGCGCGGGAGAAGAATCCGGAGACGCCGATGCAGGAACGGCCCCGGGAGGTACAGCTTCATGATGCGAAGCGGAAGGCACTTCACATTCTGGAACGGATGGACCGGACGGAGGCGCAGCTTCGTGAAAAGCTTACGGACGCCGGTTTTGAAACGGAGATTGTTGAGGAAGCAGTCGATTATGTAAAGTCCTATGGTTACATAGACGACGAGCGTTACGTTCGCAGTTATATCACCTGGCACGGCGCTCAGAAAAGCCGCCGTCAGCTTATGCAGGAGCTTCAGTTTAAAAAAGGAGTTTCGAGAGAGCTGATTGAACAGGTCTGTGAGGATCTCGGACCGGCGGATGAACGCCCCCTGATCCGCAGGTTCCTCGAAAAAAAACAATATCACGACGCCGAAGCGGATGAGGAGCAGCGCCGCAGAATGATTGCGGCGCTTGCCCGCCGTGGATTTTCTATGGGCGACATTCTGGCAGTTCTGAGGGAGAACCCCTGAATTTTCAACAGGATTCTGCACAATTTTCTCGGCGTACTACTTGACATAATTGTAAAATTAGATTAAAATCAATATGTTGTGTATGTACAATGAAAACTAAATAAGGAGGTGCTCCTGTATATGGGTCCGATCATGATAGCAGTTGTGGTCGCGATCGTTCTGACAGCAGCGATTACCTGGCCTTGTGCACTTACTTACCGCAAAAAAGTAGTGGAAGCCAAGATAGGGAACGCGGAAGACAGAGCGAGGGAAATCATAGATGAAGCACTGAAGGCGGCGGAGACGAAGAAACGGGAATCCCTGCTGGAAGTGAAGGAAGAGTCTGTGAAGACCAGAAACGAGCTGGAAAAAGAGACCAAAGAGCGCAGAGCGGAACTGCAGCGCTACGAGCGCCGTGTTCTGTCCAAGGAAGAAGCCCTGGACAAGAAGACCGAGCAGATCGAGCGCAGGGAAGCGAGCTTCAATGCCCAGGAAGAAAAGCTGGCAAAGCGGCGCGCCGAAGTGGAACAGTTATCCGCAAAACGCGTACAGGAACTGGAAAGAATCTCTGGCCTTACCTCCGAACAAGCAAAAGAATATCTTTTAAAAACAGTTGAAGACGATGTAAAGCATGAAACTGCCAAACTGGTGAAAGAAATGGAAACCAGGGCAAAGGAAGAAGCGGATAAAAAGGCGAAGGATTATGTCGTCACCGCGATTCAGAGATGTGCAGCCGACCATGTGGCTGAGACTACGATCTCTGTCGTGCCGCTCCCGAGCGATGAGATGAAAGGACGGATCATCGGACGAGAGGGACGGAATATCCGCACTCTTGAGACGATGACCGGTGTCGAGCTGATTATTGACGACACGCCGGAAGCAGTCGTTCTCTCCTCATTTGATCCGATACGACGCGAGGTTGCCCGCATCGCATTGGAGAAACTGATAGTCGACGGCCGCATCCATCCCGCAAGAATCGAGGAGATGGTGGAAAAAGCGCAGAAGGAAGTGGATACGAAGATCCGCGAAGAAGGAGAGGCTGCGACTCTGGAAGTCGGCGTTCACGGCATCCATCCGGAGCTGGTGCGCCTGATTGGACGTCTGAAGTTCCGCAGCAGTTATGGACAGAATGCTTTGAAGCATTCTATCGAAGTGGCGCAGCTGTCCGGACTCCTGGCAGGAGAAATCGGCGTTGATGTGCGTCTGGCGAAGCGTGCCGGACTTTTACATGATATTGGTAAGTCTATCGATCATGAGATGGAAGGGTCTCACATTCAGATTGGTGTGGACCTGTGCAGAAAGTATAAGGAATCAGCTACAGTGATCAACGCAGTTGAATCACATCATGGTGATGTAGAGCCTACTTCTCTGATTGCCTGCATTGTACAGGCAGCAGATACGATCTCCGCAGCGAGACCGGGTGCGAGAAGAGAGACACTGGAGACTTATACAAACAGATTAAAACAACTGGAAGATATTGCGAACTCCTATAAGGGAGTGGAGAAGTCTTTTGCTATTCAGGCAGGAAGAGAGATTCGGGTTATGGTAGTTCCGGATCAGGTAGATGAGGCATCGATGGTGCTGATGGCGCGTGATATTGCCAAGCAGATCGAGGCAAGCCTTGAATATCCTGGTCAGATTAAGGTCAATGTCATTCGCGAAAGCAGAGTGACCGATTATGCGAAATAAAATTGCGTAGAATATAAAAGCCTGAAAATCTATGAAAATTCATTGATTTCCGGGCTTTTATTTTGTAACAGTACGATGATGAAAGGATTACAAAAGAATGGAAAAAATCGGTTTTATCGGAATGGGAAACATGGGAAGGGCCATTTTAAAGGGAGCTCTGAAAAAATTTCCAAAGACAGATTTTGTCTTCTCGGCCAGAACAGACGAGACGAAGCAGCGGGTTCATGAGGAGACGGGGGTCGTCTACGCGGATTCCAATGCAGAATGTGCAAATCGCTGCAAATATCTGATACTGGCGATCAAGCCGCAGTTTTATGACGAGGTGCTGAAGGGGATCCGCTATATGCTGACGCCGGAGCACGTGATCATTTCCCTGGCGCCCGGCAGGACGATTGAACAGCTGAAACAGAATCTGGGCAGCGACAAGCGGATCGTGCGTGCGATGCCGAACACACCTGCGATGATCGGGGAAGGGATGACAGGGATCAGCTGCAGGAAAGAGGAGCTGACTGCGGAGGAGCTGGACATGCTGACACAGATCTTTACCTCCTGTGGAAATGCAGAATTTATCGAAGAACGTCTGATGGACGCGGTCGTCTGTGCAAGCGGAAGTTCCCCCGCTTTTGTGTATATCTTTATAGAGGCGCTTGCGGACAGTGCCGTGCGCTGCGGAATGCCAAGGAAACAGGCCTATGTGTTTGCGGCGCAGGCGGTAAAAGGTTCGGCCGCGATGGTGCTGGAGAGCGGCGATCATCCGGGTGTGCTCAAGGACAATGTCTGCAGTCCGGGCGGAACAACGATTGCCGGCGTTGCGGCGCTGGAAGAATGCGGTTTCCGCAATGCGGTTATGAAGGCATCGGAAGCTGTGTATAAAAAATGTACGGAAGTGTAATCGATAGGCCTCCTCGTCCATATACTGGACGAGGAGGTGTTTTTCATGCGCAAGTCGGGGAGCAATCGCTGTCTGTTGCTGCTGTTTTCAGGACTGTTTGCAGGCATCGCTCTGGTGCAGATGCAAAGTGATGCCCGCTTTTCCGAAGTTTTCAGTGAATACTTTCTGAACCAGTACGCGACGCTTCAAATTGATACCGGGAGACTTCTGGGATATATTGGGCGTTTCCGTGCGGGACAGTACTTGTTGTTGCTCTGCCTGGGTGGCTTGTCAGGGGCTCCGGCAGCAATCGGGATATTCTTATTTTGCGTTGGTGTATGCTGGGGAAATACCTTAAGTATCTCTGTTCTGCGCCTTGGCCTGAAGGGAATTCTGATCTGCGTCGCAGGTTTAGTGCCGCAGATCTTCTTTTATATTCCGGCGTTTGGATGGGTTTTCCTGTGGGTGTGCCGCGGTGGCAGCAACCGGAGAAAGTATCTGTTTTTATCGCTGGCAGGCGCGCTCTTTCTGTTTTTTGGAATTCTGACGGAAGTTTATGTGAATCCCTCGCTGCTGCAGCAGCTTTTGAGAATAAAAATATATTGAAATCCCGCGGATTCTTCGCTATACTTTATTTATATATGAAGACTGCGCAGCAGTTTTTATGGGGGATTATTATGGAGAAGGAAATACGGGAGTTCACAGAGTATCTGGAGGCGGTGAAGCGGCTTTCGCACAATACGGTGATGTCTTACCGGGGAGATCTGCTAAAGATGGCTGCCTATCTGGAGGGACAGGGTATTGACAGTGTGTCGGATGTCGGTGCGACAATGCTTGGTTCTTATGTGCTGGACATGGAGAAGGCAGGCATGTCGGCGGCGACAATATCCAGATATGTGGCATCAATCAAGGCTTTTTTTGAGTATCTTCTGCGTGAGCATGTGATTACAGAGGATCCGTCGTTCTTTCTGAAGCCTCCGAAGGTGGAAAAGCATGCGCCGGAGATTCTCACAGAGCAGGAGATGGAGTGCCTGCTCGCGCAGCCTTCGTCAAACAGACCCAAGGAGCTGCGGGACCGGGCGATGCTGGAGCTGCTCTACGCGACGGGAATGCGGGTCAGCGAGCTGATTACACTCCGGGTGGAGGACGTAAGTCTTCGATTTGGCTGGTTAATCTGCCGGGACACGGAGAAAGAGCGCATGATCCCGTTTGGGGAGACGGCGGCAAAGGCTATACAGGATTATCTCACCATGGCTCGCGATACTTTTTTGAAAAATGGTTCTCAGACGATTTTGTTTCTGAATTGTTCGGGGACTCCGATGAGCAGGCAGGGATTCTGGAAACTGTTGAAAGGCTATGCAGCAAAGGCAGGTATCGATAAAGATATCACGCCGCGGATGTTCCGCCATTCCTGCGCGGCCCATATGGCGGCAAGAGGAGCCGGCCTTCCGGTCATTCAGGAGATGCTGGGGCACACGGACATTGCGGCAACCCAGATCTATGCAGGGTTTCAGACCGGTATGAAAACGGAGTACAGCAAGACGCATCCGCGTGCATGACGTAAAAAAGGAGCGGCTGATGGAGCACAAACTGATATCGACAAAGGCAGGCACGCTCTTTGCCCTGCGCAGTCTGGTCAAACGATCTTCTATTGAAGAGATGTACATTCTATGGAACCGTGATTATCAGAAGGATAAGCTCGCGGTCTGTCATGAGATCATGGCGCAGTTCCGCGGGCGGCGGATCGTGGTTCGCAGTTCTTCCTCGGAGGAGGATTCCTACAGACATTCGAATGCAGGACATTATAAGAGTATTCTGGACGTAGACTCATCCAGTGAAGAGGAGATCATCGCGGCGGTTGACGCGGTGATCGCTTCTTATGCGCGTGATATCCGTCATCTGGAAAATGAACAGGTGCTGATCCAGTGTCAGGCGCAGCATGTTGTCTACAGCGGCGTCGTATTCACGAGAGATATTCAGAATAATAAGCCTTATTATCTGATCAATTACGACGAGACCGGTTCGACGGACAGTGTGACGAGCGGATCGGCGGGGCGCATGATGAAGGTTGTGAGGAATGCCGACGTGAAGCGTCTGCGTCAGCCCTGGCAGGATCTTCTGTATGCGGTACAGGAGCTTGAACATATTATGGATGGGCTTGCGCTTGACATCGAGTTTGCGATTGACCGCGATGGAAAGGTGATTCTGTTTCAGATGCGTCCGCTTGTGGCCAGCTACCGGCAGGAGAATGCATACGATGATCATAAATTCTATCATATGCTGGAAAACGCCGGCAAAATGTATGAAAATCATAAAAACGTGATCACCGGAAAGCCGATGATGATGTCGGACATGGCCTTCTGGAACCCCTCAGAGATCATCGGAAATAATCCGCGTCCGCTGGATTATTCGTTGTATCGTGCGATTATCACGCATCGCGCATGGAATCAGGGAATCGAGGGGCTGGGGTATCGCAGGCTGCAGCAGGATCTGATGCATCGGATAGGAAATAAGCCTTATATTTGTCTGGAGTATGCATTCTACTCGCTGATTCCGCAATCGCTCAGTGAGGAGCTTTCGCTTAAGCTGGTTGCCTACTATCAGGACGCGCTGCGTCATAACCTCACAGCGCATGACAAGATCGAATTCGAGATCGTTTTTACCAGCTATGATTTCAGCACGCCTGAGAAGACGAAGCGATTGCTGGAGCATGGTTTTCAGGAGGATGAGAGGCAGCAGCTCCTTGACAGTCTGAAGGAAGTGACCGAGCAGGCGATTCTGCACTTTGATGAGATCCTTACAGCTGACAGAGAGAGTCTGAAAAGGCTGGAGGAGGTGCGCGTGAATGAGGAGCAGCTTCTTCATAATCCGAACGCCTCGCTGCACAGGATTCTGGCGGCGGTACAGTCTCTGCGCGCCAGCCTGCAGCACTACGGAACGCCGCAGTTTGCGAGGCAGGCCCGTATGGCGTTCATGGCGCGTGCTTTCCTGCGCAGCCTGACGGAGAGCGGTCCGGCAGGGCAGGAGGGGGAGAGCTGGTTCACAGGGGAGGATATCGACGCGTTCATGCAGTCGATCACGACGGTCTCCACGGAGTTTGAGGAGGATTTCCGTGCATTTTCCATGGATGAGATCAGTCGTGCGGAGTTCAACCGGAAATATGGCCATCTGCGTGTGGGCACTTATGATATCCGAACCGAGCGCTATGATCAGATGAATTTCCGGCCGGGGCAGTCGCGGACCGTGCGGCCGGAGGTCGGGAGAAAACGCCTCGACGCCGCGCGCCTTGAACAGGCGCTGCGCGAGACGGGGCTGTCGGTCAGCGTCGAGGAACTGGTCTATTTTATTTACCAGGCGATCAAACAGCGCGAATATTTCAAATTTGAATTCACAAAGTCACTGAGTCTGATCCTCGAACTCCTGATTCGCAGCGGTACGATTCTGGAAATCACAAGAAATGATCTTTCGTGGCTGGAAATCGAGGACTTTAAGCTGCCGCAGTACATGACGGTGGACGAGCTGAAAGACCGGCTGGAAATGCGTATTGAGCAGCGCCGCCTGGAATATCAGGAATATCAGGAGCTTTTCCTGCCGGAGGTGATTCTGGACAGGAGCAGTCTTGATGTTGTTGAGGTATATGAGGCAAGACCCAATTTCATCACGACGAAGCGCGTCGAGGGAGAGGTCGTGTTGCTGGACGAGGAGCCGGGCGCGGATATCCGGGACAAGATTGTGGTCGTGCCGAAGGCAGATCCGGGCTATGAATGGGTGTTTGCAAAGGGAATCAAGGGATTTATCACCCGCTTCGGCGGCGCTGCCTCACACATGGCAATCCGCTGTGCGGAGTTCGAGATTCCGGCTGCGATCGGCTGCGGAGAGAAGATCTATAATTATGTATCTTCGCTGTCTTATCTTGTTATGGACTGCCGCGCGGGGAAGATCGAGGCGGGTCTGCAGTACCGGAACTTGAGCGCGCTGATCACGCAGCGCGAGGGGGTCAATCAATACGGCGATCCGGTGGATATCCTGGAATCGGGCTATGTGCGTTTCTATGAGCTGCTCGGCTTTATCCCGAAGGCGATATCCAATTTTACAAAAAATGTGGAGATGGTGTTTAATAAGAAGAGGGACCTCCTGATCGTGGTCGGGGGCGGCTCGCTGCCTCCTGCATTTTACGACAGGCCGCATGAGGATGAACTGCAGCCGCACCGGGATCATATGGAGGAACAGGTCATTCATTACTGCCTGGCGCATGGGATTCCGATCATAGCGACCTGCCGCGGGATGCAGTATATGAATGTGATGTTCGGCGGAAAGCTCTGGTACCATCCGAAGCTCGAGGTTCGCCGCACACGCGGCGTCGATCATGAGGTCTGGCTTGTGAAGGAACAGCGGAGCATCTGGGTAAACAATTATCACTCTGACTGCATCTATGAAGACGGGCTTGCGCCCTGTTTCGAGCCGCTCGCGGTGGATCGTGAGAATCATGTCGTCGAGGCCTTCGGTTCGGATGAGATGAAGGTACTCGCGCTGCAGTGGCATCCGGAACGGCGTTTCGAGACGGGCAGCGGTTATGAGGAGACGCGGAAGATCATTCTGGATTTCATTCAGAAGTATGTGAGGTAAGCTCAGCACTCCTCCGCGATCTCATACATGAGACGCTCGGACTTCTCCCAGCCGAGGCAGGGATCGGTGATGGATTTTCCATAGACTTTGTCGTGAACGCCCTGATTGCCGTCTTCGATGTAACTCTCAATCATGAGCCCTTTCACGAGCCGGTGGATATCCGGATTGTGGCGGCGACTGTGCAGTACTTCCTTGGAGATGCGGATCTGCTCGAGATATTTTTTGTTTGAGTTCGAGTGATTTACGTCCACGATACAGGCCGGGTTCTGCAGGTTTTTCTGCTGGTACAGCTCGAAGAGGTTTAACAGATCCTCGTAGTGGTAGTTCGGCAGTGAGACTCCGGACTGGTTCGTCGCGCCGCGCAGAACCGTGTGCGCCAGAGGGTTGCCGTCGGTATTGACATCCCAGCCGCGGTAGATGAAGGAGTGGGCGTGCTGTGCTGCCAGGACGGAATTCAGCATGACGGTCAGGTCGCCGCTGGTCGGATTCTTCATGCCGGCAGGTACGTCGAAGCTGCTGGCAGTCATGCGGTGGTGCTGATCTTCCACAGAGCGTGCGCCGATTGCGACGTAGGACAGAAGGTCAGCCAGATACCACCAGTTCTCCGGATAAAGCATCTCGTCCGATGCGGTCAGCCCGGTTTCTTCGATATTGCGGATGTGCAACTTCCGGATGGCAATGAGACCTTCGAGCAGATCAGGCGCGGCCTCCGGGTCAGCCTGGTGGAGCATGCCTTTGTAGCCCTCGCCGGTCGTGCGGGGCTTATTTGTGTAGATGCGCGGAATGATGATGCACTTGTCCTTGATCTTTTCCTGCACCGGCACCAGGCGGTTCAGATAGTCCATGACCGCCGTCTCATTATCCGCGGAACAGGGACCGATGATGATGAGAAAGCGGTCATCCGCCCCGGTGATCACGTCGCGAATCTCCTTATCACGCTGTTCCTTTATTGCCGCACACTTCGCGGAGACCGGGTACATTGCCTTGATCTCCTTTGGAATCGGCAGTTTTTTATTGAATATGAATCCCATAATCGTTCTCCTTCGTGTAGAATCGTCCGCAGCGCGAACAAAAATATTATAATATAATTTCGGAAGATTGTAAATGCGGCTTGCAAAAAACCGCCGAATCGGTTACACTAGACAAAGATATAAAACGAGTCTGTGCTCTCGCACAACATTTCCCAAAGAAGGAACAGAGCAAAAGGAGGAGAGAAGCGGAAAGGATTATTATGACCTATGACAGGTTCCTGGATCTCCTTGAGGAGGAAATCAGCAGCAGACTGGCGCCGGGCGAGTATGTCCGCAGAGTTCACGTGCTGAAGAATAATAATGTTCATCTGGATGGTTTCAGCTGTATGATGCCCGGGCGCAGAGAGCAGCCCACGGTCTATGTGAATCATTATTATCGAAGCAGTCCGGATCCGGGCTATATTCGGGAAATCGCGCAGATGGTGCTGAGTCTTCAGCATGACAGCCGGGCTCTGCCGGGCGAAGAGTTAAGGAGATTTCTGGAATATGAAAACGCGCAGGAGCAGATTTACTGCAGGCTGATCTCCGCGGCCCGCAATACAGAACTTCTGGAGCAGGTACCTCATCGAAAATGGCTGGATCTGGCCATCGTGTACTATCTGAAAATCCCCGATCATATTATAAAAAATGCAACGGCGCTTGTTCGCACGGAACACATACAGAGCTGGGGGCTGACGCCGGATGAGCTTCATGAGACAGCAGTGCGGAATATGCGCAGGGAGCCGGCTTTCTTTCAGCCGCTCGAGCAGCTGCTGGAGGAATACGGCCTCGGCGATGCGAAGAGTCACCTTTATGTTCTGAGCAACAGCCGGAAGGAATATGGTGCGGCCTGTATTCTGGATCCGGGGGTGCAGATGATGTGCATGGAGCGTCTGGGCGGAGACTATTTCGTACTGCCGAGCAGTGTTCACGAAGTCATCCTGCTCCCGGCTCAGGAAACGCCGAAGAACGCGGATCTGGAGGAGATCGTGCATACGGTAAACCGGCGCTGTGTGAGCCGGGAGGAGTACCTGAGCGGGAATGTATATTATTATTCGAGTAAGGAGAAGCGGGTGCTGCTGTGGAGGAAAGGATAACCGGAAAGCCCGTGTAAGGTAGTGGCGGTTCAGCGCGGCAGGCTCCAGGAAGCAAGCCGCGCTGAACTTGGGAAAAATATTACAACTTTGTTACAAAAAACATTTGCTTATTTCTTCAACTTGGTGTATGATAGGTGAGGTAATAAGCCATGCACCTGTAGCTCAGCTGGATAGAGCACGGGCCTCCGACGCCCGGTGTCGCAAGTTCGAATCTTGTCAGGTGCATTTTTCGTTCTTACTTTTCGAGGGAGCCTGTTATGGAAATTCATATTTGGAGGAATTTGCCATGAAATGGAACAAAGAGGAGATTCTGAAATTTTTACAGAAGTATAAGCTCTACATTGCCGCACTTGCGGTGTTGCTTATTGTGATTATCGTCCTGGCGGTCAGCTGCGGCAGCGGCGATGCGACAGAGAGTATCTCGGAGGAGGCTGCGCAGGAGACGGAGACCGACAGCGTGGAAGAAAGCGCAGCGGATGAGACGGAGGAAGTCGAAGAGGTAGAGAATGTACTGACTGTAAATGAGCATGCGTCCATCATTACGCTTGTAAAAACCTATATGGATTGTATTGTGGACGGAGATGTGGATACACTGGCACTGATTGTCGACGAGCTGTCCGATGAGGACAAGGAAGAAATCGAGAAGAACGACAGAGCCTATGAGTCCTACAGCAATCTTGTCTGCTATACGATGAACGGACTGGAGGAGGACGCCTATATCGCGTTTATCTGCTATGACATGAAGATTGACGGGGTGGAGACGCTTGCGCCCGGTATCATCTGTCTTTCTCTGTTGCCACAGGATGAATATGGAGACAGGCTGATCCAGTACAGCAGTGTGGATGATGACGCAGACCTGCAGGCTTATGTTGAGGAGCTGGAGCAGGACGAGGATGTGCAGGCGCTCTATGCAGATGTGCAGACGCGCTATGAGGAGGCGCTGGAGAGTGATTCCACCCTGGCACAGTTCATGCAGAGTGCGCTTGAGCTGGCAGAGAACGAATCGGAAGAGGAGAGTTCGGAGGAAACGGCTGAGGAAGATGAGCAGACCGCAGATGC
This sequence comes from Lachnospiraceae bacterium, assembly GCA_021205385.1. Lineage (GTDB taxonomy): Bacteria > Bacillota > Clostridia > Lachnospirales > Lachnospiraceae > Hominiventricola. Next base: position 23,162 of record JAJPXQ010000146.1, on the reverse strand, counting down.
GTCTGAGGAGACGGCTGATGAGGCTGTGGATACCGGCGAGGCGACCGCAGAGAATCGTACGACACGCGTGACGGACAGCGTAAACGTGCGCAGCGAGGCGTCGTCGGATTCCAGCAGGGTGGCGCTTGCCTATCAGGGCGAGTCGGTCACTGTGATTGAGTCCTATGAAAATGGCTGGAGCAAGATTGAGTATAATGGCCAGACCGGTTATGTGATGAGTGAATACCTGGAGTAGTATGTCAGGCAGTCTGATAGCTGAATAAAATGTGAAAAAGCTCCATACCCTATGATAACAGCCGGGGAAAGGAGCTTTATTTATGATTACCGAAGCAGACAGAGCGGTGCTTACAGAGTGTTATAAAAACGCACATGTGGGACGGGACGCGATCAATATGATGATCAGCAAGGTAGAGGATGAGGATCTGGCACTTGATCTGAACCGGCAGGCCTGCCGGTTTTTGCGCTATGAAGAGCAGGTAGAACGGGAATTTGCCAGGGAAAAAGAGGAGATGCCGCGAAGGAGTGCGCTGGACCGTACAAAACTCTGGGGCGGCATTCAGATGAACACGCTGCTCAATACCAGTACGCCGCACCTTGCGGATATGCTGATTCGCGGGAATGCGATGGGCATTACGGATCTGATGAAGGCGGTAAAGGCGAATCGCGGTGCACAGAGAGAATACTATGAGATAGCGCGGGAGATCATGGATTTTGAGGAGAAAAATATGGAGAAGCTAAGGGCTTATCTATGATAAGAAGTTCTGGTCTTTTCCGGGAATCTCTGGTATGATAGGGAAGGCGGGGCTGCAAGGATAAGCAGTCCCGGAAGGGAACGGTACATAGATGATTCGTCTTAATAAATATCTGAGTGAGGCCGGTGTCTGCTCGCGGCGTGCAGCGGATCGCCTGATCGAGGAGGGGCGCGTGAAGGTTGACGGACGCGTGGCTGTGCCCGGAACGCAGGTCGAAGAGGGACAGATTGTGCTTCTCGACGGGGAACCGGTCGAAAAGAAAGATGAGATCATTCTTCTTGCTCTTAACAAGCCGCGGGGCGTCGTCTGCTCAGAGAAGAGTCAGGGCGGCGACGTGAATATTATCGATTTTCTGCATTATCCGAAACGTGTCACCTATGCAGGAAGGCTGGACAAGGATTCGGAGGGATTGCTCCTGATGACAAATCAGGGAGACCTCATTCATCGTATGATGCGCGGCGCAAATTCCCATGAAAAAGAATACGAAGTCACGCTCGACCATGATTTCAATGACCGGTTTCTGAAAGATATGGCAGCCGGCGTCTATCTTCGTGAGCTTGCTGTCACGACGAGACCCTGTCAGACCGAGCGGATCGGGAAACGCTCGTTCCGCATCGTGCTGACGCAGGGACTGAACCGGCAGATCCGCCGGATGTGCGGAGAATTCGGCTATCATGTACAGGAGCTGAAAAGAGTACGGATTCTGAATATTCGTCTGGGTCATCTGAAGACTGGCGCCTGGCGGAATGTGACGGAAAAGGAACGCCTGGAGTTGATGGCGATGCTGGATGAAAGGCAGGAGGACATGCAGGATGGATGAGACAGAGACGAAGATTGCCCGGATGCGGGAGCTTGGCGCCCGGCTTCTGGCGGCTTCGAAAGCCTATTACCAGGAAGACCGCGAGATCATGAGCAATCTCGAGTACGATAAACTGTATGATGAGCTTGTGCAATTGGAACAGGATACCGGCACTGTCCTGTCGGGCAGTCCGACGGTGACGGTAGGTTATGAGGCGGTTGATGAGCTGCCGAAGGAACGCCATGAGGCGCCGATGCTCTCGCTCGACAAGACGAAGGATGTCGGCGCGCTTGCGGATTTCGCAGGGGAGCATGAGGTACTTCTGTCCTGGAAGCTGGACGGGCTGACGGTCGTGCTTACCTACGAGAACGGCGCGCTTTTCAAGGCCGTGACGCGCGGAAACGGCGAAGTCGGCGAGGTCATCACGAATAATGCGCGGGTCTTTCAGAATGTGCCGCTTAAGATTCCGCATAAGGGGACGACCGTGCTTCGCGGCGAGGCGGTCATCCGATATTCGGACTTTGAACGGATCAATCGTGAAATCGACGATGAGGCTGCCCGCTACAAGAATCCGCGGAACCTCTGCAGCGGTTCCGTCCGGCAGCTGAATAACGAAATCACTGCGCAGCGCTGTGTCTATTTTTATGCATTCGCGCTTGTGCGCGCGGACGGCGTTGACTTTGGAAATTCCAGGGAAAAGCAGTTCCTCTGGATGAGAGAGCAGGGTTTCGACGTGGTGGAATACAAAAAGGTGACCGGCTCTCAGGTGCCGGACGCGGTGCGCGCCTTTTCGGAAGCGATCACGCAGAATGATTTTCCTTCGGACGGGCTGGTCAGCGTCTACGAAGATATTGCCTACGGACAGTCGCTCGGGCGTACGGCGAAATTTCCACGCGATTCCTATGCCTTCAAGTGGCAGGACGAGCAGAGGGAGACGCATCTTGTTGAAATCGAGTGGAGTCCTTCGCGCACCGGCCTCATCAATCCGGTCGCGGTCTTTGAGCCGGTGGAGCTTGAGGGGACGACGGTCAGCCGTGCATCGGTGCACAACGTCAGCATCCTGAAGGCGCTGCGCCTTGGAATCGGTGATGAGATCACGGTTTACAAGGCGAATATGATCATCCCGCAGATTGCCGAGAACCGGACCGGCAGCGGAAATGCGCCGATCCCGGAGCGCTGTCCGGTCTGTGGCGGACTGACCCGGATCGAGAGCACAGGAGGTGTGGAGTCTCTTTACTGCACGAATCCGGACTGCCAGGCGAAAAAGATCAAGGCCTTCACGCTCTTTGTGAGCCGCGACGCCATGAACATCGACGGTCTCTCCGAGATGACGCTCGAAAAGCTGATCGGAAAGGGCTTCATCCACGAGTATTCGGATCTGTTCCATCTGGACCGTCACCGCGATGAGATCGTGGAGATGGAGGGCTTCGGTGAAAAATCCTACGAGAATCTGATCGGGAGCGCCGAAAAGGCACGCCGTACGACGCTCTCCCGTGTGATCTACAGCCTCGGCATTTCCAATATTGGCCTTGCGAATGCGAAACTGCTCTGCCGTGAGTATCAGGATGATCTTACCCGTCTGCGCAGTGCTTCAGCAGAGGAACTGAGCGGGATCCCGGGTATCGGCGGTGTGATCGGAGCTTCCGTGGAGGAGTATTTCCGTGACGCGGAGCATAACCGCTGGCTCGATGATCTCATGGACGAGCTATTCCTTTACCGCGAGGAGACGGACGAAAGTGCGCAGACGCTCACCGGAAAGGTCTTTGTGATCACCGGAAGCCTTACGCATTTCCCGAATCGCAATGCCCTCAAAAACCTTATTGAGTCGAAGGGCGGGAAGGTGACCGGCAGCGTCACCTCGAAGACAGACTTTCTGATCAACAACGATGTCCTGTCGTCTTCTTCCAAAAATAAAAAGGCGAAGGAGCTGGGCGTTGAAATTATATCGGAACAGGATTTTCTGGACCGCTATACAGATTTTAAGGAGGAATCAACATCATGAATATGGAAGCGATTATTACAACTCTCTGGCCGAAATTCCTGGCAGCCGGCATGTCGGTCGTATGGGCGCTTGTCTTCCTGTTTATTGGAATCAAGGCGATCAAGTATCTGAGAAAGTTCCTGCAGGGAGTGCTGGAACGTTCGAATGTCGACACCGGTGTCATTCAGTTTCTGGATGGCTTTGTGAAGATTGCGGCCTACGTGATCCTGGCGCTCGTGCTGCTCGCGCATTTCGGTGTACAGACGACTTCCTTCATTACGATCCTCGGTACTGCGGGTGTAGCGGTTGGCCTTTCTTTGCAGGGCAGCCTCTCGAATTTTGCGGGAGGTATCCTGATTCTCGTGCTGAAGCCTTTCAAGGTCGGCGATTTTGTCTCGGCGAGCAGTTGTGAGGGGACAGTGATGGAGATTTCCCTTTTTGCCACGACTTTACATACGGTTGATAACCGCAATGTGATTTTGCCGAACGGCACGCTGGCCAACGGTACGATTATCAATTATTCCGCCAATGAGTCGCGGCGTGTCGACATGAGTGTCAGCGTGGCTTATGGCAGTGATCTTAAGAAGGCGCAGCGTGTGATCCATGAGATTCTGGACAACGATGAGCGGATACTGAAGGAACCGGCCTGCGTGGTTGCGGTCGACGAGCTTGCGGACAGCGGCATCACGATCCTAATCCGCCCGTGGGTTCTGTCGGGAGACTACTGGGATGTAAAATGGAGTGTGCTCGAGACGGTGCACAATCGTTTTGAAGAGGAGCAGATCGAGATTCCGTTCCCGCAGATGACGGTTCACCTGGAAAACGCAGATTCTTAAGAAATATTTAACAGAAAGTTTACGCGGAGAGAGGTATACTGTAGTTGGATGGAGTACGGGTATACATGAGAAAATTACTGAAAATTTTTACAAGCCGCGTGGTACTGGTCGGCCTTGCGATTATCATCCAGGGGCTCTGGCTTTTAATCTTTTTTGCCTATCTGGGAACATATTCGATTTACATCAATATTTTTTTCCGGGTATTGAGTATTCTGATCCTGCTTTACCTGATCCGCAAGGATGAGAATTCCGCCTACAAGATTGTCTGGATTATTCTGATCATGGCGGTGCCGCTGCTGGGCGGCGTCCTGTACCTGATGATTGGAAATAAGAGACCGAGCAGACGGCTGGCGAAGCGCCTTGCGAAGGTCAAGGACGGGATGCAGGAGACGATGGCGCAGAACGAGGATATTCTGGAGGAAATCCATGAGACGGATCCACAGACAGCCGGAGGCCTTGCTTACATCGGAAAATATGGCGGCTATCCGGTATGGAAGAACACGTCTGTGAAGTATTACCGTGTCGGTGAGGAGATGTTCGCCGACATGCTTGAGGATATCCGCAGCGCACAGCATTATATTTTCCTGGAATACTACATCATTGCAGAGGGCGTGATGTGGGATATGATTCTGGAGCTTTTGCTGCGCAAGGTGAAGGAGGGCGTCGATGTCCGCCTGATCTACGACGACGTGGGCTGCGTGTCGCTGCTGCCGATTCATTATGCGCAGAAGCTCGAGGAGATGGGCATCAAGTGCATGGCTTTTAACCGCTTTATTCCCTTCTTTTCAATCGTCATGAACAACCGGGATCATCGTAAGATCCTCGTGATCGACGGCCATACGGCCTACAATGGAGGCATCAACCTCGCGGATGAATATATCAACCGGAAGATGCGATTCGGACACTGGAAGGACACAGCAGTGCGTCTTGAAGGTGAGGCGGTCTTCAATTTTACGATGATGTTTCTGGAGATCTGGAACGGTTTCCGCGCGCCGGAGACCGATTTCGAGCAGTTCCGTCCGCACAGGTGGCATCCGGAAGCCTTCGAGGATGACGGTTACGTCGTGCCCTACAGTGATACGCCGCTCGACAATGAAGCGCTCGGTGAAAATGTCTACATCAACATTCTGAATCAGGCGAAGGATTATGTCTATATTGCGACGCCCTACCTGCTGGTCAGTGATGAGATGGAGAGCGCGCTCTGCCTGGCCGCGAAGCGTGGCGTCGATGTGCGGATTCAGATGCCCGGTATTCCGGATAAGAAGCTGGTATTCTCCATGGCCAAGACATACTATCCGGCCCTCCTGAATGCGGGTGTGAAGATTTATGAGTATACACCGGGCTTTGTGCATGCGAAATCCTTTGTGTGTGACGACCGCATTGCCACGGTAGGCACAATTAATCTGGATTATCGAAGCCTGTATCTGCACTTCGAGTGCGGGACTTTCCTCTATCGCTGCAGTGCAGTGATGGACATCAAGCATGATTTTGAAGAATGTTTTAATAAGAGCCACGAGGTATCGCTTGCGGACTGCCGTGAAGGCCTGATTGGCGGCATTGTAAATTCCGCTCTGCGAGTGGTGGCACCCTTAATGTAAAGGATGAAAGAATATGAATGTACTGTTTTTTTTGACGCCGAAGAGCGAGGTCTCCTATCTGCGTAATGACTGGACGCTCAGACAGGCGATAGAGAAGCTTGAGAGAAGCGGCTACACAGGGGTTCCGATGATTGACCGGGAGGGCCATTATGTCGGTACCGTGACGGAGGGAGATATCCTCTGGACGCTGAAAAAACGCTATGATATGAATCTGAAGGCGGCGGAAAATATTCCTGTCACCAGTATTGAGCGGCGCCTTCAGACCAGACCGGTGTCGATCGACGCGTCGATGGAGGATCTGGTACAGCTGGCATTGAATCAGAACTTTGTGCCGGTCATTGACGACAAGAACATTTTCATCGGAATTGTGACCAGAAAGGATATCATCCGCTTCTGTTACGAGCGCTATGTCCAGAAGGAAGGGCAGCAGGGGTGAAATTCCGCAAACGGCTTGACATGATCGAAACCAGCGGCTATAATAGTTTTGTGCAGAAGAATGCTGTGTCAAGTGCACATCGGCGCTTGCCGATTGTGAGAAAGGGAATCAGGTGAGAATCCTGAACGATCCGGTCACTGTATTCGGAGAGCCTGTCCTCGTTATCCCATTGCAGAACCCTAAGACGTGCGAGAAGGGGAGGTCAGACGTTTGTATCCGTAAGCCAGGAAACCTGCTTGACATATGAGATGAGTCTCCGAGCAAGGCTTAACATCCAACAGATGGGGTGAATGGCGCACTTCATCTTTTGAAATGTCGGCTCGTGGGTTGAGGCGGCGTTTTTATGTGAAATCTCAGGCAATATGCACGGTATAAAGGAAAGGCGTTCATGTGAAAATCCTCCATTTTTAACACATGAGAATGGCACGCCGGACCAGATCAGCAAAAGCCCCTCCGGGCGCAGGTTCCTGAACATCCTGCCTCCCGGAGGGGTATTTGCTTTTGTCAGTGCTCTTCCTCTTCTGCCATTCGGTAGCCGATCCCGATTTCTGTGAAAATATAGACGGGCTCCGCCGGATTTGGTTCCAGCTTGCGGCGGATGTTTGCCATGTTGACACGGAGAATGGTATTATCGTTCTCAGAGTAGGGTCCCCAGATGTGTTCGATTAGCCGGTCATAGGTCAGGACCCGGCCGGCATTGCGGGCGAGCAGTGCCACGATTTTGTACTCATTCTGTGTCAGATGAATCTCCAGACCGTCCCGGGTGACCAGACGCTTCTCAAAGTCAATGCAAAGTCCGCCGCAGCGGTAGGGCCCGGGGCCCGCCGCCGTATCCGCCTGCCGCTGGCTTCCGTGCCGCAGCGCTGTGCGGATGCGCGCCAGCAGTTCAGAATTGCCAAAGGGCTTGGTGATATAGTCGTCGGCTCCGAGGTCCAGCGCCTGCACCTTGTCGTCCTCCTCTGTGCGTGCGGAGATAACGAGCAGCGGGACGACAGACCATTCCCGGAGCTTTTGGATTACTTCATTGCCGTCCATATCGGGCAGACCAAGGTCGAGGAGTATGAGATCCGGACACAGAGAAGCCGCAAGTGAGAGACCCTCCCGGCCTGTGGCTGCGGGAACAACCTGATAGCCCTGCGTCTCGAGGACGGAGATGATGAAACTCCGGATGTTCTTTTCGTCTTCTATGATAAGAATCTTAGCAGTAGGACTCATGCGTGTTTTCCTCCTTTGGTATGCGGAAACAGAATTCAGCGCCTGGCTCGCGGTTGTGGGCGCTGATACTGCCGCCGTGCGCGGTGATGATGGTCTTGCAGATCGACAGGCCGATGCCCATGCCCTTGCGGACATCAGAGGCTGAAGTAGGAGCGGTCGGAACCGCGTCGAAGATGCTGTTCAGTCGGTCCGGCGCGATTCCATCGCCGAAATCCCGGATACTGACACTTACAGAACGGTCACCGTCTTCGAGCGAGCATTTCACAGGCTGTGTGCTGTACGAGTGAAAATAGGCGTTTTCCAGCAGATTGATAATGACCTGTTTGATCAGCAGCGGATCCATCGGCGCAACCACCAGATCTTCCGGAATCATGGTTTCGATTTTCATGTCCGGATAGCGCTTGCGAACCGTAGAAACGGCGTCGAACAGCACCTCTTCCATAGGCTCGGATGTTTTTTTCAGGGTGCTTGCACCGCCCTCTGTGATGCGTGTGACGGACAGCAGGTTCTCTACCATGTGAAGCAGCCAGTTCGCGTCCTCATAGATCTGGGAAATGAACTGCCTTTTTTCCTCAGGAGTCAGGGAATCTTCATTTTCCAGACAGGATGAGCTGGCGCCGATCATTGAGGTCAGCGGTGTGCGCAGATCATGGGAGACGGCGCGCAGCAGGTTTGCGCGCAGCTTTTCCTTCTCCTTTTCGTTTTCCGCTTCCGCGATCAGCAGCTCTCCCTCCTTGATCTTCCGTGCCTGTTCTTTCATGCGGAAGACCGTTGCACTGGACAGAATGGAGATGATATACATGATCGCAAAAGTGATGGTGCTGCCTGATACCGCAAAGCTGATCTCCCAGTATGGGTATGTGAAGATGCCATTGATCAGAAAGACACTTATCAGGCCGGAGATCACTCCGTAGCGATAGAGATCCGTGTGATAGGAGATCAGAATGATCGCCAGGATATAAATCAGCGCGATATTGATGGAGTCATGCACGTTTATCTGCCGGTAGAGGGCTGAAAGTACCGTGGCGGCCAGCATCACGCTGACGGTAAAAAGCAGGCTGTGATGCGTATCGAAAGTGTGGGAGAGAGAGAGTCTGTCCGTGATGCGTGTGAACTGATCCCAGATATATTTTTTCAAAGCAGCCCCTCCTTTCTCCCGGAAGATGAAATGACCAGCAGTTTTCGCCGATATTCATTTTGAAATGGTTTCTCATGCAGCAGGGAACGCACGGACTCATACAGGTGATCCGCGTACAGTGCGTCCGCGTCAGGTTCTGTGTCTGAGGGAGCCAGGATGAGTGGAAGCGCGCCATTTCCCTTTAAAAGTCCGATGAGGTTTTCTGCTTCCTTCCGGAAGCCGAGTACGCGGAAGACCTCCGGCTCGCTCCAGTTTCGGATATTGAGGAGGATGTGCAGCAGCGCGCGGCTTATCGAGCTGCGGGTCAGGTTTTTGGTCTTTAAAAGGTCGGTAAACTGTGAGAAGGAGGAAAAATGATCCAGCTTCTCCCAGATACGGTTGGACAGTTCTGCACTCACGTCAAAGTAGCAGTTAAGCGGCGTGTCCTGCAGACTGCGCAGCTTTTGCAGCAGCAGGAGCGAGAAGGCGTCTTCTGTGAGCGGCGTCTTCCCCTCGTAAGAGAGAAAGGGTTCCGGGCAGGGAAGCTGAGCGCGGATTGCGTCCGTAAAATGTCCGGCGGATGCTGTGAGTGCGGCGCGAAGAGCGCCTGCGGAGGCGACTCGTTCCGACTCCAGTGTCTGTTCGTGATAGTCTTCCCCGAGACGCGCGATCGTATGTGGGCGGACAGGACTACGCAGGCGGATGAGAGCCTTCAGATATTCGATGCCGAGCAGATTGTTGGGGCTTTTAAGAAGCTCTGTATGAATGGATGAATCCAGCCCGGCGAGTGCGAGCTGACGCGCTTTCGGGAAGCTGTTTCCTTTACTCAGAAAAGAGTGCAACAACGAGCGGTAGGCTTCCGGTTCATCGGTCAGAAGTTCTGCGATGCATTGCAGATCTGAGAGACTGCCGCTTTCACTGCCGAAGCAGAGGTCGGTGACGAGGCCGGTTTTGGTGAGCAGCGTCACTGCACCGAGCGCGAAATATTCTGCGCTTGCGCTCGCCGATGGGATCGGCAGTTCCAGTACGAGATCCGCGCCGCAGCGCAGCGCCGCCTCCGCACGCGTGTATTTGTCAAACATGGCGGGCGTCCCGCGCTGTACATAATTTCCGCTCATGACAACGACGACATAGTCCGCGCCGGTCAGAGCGCGCGCTTCGCGAAGGTGCAGTGCATGGCCCTGATGAAAGGGATTGTATTCTGCGATGATGCCGACGACGTTCATGGGAGCCTCCTTTTCTGGACAGTATAGCATGTCCTGCGGACATGCCCCCTCCGGGGGAACAGGTGCGCCCGGATTTCTGCGGTAAACGCAGAAACCGGTGTGCGCGATGATATAATGTCTATCGACATTATATCATTAATGTGCTACAATTTCACCGGGAAATCGTAGAAAGAGAGAATGCATGAGTAAATTTTTATATATCGCCGAGAAACCGAGCGTGGCGCAGGAGTTCGCGAAGGCGCTGAAGATCAGCGGCAGCCGGAGGGACGGTTATATCGAGTCGGACGATGCGGTCGTGACCTGGTGCGTCGGTCATCTGGTCACGATGAGCTATCCGGCGGCATACGATGAGAAGTACCGGCGCTGGTCGCTCGACACGCTGCCCTTTCTGCCGAAGGAGTGGAAGTACGAGGTGATTGACAGCGTGAAAAAGCAGTACCGGATTGTGAGCGGCCTCATGAAGCGTGAGGACATTTCACGCATCTATGTCTGTACCGACTCCGGGCGCGAGGGAGAGTATATCTACCGTCTGGTCGAGCAGATGGCCGGTGCGAAGGGCAAGGAGCGTCGCCGCGTCTGGATCGATTCGCAGACGGAAGAGGAGATCCTGCGCGGCATCCGTGAGGCAAAGGATCTTTCCGAATATGATAATCTGTCGAACGCCGCCTACCTGCGTGCGAAGGAAGATTATCTGATGGGCATCAACTTTTCCCGCCTGCTGACTCTGCGTTATGGCAGCGCGATCTCGGACTTCCAGCACATGGAGAAGCGTGCGGTCGTCTCGGTCGGGCGCGTCATGACCTGTGTGCTTGGCATGGTCGTGCGGCGGGAGCGCGAGATCCGCAGCTTTGTGAAGACGCCGTTTTACCGCGTACTTCTGACGCAGGAGCTCGATGGAAAGCCCTTCGACGCGGAGTTGCGTGCAGTGGAGGGCAGCGCTTACTATCAGTCGCCGTTGCTCTATAAGGAAAACGGCTTTCAGAAGAGAGAGGACGCCGAGGCACTGTGTGCAAAGCTGAAGGCTGCAGAGCCGCAGCTCGCCGAGGTCGTGAAGATCGAGCGCAAGAAGGAGCAGAAATACGCGCCGCTTCTTTTCAATCTGGCGGAGCTGCAGAACGAGTGCTCCAGACGTTTTCACATCAGCCCTGACGAGACGTTGAAGATCACGCAGGAGCTCTATGAGAAGAAGCTCGTCACCTACCCGAGGACGGACGCGCGCGTGCTCTCGAGCGCGGTCGCGAAGGAGATTTATAAAAATATCGGCGGTCTGCGAAACTATGCGCCCGCGGCGGGCTTTGCCTCTGAAGTCCTGGAGAAAAAGAGCTGGCAGGGCATCGCGAAGAGCCGTTATGTCAACGATAAGCAGATCACGGACCATTATGCGATCGTACCGACCGGACAGGGCCTTGCGGCGCTCGCGCGCGTTGCTTCCACGGGACAGCAGGTCTATGATTTGATTGTCCGGCGTTTCCTGAGCATTTTCTATCCGCCCGCAGTCTATCAGAAGGCGGCGCTGGTGACGAGGCTGGGAGGCGAGCAGTTTTTCGCAAATTTCCGGATTCTCATGGAGGAGGGATATCTTGCGGTAGCCCCGAATACTTTTGAAAAGAAGAAAAAGGACGACGAGTCTGAGGAGACGGGCGGAGACGCGCAGATGCTCGAGGCGCTCATGAAGCTGCGAAAGGGCGCGAAGCTTCCGGTGAGGAATGTGAAGATCAGGGAAGGCGAGACCACGCCGCCCAAGCGCTACAATTCCGGTTCGATGATCCTCGCGATGGAGAACGCGGGACAGCTCATTGAGGACGAGGAGCTGCGTGCGCAGATCAAGGGCAGCGGCATCGGCACGAGCGCGACCCGCGCCGAGATCCTGAACAAGCTGGTCAAAAATAAATACATCGCGCTAAACAAAAAGACACAGATTATCTCGCCGACGCTGTTGGGTGAAAATATTTTCGACGTGGTGAATGTCTCGATCCGTTCCCTGCTGAACCCGGAGTTGACCGCGAGCTGGGAGAAGGGACTGACCTATGTGGCCGAAGGGCAGATCACGCCGGAGGAGTACATGGGCAAGCTCGAAAATTTTGTGTCACGGCACACACAGCAGGTGAAGGAGAGCCGTCAGCACACTGCGATGCGGCCTTATTTTGAGGCGGCTGCGGTCTATTATAAGAAGGAGAAGAAAAAATGAGCGAAATAAGGATAATGGATTTGTTTGACTTAAACGAGACGATTGGCGCGGAGCTCTTTGAAGGACTTACATACCCCTGGGAAGCGCTGCCGAAGATCGGAGACTTCATACGAAAGCTTGGCGCGACTCTGAGCGAAGAGGAGTATGAGAAAGTTGGCGAGGACGTCTGGATCGCGCGCAGCGCGACGGTCTTTCCGAGCGCCTACATTCACGGGCCGGCGATTATCGGGAAGAACGCCGAGGTGCGCCACTGCGCCTTTATCCGCGGAAATGCGCTGGTCGGCGAGGGCGCGGTGGTCGGCAATTCGACCGAGCTCAAGAACGTTGTGCTGTTTAACAAGGTGCAGGTGCCGCATTATAACTACGTGGGTGATTCCATTCTCGGCTACCGGGCGCACATGGGAGCAGGTTCCATCACCTCGAACGTGAAGTCGGATAAGCTGCTCGTGAAGGTGCACACGCCGGAGGGGGATATCGAGACGGGCATCAAAAAGTTTGGCGCGATGATCGGCGATCTGGTGGAGGTCGGCTGTGGCTCGATCCTGAACCCCGGCTCGGTGATCGGGCGGGAGAGCAATATTTATCCGCTCTCGAGCGTCCGCGGCGTGGTGCCCGCACATTCGATTTATAAAAAACAGGGTGAAATTGCGCAGAAGCTATGAAGAGCAGATTTGGGATCAGCGGGAGCGAGCTTAAATGGATTGCCGTTATTACTATGGTAATAGACCATTTTGGAGCCTGTATTCTGGAAAATTCCGTGTTGAATGTGCATGGGAATTCGCCGCTGGCCGGCGTCTTTTCCGAACAGTGGGATGCGATCTACTCCTTTGACCGGATTCTGCGCTGCGTGGGGCGAGTGGCCTTCCCTCTGTTCTGTTTCCTGCTGGTGGAGGGTTTCTTCCACACACGGGATGTGAAGCGCTACGCGCTGCGACTTGGACTGTTTGCGCTAATCAGCGAGATTCCTTTCGACCTTGCGGTGCGTGGAGTACCGTTCGCCTGGTCTTATCAGAATGTATATTTTACCTTGCTGATCGGGCTTCTGACGATCTGGTTCATGGAGGAAAAGAAGAAGCAGTGGTGGCTGCGGATGGCCGGATTTTTCATCGGCTGCGGCGCGGCGTATCTGCTTCACACGGACTACGATGTGTTCGGAGTCGCGCTGATTGCACTCCTTTACCTGCTGCGGGAGCAGCGCCTTGTGCAGAGCGTCGGCGGCGCGCTGGTCTGCCTGGGGGAGGAGTGGCCGGCGATTTTTGCCTTTGTACTGACTTATTTTTATGATGGCCGGCGCGGCCGGCAGTCAAAGTGGTTTTTCTACTGGTTTTATCCGGCGCATCTGCTGCTTTATTATCTGATCGGAGCGTATTTGCTGCCTGGTATATGGCTTGCTTAAGAGGAACTGCTGCGTTCTTCCAGGATATAATAGGAGACCCTCAGAACCAGCCGTTCCTTTGGATCATCCAGATTTACTTCCGTCAGCTTCTGGATGCGCTCCAAGCGGTAGAGCAGTGTACTGCGGTGAATAAACAGGTCGCGTGCGGTCTGCGTGGCGTTGCGTTCATTTTCAAGAAAGATGCGGAGTGTGCGGTACAGTTCGGTATCATTTTTCTGGTCATAGTCTTTTAGCAGGATGAGCTTTTCTGAACACAGAAGTTCAGGGGCCAGCGCAGTCGTTCCCTGCCGCACCAGAAAGTCCAGACAATAGTCGTCAAACTTGTAGCACCAGGCCGTGCTTTCGCTCTGTCGTCCGATCTCCAGCGCCGCTTTTGCCTGTGTGTAGCCCTGCGGGAACTGCAGAAAGTTGCGCAGTTCCGAGCTGACGCCCATTTTCAGCAGTCCCTCCCGGAGCAGAACCGCCAGACTGCTTATTACGTCGGAAGCACGGGTGTGTGAGTAGGAAAGATTTACGATAACGCTGATCCCGTTTTGGTGGAGGAAGGCATAGCCGCTGGGAATCACCGTATTGATGGCATTCAGCGTGGCGGCGGAGGAGAGCCTTTGAATGTTCTGCCGAAGACCCTCCAGACGGAGACACAGGTACCGGTCATCCGGCTTCCAGTTCAGATAGCTTATGGTCTGTATAATCAACGGAGCTTCCTGTGTTCTTCCTTCAAGATAATCGATGAAGAAACTGATCATCTCGTTCTGGTAGTTCAGCTGGAACATCGTCTGATTCTGCAGCATCTGCTCGATCATATGCCCCAGATAAGTAAGTACCGTGTAGTGTCCCGGCTCTATGGGGTTCTCCAGCTCATCCACACAGATTCGCCCAAGATACTGTCTTCCCTTCCAGAGGTTGACGTACAGGATGGGATAGCCGCGCTGCTCTTTTGAAAAGAGACAGGCTCCATGCGTGTTCAGCGTCCGGATGTATTCCGGATCCGTTTTGAAATCCTGAATCAGGCTTAAGGGGACGAGGTTCCATCCGGTTCTGGCGTCGCGCGTCCAGACCAGCATACCCGGAATGTGGCGTGGACAGGACATCACGTAGAAGTTCGGGTCGTGGATAAAAAGCGGGTTTCCAAGGATTGGCAGGCTTGCCTCCAGCATGACATCCAGCGGATGATTGGCGAGGCAGGCCTCATTCAGCTTCCGGTCCCAGATGCGGTACTGCTCAAAGGTGTCCTGCATCAGTGTAAAGACCTCAGCCAGGGGAACATTTGCATCGATCGTGAGCACGGTGCATTCCTCCGGAATTGGTGGAGTGGGATCCTGGCCGCAAAGAATCAGCGCAACATCTTTCCGGAAGGGAAAAGAAGCCGTCACTTCTTTTGCTGTGAGTGCATAGATAAATTGTGGCTGCATGATAGCTCCGGCATGATAGAGGCGTACATCTTCCAGAGAAACATGATCAGGACCGGTCAGCCGAACCCGTCCGGAATAGCATTTTTCCGCTGTGTCAAACAAAATCTGTGCATTCAGCATGAAAGACATGATAACTCCCCCTTTTCTGTGAAGTCTAACATATCTTTTCCTTTTTGTGAATAATCATGAGCCATTATCCGACAAATTGTAGGAGAAGGAAAACGAAATACTGGTTTTGATGACGGATTTACGAAAAAAAACGGGAATGGTATAGTAAAAATATAAAAGGGTGCAGATTGGACAAACAGTAGGAGGACAGGGAAATCTGTGCCCGGAATAAGAGAGAAGGAGGAAGACAATATGGCGTTTCAATTCAACGAGGAGGAGTTAAAGGTAATAGGGGAGTACAGCATGCCCGGTATTTACGGCGCACCGGACACGATCGTGCCGAAGTACAACTACCCGATTACCCCGAAGGAGAACATGCTTCGCATGCTGCGCGGAGAGATGCCTCTGTGGGTTCCGAACCAGACAATCGAGAATAATGCGATTCAGCCGCTTGTCATGGACGACGCACGCGCGCGCAACTTCGGAGGAACGGACTGGTTCGGCATCGAGTGGGTTTACGAACCGCTGACGAAGGCGGCGATGGTGAAGCCGGGTTTCCGCAGACTGTCCGATATCACAGAGTGGAGAAATGAGCTCACATTCCCGGATCTTTCGAAGATCGACTGGCAGAAGGATTATGAGGAGAACTTCAAAGGACGGATCGCGGAGGACAGACTTTCCTACTTTGTCATAGTGAACGGACTTTTTGAGCGGACTGCTGATCTGACAAGCTTTGAGGATACTTTCTGTTATCTTCTGGAGGAGCCGGAGGAGCTGACTGCGTTCTACGACAAGCTGGTGGACTGGCATATTGAACTGTTTAAGATCGCGAAGGAAGTATATCATGCGGACATGATTCTGTTCCATGACGACATGGGGACACAGATCAATACGTTTTTCTCGCCGTCTGTATATGAGGAGCTGTTCCTGCCGCAGTATCAGAAGCTGACAAAGGCAGCGCACGACATGGACATGTATATCTGCCTCCATTCCTGCGGCTGCATTAAGACGTTGATGCCGCTGTTTATCGAGGCCGGTTTTGACGCCTGGGAAGGACAGGATTCTGCGAATGACAAGAAGGCGATCATCGACGAGTACGGGAAGGATCTGGCACAGTGTACGTTGTACATCATCCCGGAAGATATGAGCGATGAGGATGCGATTGCAGATATCCATAAGAAAGTGGATGAACTGGGGACAACCGGTCGATTTGCCTGCCGTCTTCGTGACAGCAAAGTGGATCGCCAGGTAAACCTTGCGGAGGAACTGTACCGTTACAGCCGGATCAAACTGGCTGAGCTGGCTGAAAAATAAGCAGAAAGGATAAAAAATGAGCGAAAAACAAGAAGCCCCAAAGAAAAAAGAACTCAGCAAAGCTCTGAAAATGTTTTATGGCGTCGGTGACTGTGGGTTTACGTTGATGTCCAATATTGAGAGCTATTATTTCAGTTTCTTCCTGACGAATCTGGCACAGTTCAGCCTGCCGATGGTAACCTTTATCACGACAGTTTCCAGTACTGTTGACGCCGTGCTTTCCTGGATGTACGGGGCGATCATCAACAGTGTGAAGCCGATGAAATGGGGACGCTATCGTTCCTGGCTGGTTGTTCTGCCATGGCTGGTGCCATTCCTGTACGCTTTCCAGTTTATCAAGGTCGGTGACGGAATGCTTTCGGCAGCTATCATCATCATTGCCGCCATTACCAGCCATATTGCCTGGAATATTCCTTATGTGGCGAACGTTTCCATGATCTCTGTGGCAGGAAAGACGCCGGAGGATCGTTCGCAGCTCGCTGCAACCAGAGGAGCCTGGGCGAACCTCTCAAAGGTGATCTTCTCCTATGCGGGGCCGGCGGTAGCCAGCATCATGGCGGGACTGATCGGGGAAGTGAATATGTACGGCGGCGCAGCCTTTGCGTTTGGCTGTATTATGGCCATCCTGTATTATGTGCATTTCCGGATGTTTGACGGTTACGAGGAAGTGCAGCCGCAGGAGGCGACCGCGGGGGCCAGTGAGAAAAAAGCGGAAGCGAAAGACAAGACAAGCGGCATGGATCTCATCCGGGCACTCTTCCAGACGCCTCCGCTCATCGCGCTGCTGGTCGCGGACCTTGCAATGTACATGTTCAATTTTGTCCTGATGGGAATTGCAACTTATTATTTTACCTATGTGGCGAATAATGCGGGCATGCTGGCCACCTATATTCTGGTCACCAATATTTTCTGCGTGATCGGTGCGTATCTGAGTAAGACGCTGAGTAATAAATTCTCCACAAGGAGCACGAGTATCGGGGTTATGGCGATTCAGGCAGTCCTGCTCATCGTTTCCTTCCTCTTCTACAACAACGTTACGCTTGTTATTGTTCTGATGAGCGTCGCGATGTTCGGATACGGCATCACCTATGCCTGTATGCCGGCGCTGTTTGGAGATACCATTGTTTACAGTGAGTGGAAGACCGGAAAGAATGCGACCGGCTGGATCAGCGGCCTGCAGAATGTACCGCTGAAGGTCGGCATCATGACCCGCGGCATCATCATCTCGGCCTGCCTGGCTATGGGTTCCTTCAGCGCGGACATCGTTGCCGCTGAGGCGAGCGAACAGCTTAAGAGAGCGATCAGCATCGGCTTTATGGCAATCCCGGCGATTGCGCTGATCATCGCGGTGCTGTGTCTGCTGTTCGGTTTCCGGCTTACAAGAGATAAGGTAAACCAGTATGCGGCGGAGATCGCGGCAAGATCATAAAATATCCGGAGTCTGAGAACAGGCTGACAGAGGCTGCTGTACAAAGAGCGATATTGTGCGGCAGCCTCTTTTTGTGTATAATGGGCAGAGAAAAACAAAAATGATGGGAACAGAACATGAAAACACTGATACTGACCGGCTCACCCCGGAAAAACGGACACAGCATGCGCATGGCGGAATACCTCGCGGAATATCTTGAGGGAGAAGTGGAATACCTGTCGCTGGACAATCGCAAGGATATCATGCCCTGCCGCGACTGCCGGTACTGCTATACGCACCCGGAGTGTGCAATCCATGATGGGATGGAAGAAATTTATGCGGGGCTGGAGGCGGCAGACCGGATTGTATTTGCC
Source organism: Lachnospiraceae bacterium (assembly GCA_021205385.1). Classification (GTDB taxonomy): domain Bacteria; phylum Bacillota; class Clostridia; order Lachnospirales; family Lachnospiraceae; genus Hominiventricola. The sequence continues at coordinate 5,002 of JAJPXQ010000146.1, read as the reverse complement.
GCCCCGGTTTATTTTTACAATATTCCCGGCTCCATGAAGGCAGTACTTGACCGGCTGCAGGTCTACTGGGCCGGTGTTCTGCGCGGCGATAAAAAGCCGCTCACAAAAAAAGGCGCGATTCTGCTCGCAGGCGGCGCGCCGGAGTCCCCGCGGCAGTTCCGGGGTGCGATCCAGACCCTGCAGTACATGCTCGATGATCTCGGCGCAGAGTGCGTGGGAGAGGCCTGTATGGGCGGTACAGATAAAAGGGGACTTGATGAGCGGCCGGATGTGCAGGAAAAGCTGCGGCAGATTGCACAGGAGCTGAGCCTGTCATTTTTGACTCTTGAAAAAAAACAGGATTTCTGCTAAGATTTGCCTTAATTAAGGGAGCAGTGTATCATGTCTTATTCCAACATCACAAAGCAGGCATATGCCAGGGCGCTCACGGAACTGATGCAGGAGGTGCCTTTCGAGAAAATCACAGTGGCTCAGATATGCGAAAAATTTGGGATGAGCCGCAAGAGTTTCTACTATCACTTCAAGGACAAGTACGATCTGGTTGCCTGGATTTTTGATGAAAATTTTATTGCCATCGTGAAAAAGGAGCCGAAGGACGCCTGGGCTTTTATGGAGCTTCTGTGCAGTTATCTTTACGAGAACCGTGATTTTTATCGAAAAGTGCTGACAATCGAGGGACAGAATTCCTTTTCTGCGCATTTCGAGGAGCTTCTGTCCCCCATGATTCAAAACCGATTGCAGACTGTCTGGGGCAGTGAGACGATTCATCCCATCTGTATTTACTTTGTCGCGGACGGGCTGCTCTGTTCGATCAAACGCTGGCTTCTGGGGAAGGATGATATTCCCGCCGAAGAATTTGTAACCATTCTGCGTGGAATGGTGGAGAATATCTCGGCTGTTTATGCGTCCGAAGCCTCCGGATTTTTAGGAAATGCCTGACGCAGAATACTTTCAAGCTGCTGGTCAAATATATTCAAAGATTCCTCTTTTCCCTTCTGGGAATACAGTCCGCCGTCCGTATCAAAGCTGACAAGGCAGGCATCGCCGGAGATCACACTGTCAATGTAACGAATATCCTGAACCATATCCAGCGGCAGGGTCTGAAAGTCCTGTTCTGTGTGAAAGCCTGTGATTGCGCTGTATACCCGATCGCGCGTCTCCCGGGAGCAGGCTGCGTCGGGAATGACCGCGGTGAAAACCGGATGCAGCTGTTCTGTGCTGTAGAACAGGTCTCCGCCGATAATGCTTTCTGCATCTTTTTCCTCATATACATGGAATACAGAATAGAAAAACTGTCTTTTTCGCAGCTGGCTGTACACGTCTCCGGCATTTTCATCATAACGGACAGCCAGCATCAGGTGTTTTACATCTGACATGCAGTCCAGAAAGGCCGGGGTGAGATCGGCAGGTTCACAGAACAGGACGAACGCGCAGTCCGTATGTCTTCGCATCAGAGGCAAAACCTCCTGCAGCAATCCATGCGCGTGCAGCATCCAGGTGTATACGCCGAGCTTTTTCCCCTGTGTGAGGACGGTATCATAGCTTTCCGGGTTTTCTGTAACTTTCTCCATGTCGATGTTGAGCGAAATGGTCCAGGGAATGTTGAAGCCGCAGGCAGCTTCTTTTTTGCGGATTTTTTCCGCTCCCTCCGTGCAGCTGTTATAGCCGAGGTTCATTCCGAACTGCAGAATGCGTTCCGTTTCCACATTGGCGACGACATCCTTTATGACATCATAGTAAGCGCTTTTCTCATTTTTCAGCATCGTTTCCGCAACCGTAAAGAAAGAGCGCTGAAAGCGTCCTTCCGAAGAGTTCAGAGCCATATCGACAAGATTCCGAACGCTGCGTTCCGGAGAGTCCTTTAAATCTTTCAGGGTTCTCCTGACAATGGTTTCGATCAAAATGCGGGACATGCTGTCAGCCATCCGCACCACTTCCTCTCTGCAATGCAATTCTTTTTAATGCCATGTTAATCTATTTTATGGTCCATGACAAGGTCACATTTTTGCCTGTTTGTCCAAAAGTGTTACATTTTCAGTTTTGTGCCGAAATTCTTACCAAACGCCGGCAAATGACCAGTGAAGAGCGGAATTTCTGCCATTATAATGATGAAACAACATAAGAGTCGGCGGATTGATCGCGGGTTCTTCGCGTAAACTAGAGACAGAATAAACGACAAGAGGAGCGGATCATATGCAATTTTATTGTGAGGAAAAGGAAAACGTCATCCAGGAGCTGAATGCCAGTGAAGAAGGGCTTACAGCGGCTGAGGCGAAGAAACGTCTTACCCAGAATGGAAAAAACCGTCTGGAGGCAGCGAAGGGAAAGTCGCCGATCCGGCGTTTTCTGGAACAGCTCTCGGATCCGATGATCATCATTCTGATTGTAGCAGCCATCACCAGCGGTGTACTCGCTGTGGTGGAGAATGACAGTTTTGCCGATGTCATTATTATAATTGCTGTTGTTCTGGTAAACGCGGTGCTTGGTGTTTACCAGGAAAGCAAGGCGGAGAAAGCCATCGAGGCGCTGCAGGAAATGTCCGCCGCCACCTCAAAGGTACTGCGTGACGGCAGAATGCAGGTAGTTCCGAGCGAGGATCTGGTCGTGGGCGACGTCATCCTGCTGGAGGCCGGAGATGCAGTACCCGCGGACGCTCGCATTCTCGAGAGCGCCAGCCTGAAGGTGGAGGAATCCGCACTGACCGGCGAATCCGTGCCGGTCACGAAGTTTATCGATATCATTCGGTTGAAAGAGGGCGAGAAGGACGTTTCCCTCGGTGACCGCAAAAATATGCTGTACATGGGCAGCACGGTTGTCTATGGAAGAGGAACAGCGATCGTGACCGCGACCGGTATGGACACGGAGATGGGCAGGATCGCCGACGCGCTCTCCCAGGCGGAGGAAGGGCTTACGCCGTTGCAGATTAAGTTGAATCAGCTCTCGAAGATTCTGACCTGGCTGGTGCTGATTATCTGTGTGGTCGTGTTCGCTGTCCAGATTATCCGGGCCGGCAGCCTGTCCGTCGATCTGATCCTTGACTCCTTTATGATCGCGGTATCACTCGCGGTGGCGGCGATCCCAGAGGGACTTGCGGCGGTTGTCACGGTCGTCCTCTCCATCGGCGTTACCAATATGTCGAAGCGAAACGCGATCATTCGCCGTCTGACAGCAGTGGAGACTTTAGGCTGTGCACAGGTCATCTGCTCCGATAAGACCGGTACGCTGACGCAGAATAAGATGACGGTTGTGGATATGTACGGCGACGACCAGATGCGGCTGGCCTCCGGCATGGCGCTCTGCAACGACGCGGAGCTTAGTGAGAGCGGTGAAGTGACCGGGGAGCCGACAGAGGCAGCCCTGGTGGCCTGGGCGAACAAAGTCGGTCTGCCCAAAAATATGTTAAAGAAGCAGTACCTGCGCTGCGGAGAGGCGCCCTTTGACTCCGGCCGCAAGATGATGTCCACCGTTCATCAGACTACTGACGGAATCGTCCAGTTCACGAAGGGTGCCGTCGATATGGTGATTCCGAGGTGTACCTGTTATCGGAAAGACGGGAAGACAGTGCAGATGACGGAGGAAGACCGCGAGGCCATCCTGACCGCAAACAAGGCCATGGCGGATAAGGCGCTGCGGGTACTTGCCCTGGCTGAGAGACTGTGGGATAAAAAGCCGGAAGACTATGAACCGGAGACCCTTGAGCAGGAGCTCTGCTTTGTCGGCCTCTGCGGCATGATCGATCCGGTCCGCCCGGAGGTGAAGGATGCCATTCAGGAATGCCGCAGGGCAGGTATCCGTCCGATCATGATCACCGGCGACCACATCGATACCGCGACGGCGATCGCGAAAGAACTGGAAATTATCGCGGACGGAACCTATGCCGTTACCGGTACGCAGCTTGCGGCCATGGACGATGAGACCTTCGAAAGAGAATTCCGGAATATCAGTGTATACGCGCGTGTGCAGCCGGAGCAGAAGACGCGTATTGTGAATGCCTGGCGCGGTGCAGGATATGTGACGGCGATGACCGGTGACGGCGTGAACGATGCCCCGTCCATCAAATCGGCGGATATCGGCGTCGGTATGGGCATCACGGGAACCGACGTGACGAAGGATGTGGCCGACATGATACTGGCAGATGATAATTTTGCCACCATCGTCAACGCAGTGGAAGAAGGACGTCGTATCTACGACAATATCCGCAAGGCAATTCAGTTTCTCCTGGGTTCGAATATGAGTGAAGTCCTGAGTATCTTCTTTGCGACGCTGATGGGCTTCACCATCTTAAAACCCGTGCATCTTTTGTGGATCAATCTCGTGACTGACTGCTTCCCGGCGCTGGCGCTCGGCGCGGAGAAGGCGGAGCCGCATATCATGGAACGTAAGCCGCGCGATGCGAAGGCGGGTATTTTCGCGGACGGCATGGGTTTTGATATTCTTTATCAGGGTATTGTCGTGACCGCACTGGTTCTTGTTTCCTATTTTGTGGGGCATTTCATGGAGAGCGGGGTCTGGGAAATCGCGGACAGCGCGGACGGCACCACGATGGCTTTCCTCACGATGTCGATGGCGGAAATATTTCACAGCCTGAACATGCGCTCTCAGCGCCAGAGTATTTTCCGGCTCGGCTCGCAGAACAGGCTGCTGCTCGGCGCTGCCTTCGGCTCGCTCGTCGCCACCACGCTGGTCTGCGAAATTCCGGTGATTGCGGCGGCCTTCGAGTTCACAAGCGTGGAGCTCTCTGAATATCTTGTCGCGATCCTGCTGGGCGTGCTCGTCATCCCCATTGTGGAGCTGGTGAAGCTGGTACAGAGACGCTCATAGGAAAGTAATAATAGGAATATTATGATTTGGGCGACAAAAGGTGGTTTTCATCCGCTCGCACAACCTGTACTGTGAAAACTGAAAATATTGCTGTAAATAAAGACTTTTTCAGGCTTACATGGTATAATACCTGACTTTGGGAGTTGAATTAAAAAAGTAGTGCTAAGCCAAGGCTTAAAAC
>JAJPXQ010000093.1 GCA_021205385.1 Lachnospiraceae bacterium | reverse complement strand
CTTATTTTTCAAGGCTTGTAGCGGTTTTTTGCTTCGCTAACTGTCAAAGACAGGACATGACGTTTTTGTCAAATAAATTTTTTACCAATATCTCCGAATACAGCGAATACTTCGATAATACATATTGCTGACCTTGATCCCCGTACTGGCCGTACTGGCATGAACGATCTGGTTATTTCCTATATAGATACCCACATGTCCATAATAGCAGACCACATCGCCCGGCTGCTTATCTGCATCGCTGACCGCCGTGCCTCCGGAAGCCAGGGAGCTGGACTGCCGCGGTACCGAGATACCAAAATTTGCATAGACCAGATGCACAAAGCCGGAGCAGTCTGTGCCGTTCGTCAGGCTGTTTCCGCCTGCCACGTAGGGATATCCGACATATTTCAGAGCGAAAGACGCGATCGACGCGCCCAGGCCGGTTCCTCCGGACACTGTTGCAGTGCTGCTCGAGCTGGTGGAAGAAGAACTGCTGCTCGAGGAACTGCTGCTCGAAGAAGAAGTCGAAGCCGCTGCTTTCTGAGCCTCTTCCTGCAGTTTCTTAATCTGCGCTGTCTGCTCCTTGATCTTCTTCTGGTATTCGCTCGCCTTCGTCTGTGCCGCGCTCAGCTGGCTGTCAAAGTCCTCGATCTCGCTTTCCTTCTGGGCAATCACCGTCTCGAGACTGGCTTTCTCCTCCTCGAGCTGCTCCTCTATCTCGAGAAGCTCAGTTTTCTCCTCTTCGAGCTGCTCCTGCAGCGCGACCACGGCCTCCTTCGCCTCCTGATATTCCTCCAGAAGCCTCCGGTCATATTCCTGGAGCTCCTCTGCGTAATCCACCTTATTGATCAGTTCCGCGATACTGTCCGAAGTCAGCAGCATCTCCACATAGCTTTCCTGCCCCGCCTCGTACAAGTATTGAATACGGAGCTTCATGGACTCGTAGTGCTTCTCCTCAGTGGCCCTGGCCTCCTCATAGTCTTCCTGCGCCTCTTCGATCTCGACCTCTTTATCCTCAAGGTCGCTCTCCAGCACGGAAATGTTCAGGATCGTCTCCGTCAGCTCATCGCTCAGACTGCTGACCTCGCTGCTGAGCTCGCTCTTCTGATCTTCCAGGCTGCTGATCTCAGACTGAATCTCCGACAGCGCCTGTTCGTTCTGTTCCTTTTGCTTCTGGATGCTGGTGATGCTGGACGCCGAGGCAGAAAAACCCGCTGCCAGCGCCACTGCCAATATGATACCGCATAGTTTTCTGCGACTTATCCTCATAAAGCACCTCCAGCTTCAGCATACCACAAAAACAGACCTGATTCAACCGCTTATTCGTAGCGCAGCGCGTCGATCGGGTTCAGCTTTGCCGCCTTGTTCGCCGGATAATAGCCGAAGAACACGCCGATAAAAATCGAGAAGCTGACTGATATGATAATGCCAGTCACGGACGGTTTCACCGAATAGCCCATGAAATTCATGGCCACCGTCGCAAGGGCAATTCCCAGAATGATGCCGATGAGACCGCCGACGATGCAGAGCACGATCGCCTCCACAATAAACTGGAAACGAATCGACCCGTTCGTCGCGCCCAGCGCCTTGCGGGTGCCGATCTCCCGCGTCCGCTCCGTGATGGACACAAGCATGATGTTCATGACGCCGATACCGCCCACCAGCAGCGAAATCGCCGCGATCGCCGAGATCGCGAGTGTGATCGTCGAGAGCATCTCCGTCAGGCTCTCCACCACAGACTCCAGGCTCGTCGCGCTGATCTCATAGCTTTCATTTTCCGCATAATATCGATTGTTCAGATAAGTCTCCAGCGTATCGCAGAAATCGCTTGTACTGACATCCGCGCCTGTATTCATCAGCAGGGTGAGCTGGCTGTAGCCCGTCGTTGTGTGGTTCTGATCCCGGGCTGTCAGAAGCGGCAGGTAGAGCGTCGTCTCCGTGTCCTCATCCGAGGAAGAGGAGAAGGTGCTCTCATACTCATAGACGCCTACGATCGTATAAGTGTAATAACGGTCGCTGAAAAGCACATCGACCGTCTGCCCGATCGCCGACATATTGTTGCTGTCAAACATATTGTCCACAAAGAGGTCCGACACCAGGCAGACCTTCCTGCCTTCCGTCTGATCCTGCTCCGTCAGCGTCCGGCCGGCCAGAATGGTCAGCTCCTCATTTTCGATGCCAACCTCGTTAAGCCCTGTCGCTGACACGTAAGCATAGAGATCCCCGTCCTGCGCCGTGCCGCTCCCAACAGACTCCTCCAGTACATAGCCATCGATGTAATCCGGATAACGTTCCATCAGATCGTCAAGCATCTCATCGGAAATATAGTCGTCATCCTGCATGACCGTAAAACGCGGTCCCGAGGAGAAGGTCAGGCCGCTCTCAGTCGTCTCCTCCGTCGTGCTCTTCTGCGAGACGCCAAGCGTAATATTATTTGCGCCCATGGAAGACATGGAATCCGTCACCGAACCGCTGATCGAGTCGCCCAGCGTCATGATCGCGATGACCGCCGCGATGCCGATGACGATGCCGAGCATCGTCAGCATGGAACGCATCTTGTTTGCGCGCAGGCCGTTCAGGGCCAGCATGATATTTTCGCCTATCAGCATCCCGAACCCCTCCTCTCGCCGATGATCCGACCGTCTTTGAGCGTCACGATGCGCTGCGTCTCCTCCGCAAGCTCCTGCGAATGTGTGATCAAAACGATCGTCTTTCCCTGCTCCTCATTCAGCTTATGGAAAATATCCATGACCATGCGCCCGGTCTGCGAATCCAGCGCGCCGGTCGGCTCATCCGCCAGAATGATGGAAGGATCATTTCCCATTGCCCGTGCGATCGCCACGCGCTGCTTCTGTCCGCCGGAGAGTTCATCCGGGCTGTGGCTCATGCGCTCTGCCATACCGACCATCGCCAGCAGCTCCTTTGCGCGCTCATGGCGCTCCTTCCTGCCTATACCGGCGTACAGCATCGGCAGCTCCACATTCTTGATCGCGCTGGTGCGGCTGATCAGATTGTAGGTCTGAAAAACAAAGCCTATTTTCTTATTCCGGATAAGCGAAAGATCTTTATCCTTTGCGCGCGCAACATCCACGCCCTCGAGCGTATACTCGCCCTCTGTCGGCCGGTCCAGAATCCCGATGATGTTCATCATCGTCGATTTTCCGGAACCGGACTCACCCACGATCGATACAAACTCCCCGTCGCGCACCTGCAGATCGATGCCGTGCAGGATCTCCAGCTCATTCGGCATGCCGATATAGAAGCGCTTCACGATACCGCGAAGGTCTATGATTACTTCTCTCTCATTTTCAGCCATACGACACCTCCGGGTTAAAAGCCGCCGCCCATGCCGCCGCCTCCGCTGGGCATACCGCCTCCGCCGCCGCTGGGCATACTGCCGCCTCCACCGCCGCCGGTCATACCGCCTCCCATATCAAAGTTCAGGAGGGAACTGGAATCATCAGAGGAAGTACTGCTTGTCGCCTCATTGTTCACCATCATCGTGTTGTAATAGACCATCGTCGTCTCGTCGATGCCGTCGCCGGAGATTTCCGTATAGTAGTCGCCCTCCATACCGGTCTCGACCTGCACCGCGACCTCTTCACCATTCTGGTCGATCGTCACCCAGGAGTTGCCGTCCTCATCTGTCGTAATGCAGTCGTAGGGCACAGTCAGCACATCATAGGCCGCCTCCAGGATGATACTGACTTTGGCTGTCATGCCAATGCGCAGATCGGTGTTGGCGTCGTCAAGTGCGATCTCAATCGAGTAGGTCGAGCTGCCCATACTGGCGCTGGACACCGTCGGAGAGACAAAGGATACGGTCGCCGGAAGCTCATCTTCTCCAATCGCCTCGACGATTACCGCCGCCGTCAGGCCCTCCTCGATACTGCTGATGTCATATTCGTCCACACTGGCTTCCACAATGAAATTCTCGTTGTCTGCAACGCTGAACAGCGTCGAGCCAGCCGTCGTATAAGTATCTCCAACTGAAACGTTCATCGCCGTGATCACGCCGGAGATCGGCGCTGTCACCGTGCAGTCCGCAATCTGTTCCTGATAATTCTGGATCGTCTGATCGCTGGAATCATTGGAGTATTTCTGTTCCATTTCTGCCTGTTCCAGAGAATCTGCGGCGCTGGAGATGTTTCGGTCATTCTGCGTGGATGCATCCTCGAGTGCCTCGGCCGCAGACTCATAGGCGTCCACTGCATTATCGTCGACTTCCTTGAGCTGCAGATATTCCTGATGCGCCTCTGTATAAGAGCTCTGCGCATTGCTCACTGCAAGAGAGGCCGACTCATAGGCATCGTACTCATCCAGATCGGTCGTGCCGCCTGCCGCCTGCCACGCATTATAGGCCGACTCCTGCGCTGACTGTGCCTCTGCCAATTTCTCTTCCCGGCTTTTCAGCGTCTTGGCCGCTTTTTCCAGGTCTTCGTCAGCCTCCGCCAGTGCTTCCCTGGCGTCCTCCAGATTATCCTGCGCCTTCTGGTAATCGTCCGTTCCGTCTGTCACTGCCTCGTCATAATTCGTCTGGGCATTCTCAATCGACTTATTCTCGTTGTATTCGCTGAGCGCCTGACTGTTCTGCGCCTCTGTCAGCTTGAGCTCCAGGTCAGTCGTATCGAGCACGACGATGACATCGCCCTCGTTTACGTAGTCGCCCACCTCATAATTGACCTCAAGTACCTCGACATCCGAGGCGGTCGTCGATACATCCCAGGCATCCGCGCTCGCGATCGTGCCGGTCACGCTGATGGACTCAATCAGGTTCTGCTGCGTCACCTGCACTGTCTCCACCTGCGTCATCTGCGTGAGCATCGTCTGCCTTGCCTGATACCGCATATACTGGCGAATTCCAAACACCGCCGCGATGACAAGAATAACGCCGAGCACGATGAGCAGCTTTTTATGCTTTTTGAGCTTATATCCAAGCCCAGGCTTCTTCACCTTCATCTTCTCGGCTTCCGCCGCCTGCTTTTTTGCCTTCTTTTCCGCTTTCAGGGCGGCCTTTTCTTCTTTTGTAGACTTTGATAAATTGGGTAGTTTCACAGAAAGATCCTCCTCATACTATTTCCACAGCGCGCGCGGCCTGACCGCTCACTCTTCATGCATTGTATCGGGCAAGTGTGTGAAAAAATTGATAAGTCTGTGTCTAAAATGTGAACTTTCCCGCATATCTAAAGCGTACCGGAAACACTGAGCCTGCGAAGAAAATCCAGATCCGCTTCCAGAGCGTGCAAAATCATCTCCTGATTTTCAATATCGCTCATCCAGCATTCCCGGCACAACAGCTTCCAGGCCATATGTCGGCAGAGCTGCTTCATTCTTTGCTGGTCGAATGCCGTCAGGCTTCCCTTTCGAAATCCTTTCTCCAGAGCGCCGGAAACATCCTGGATCAGAAAGTGTTCCCATTCCTCTTTCTTCCTTTTTCGTGTTCCGGCAAAACTGTAAAATAAAAAGGGCAGGAACAGGATCAGGCCCTGCTCTTCCAGTTTGCCCGGCGAATACTCCTCCAGCCCGAGCGTATGAACCTTCAGCGTAATTCGCTCCTTCCCCGGGAACTCCAGTGTCGCACGCTGTTCCTCCTCCTTTTTCCCAAAGCAGAGTACACGCGGCTCCCGAATTTCGATTACCGGCCTTACCATCCGGCTCTCATAATCAAAAATATACCGGTGTTCCTCCGCGCTGATCTGAAAACAACCGTCCAGTCTGCGTCCCTGGAACTCATAGCGGCATTCCTCACCAATCCGCAGGCACACACTCCGGCTTTCCTGCTCCTGCCATACAGGCGCCCCTGCCTTATATGCAGTACCAAACAACTGATTTACCATACCCAGAAGGGCATGATTCGAAAGCTGAAAGATCTCTCTCAGCATCCAGATATCTTCACTCATATCCATCTTTTTACTTCCTCTTTGCTGCCAGACATGTCATATAAACAAAATAACCAGGGTATTTGGGTCAGAAATCTCGACCTCTGATCTGCTTTTTAAGACTTATTCAGAATATAAAATTTCACGAAATCTGTCAAGAATTTTTTCAACAGAAAATGCGGTTTCAGCGCTGTGCTGCAAACCGCATACCTGTTTATCCCGCGTCTGCTGCCCCGAGACTTGTCAGATAAAACACCACGCCGGATAACGCCTGCCCCTCGTCCGGACCTTCACATTCAATCCGGATCCTGTCTCCCGGACACACCGGGAACGCCAGCAAACTCATCAGGCTCTTGCAGTTCATCACATGCTCGCCGCGATGCAGCATCACATGACTTTCATGCTTATTTGCCTCTCCGACCAGCCCCCCTGCCGACCGAAGGCAAAGCCCGCGCTCTTGATTCATCGTCATATTTTTGTAAACCATAATCAACCCGCCCTTTCTCCCTATCGGCACATTATAACACAAAAAAGGCGCGCTGACACGCACCTTTTGTATATTTTATAATTGTTAATAATTTATTCACATATTACACGACCATAATGATTCCGCCCTGCGCCGCATACAGCGTACTCACACCGGATGTTTCCAGAATCACAATATCCTTCACCCTGAGCAGCTTCTGAATTTCGCCTTTCACAAACTCTGCCCGCTCCCGGTTGTTGCAGTGCGCCAGGCCGAGCACCTTCTCCGTCGGATTCTTCAGCTCCGCTGCCATCCGTTCCACCATGGCGCGCAGCGCCTTCTGCATCCCCCGCGCCTGGCCAAGCTGAATGATCGTTCCCTGCGGAGTCGCTCCCATGACCGGTTTGATATTCAATGCAGACGCAACGACCGCCTTCACGGAGCTGAGCCTGCCGCTCTTTCGCAGATTTTCCAGCGTCTCCAGCACAAAGTAAGTATTCTGCTCCCGAATGTACTGATCTACCCGCTGCACCGTCTCCGAAAATTCCATGCCCGCCTCCTCACACTCCTGAATTTTCAGAGCGATCAGGGTCTCGCCGACCGATGCCGAACACGAATTGAAAACATGTACACGGGCATCTGGATGCTCTTCCAGATAAAGATTCTGGCCCAGCACCGCGCTGTTATAGGAACCGCTCAGTTCAGCGGAAAGTGTCACGGCGTAACGATTTCCCGGCTCTCCCTCCTCAAAGGCTCTCCGGTAGTCCTCCGGCGATGGGCAACTCGACTTCGGGCAATTCGGACTCGCCTTCATCTTTCGCAGAAAATCCTGACGGTCAAAAGACTCGTCGTCCGTAAACTGTTCTCCATCTATCTCCAGGTGCAGCGCCGTATGGACAAAATGCGGGTCATGCTTCATCTCCTCCGTGAATTCTCCGCAGCTGTCCACCACAATCCGATAGCTCATAACCGATACCGCCTTTTTTGATTTTTTTAATTTATTAACGTAGTTTTTAATACTACATGATAGTAGCACAGTCATTACTTATATGCAATACTTTTTTTACAATTTTATGGAAAAAAGCAGCTTTGTCCTTTATAATAAAAGTATCATCTTCCGCGGAGGTATCCATATGATCGCTCTCAAGATCGCGGACGTCGGGGATTTCATGAAAAAACTGCTCCTGAGCGACGTCTTTGACCACTTCCTCCTTCTCGAAGGAAGCGTTACCACCTTCAATACCTTTCAGATCGACGGGTTCCTGCAAAAAAACTATTACAACACCGAAGAACAGGAGCTGCTCGGCGAGCGCACGCTCTCCTACTGGGCGGAAGTACGCCCCTTTTGTCTTTCGCTGATCAAAGGGAAGCGGACGCCGCTTGCTTTCCGCTTCAGCCTGCAGCTCGCACCCGCGAATATTGAAAGGCTGCTCCTGCAGTCCGGCATCGCCATCCCCGCCGAACAGGTGCGTGGACTGATTCTGAATGTGGTCTACGAAAGGCGCATCCTGACCTGCACGACCGGCACCTCCCTCACCGTCTTCACGCTGGACAAAAAACTGGACCATGCCTGGGAAGACATGGTCCAGAGATTCTTTCATCAGCAGAAAATCCCGTTTGAAGTCCTGTGATTATTTTGTCAGAAGCAGCATGATCTCGTTCGTGCGGGCGACAAACTTCGTCATCGCCTCCGGCGCGAGCGGCTCATGGCTGATCATCGCGAGATCGTAGAGCTGCTCGCAGATCATGTTCGTGTGCTCGCCTTCCGGATTCTCGAAGAGGTACTTCACGAGTGCGTTGTTCGCGTTGAGCACAAGCGTCGTCTCGTTTCCGAACATGGAGGAATCCATTCCATACATATTGTACATCTTCATCATATCCTGCATCCGGCGGCTCTCCTCGGAGAGGGTGATCATCGAGGAGACATTCTCGTTCTTGAGCTTCTCAACTTTCACCTCGAGCTTGTCATTGTTCAGAGCCTTGCGGAACAGCGCACCAAGCGCATCCACCTCGGCCTTCAGCTCCTCCTCAGAGGTCTCCTCCTTCATGGATTCCGTGAGATCCGCGTCAATGCGCTGGAACTTCACCTTCTCGTTCTTCGCCTCCAGATGGCTGATGAACGGGCTGTCGATGTTGTCCTTCAGGATGACTGCGTTCATGCTCTGCTCGCGGAACATGTTGATGTACTGGCTCTGCTGCACCTCGTCGGTTACATAGTAGATCGTTGTCTTCGGCGGCTCCTGCTCCTCCTCGTCAGAATCCTCCGCGGCGCTTCCATCGGCGTTCTCCACGCTCTGCTCCGCGGTTTCTTCCGTGGCCTCTGCTTCCGCGCCTTCCGCAGGTGCTTCCGCCGCTTCGCTCTCCGCAGTTTCGGAGGCTTCGCCCTCTTCCGCCTTCTCTGCCGCATTCAGCGCGTCCAGATACTCGCTCATCGTCGTGTACTTGCCGTCCAGATCCTTGAACAGCACATACTCCATCATGCGCTCACAGAATTTCTCATCCTTGATGCAGCCATATTTGATAAAGGGGCTGATATCGTCCCAGTACTTCTCATAGTTCTCGCGGTCGGTCTTGCACATGCCGCTCAGCTTATCCGCGACCTTCTTTGTGATATAATCGGAAATCTTCTTCACAAAACCGTCGTTCTGCAGTGCGCTCCTGGAAACATTCAACGGCAGATCCGGGCAGTCGATCACGCCCTTCAGGAGCATCAGGAACTCCGGAATCACTTCCTTAATATTATCCGCAATGAACACCTGGCTGTTGTAGAGCTTGATCACACCCTCGGCGGACTCGTATTCCAGATTGATCTTCGGGAAGTAGAGGATTCCCTTGAGGTTGAAGGGATAATCCATATTCAGGTGGATCCAGAACAGCGGCTCCTTGTAGTCGTGGAAAACCTTACGATAAAACTCCTTGTACTCTTCCTCGGTGCACTCGTTCGGGTGCTTCGCCCAGAGCGGTGAAGTGTCGCTTAAAGACACCGGACGCTTATTGATCTTCACACGGTCGCGCGCCGGGGAAATCTCCTTCGTCTCCTTCGTGCCGTCCTCATTCTCGATCTCCTCGGTCTTCGCCTCCTCGTGGATGCGCTCCACGACGACGTCATCCTCCTTCAGATCGCTCTCGTCGATCGTCTCATACTCCTGCTCCGCGTTTTCCTTCGCGAGGAAGATCTCTACCGGCATGAAGGAGCAATACTTGCTGACGACCTCGCGCGCGCGGTACTCGTTGGAGAACTCGACGCTGTCCTCATTGAGGAAGAGGGTGATCTCCGTGCCGACGCCGCTCTTCTGTCCGGCTGCCATCGAGAACTCCGTGCCGCCGTCGCACTCCCAGTGCACTGCCTCCGCACCTTCCTTGTAAGAGAGCGTGTCGATGTGCACCTCATCAGCCACCATGAAGGCTGAGTAGAAGCCCAGTCCGAAATGACCGATGATCTGGTCCTCGTTCGTCTTGTCCTTGTACTGCGCCAGGAAATCCGTCGCACCGGAAAAGGCGATCTGGTTGATGTACTCCTCGACCTCGTCGGCCGTCATACCAAGACCATTATCGATGAATTTCAGCGTCTTCTCCTCGGGATTGACCAGCACCTGAATCTGCGGCTTATAGTCCTCCGGCAGCGAATACTCGCCCATCATATCCAGCTTTTTCAACTTCGTGATCGCGTCGCAGCCATTCGAAATCAGCTCCCGGAAAAAGATATCATGGTCAGAATAGAGCCATTTCTTGATAATCGGGAAAATATTTTCACTGTTAATGGAAAGCGAACCCTGTTTTTCGTTCATGTTTGTCTCACACCTTTCTTCAAATTTTGAATTTAAAGATACTATAATCCCGCTGTTTTCAAAAGTCAAGGATTTTTTAGCACTCATTTTGATTGAGTGCTAACAGCTCGTGTAAATTCGTTGCAGTACCACTAAATCCTGTGGTATAATACAGGTAAATAAAGATCTCGCCATTACAGAAGGAGGGGATACGACATGTCAAAGAATTTCACAATCACCATGGGACGTGAATGCGGCGCAGGCGCCACGCATATCGCGCAGACTCTGTCAAAGGATCTGGGGATCAACTATTATGACAAGGATATTTTCCGCATGGTTTCTGACAAGAGCGGCGTATTGGAAGAATTTTTCCGCGTACATAACGAGCGGCCCGGCAACAATCTGCTGTACCGGCTCGTGAGGGACATGAAACCGGCGGATCAAAAGCCGTCTCTCGGCAAGGACATCGTCTCCCCGGAAAATCTGTTCCGTTTCCAGTCTGAGCTGATCCGCGAGCTGGCAGAGAATGAATCCTGCATCATCATCGGCCGCTGCGCCGACTATGTTCTGCGCGATTACGAGCATATCGTCCGCATCTTTGTCTGCGGAGACGCCGAGAGCAAGATTCACCGCATGATGCAGACCTATTCGCTCGAGCATGATGCCGCGATCGACCGTATCCGGGAGACCGACAAGCAGCGTCACAAATACTACAATTATTACACCGGAGAGACCTGGGACTCTGCCAGGAATTACGACCTGTGCCTGAACACCGGAGATATGACGATTCAGGATGCCGCTGATCTGATCAAATGCTATCTGCGGCAAAAGGGATATATTGAATAAACAGGACACAAAAGGCTTCCCTCGGGAAGCCTTTTTTCAATGCGGGCAGTGGGACTCGAACCCATACGCCTCTCGGCACAGGAACCTAAATCCTGCGCGTCTGCCAATTCCGCCATGCCCGCCTGTATTCTTTCATACCATAAAACATGCCAAACGTCAACTTCGGAGACTGTCATTACAAAAGCCCGATCCACACCGCCACCATAAATACCGCCATCAGCACGATCTGGTGCAGCATATAGATCGGAAGACTATGTCTGCCGATCGTCTCCAGAAATCCGCCCCGCCGCCGCAGCAAGTGCAGCACGCTCCGGCGGCTTCCCAGCAGTCGATACAGAAAATAGCCGCACAGATACAGGAAAAGCCATGGGAACAGAGAGAAGTAATCACTGGAATAAAATCCCGGAGCCTGAAAGCCCAGAAAGGTCGTAATGAGATTCCGATACAGACCATCCGGCACGCGTCCCAGCGTGATCTGTTCAAAGCCCCAGTATCCCGTATTCACGTTTCTGGTCAGGAAAAAGAGCAACGCGCTTGCCGCAAGGCCCCATCCCGCCGGAATTTTCTCCAGCAGTCCCGAAAGGGGGATCAACACCAGCATCGCAGCTCCCGTAAAGGTCAGAATGCCAAAAATAATGAGCTCCGACGGCATAAAGACGCCTGTCACAGCCGTAACCACAAGACCGCAGACTGAAACGAGCAGACCGCGCCGCAGCGGTCTGCTCCCCAGACTCCAGCAGAAGCCTGACAACAGGATAAAGGTCCAGCAGATACTCTGCTGCCAGACATAGCCCGGTGTCTCCCAGTACCATTCCGCATGCACTCCGTAGAGTTCTACGAGGTCATACATCCCGTGGTAGGCGACCATGCTGATGATCGTCAGGCCGCGCAATGCATCCAGGAAGGGCAGCCGTTCCCGCTTCACTTCCAGGTCCCTTCCTTCTCCATCTCCTCTTTCACCGTCTGATAGAGCTCCGGCAGCTCCTTTTTGATATTCGCCGGCCGTCCGTCCTTCCGGAGATAACAATGCCCGGAAGTGCCTGTTGCGCGTACTTCCCCGGTTTTCTCATCCGTCAGTATATAGGAGAGTTCATATTTTACTCCATGAAATGCGGTCATCTTCACATCAATACACACGCGATCGCCAAAATAAGTCATCGATTTGTACTCACAGCTCACGCTCAGCACGGGACTCATGATACCCGCCTCTTCCACTCTCTTATAGGGGAAGCCCAGATCGTCCATGTACGCAACCCTGGCTTCTTCCATCCAGCGGATATAGTTGGAATGATGAATAATTCCCATCTGATCTGTCTCGTAATACTGCGCCTGATGCACGTAGGCCATAGTACCGCCTCCTTTTTTCCTTTGCATCACAGTATAACAGATTTACCAGCGTTTTCAAAGAGAATTGTGATCGTCGTGCCCTTCCCCGGCTCACTCTGAAGCTCAAGCTGCGCACTGTGCTGCGCCACGATATGCTTGACAATCGCGAGTCCCAGGCCAGTTCCGCCGGTCGCCTTCGATCGGCTCTTGTCGACCCGGTAAAAACGTTCAAACACCCGCTCCTGGTGTTTCTTTGGGATGCCAATGCCCGTATCTGCCACCTCGAGCAATATCTTTTCGCCTTTCGCTCCCACCGTAACCGTCACACTTCCGTTCGGGTTGTTATAGCGGATCGCGTTATCACAGAGATTGTAGAGCAGTTCCTCCACCATCTCCTTATTTCCATGGATATAAGCTGATTCTCCTTTGAAACTCAGTGTCACCTGATGTTTCTCAGCGCTGACCTGAAGCATATCAACACAATTCTGCGCCAGCTGGTGCAGCGGCAGCCGCTCCATCGACGCTTCCGCCGGAGTCATCACATCAAGCTCTGAAAGCCGGATGATATCATTGATCATGTTCAGCAGCCGGGTCGCACTGTGATGGATCTCTCCCGCGAAACGGGGAATATCTTTCTGAGCTGCCATCTGATGCTCAATCAGTTCCGCATAACCGGATATCGAGGTCAACGGCGTCTTCAGCTCGTGGGAGACGTTCGCCGTGAAATCCTGCCGCATCCTTGCATTTTTCAGAATGTCTTCATGTTGCCTTCGAATGGTCTGTACAAAGGGAACCAGCTCCTCATATACCGGCGTTTCATTACACTCGTCGAGATGCTCCGCCAGCGAGTCGATCGGCGCCATCAGGGTTCGCGTAGCACGTGCTGCAAGCAACATACACAAAAGGAAAATAACGATCGCTGTAACCACAACGATCGGCAGCGCGCTCAGGAAAATGCGCCAGATGCTCGAGCTCGCTTTTGCCACGCGCAACACCGTCCCATCCTCCTGCAGCACAGCGTAATAGAAAGCGCTGCTGTCCAACGTATCCGACCTGCGAATCGACTCTCCACTGCCTTCCTCAAGTGCCTCCGACACCTCCGGGCGATCGCCGTGATTGTCCAGGCCTCCAACATCCACGTCGTTATCATAGAGCACGGTTCCGTCCGCCGCGATCAGGGAGATACGCACTTCCCAGTCCGTGAGCCCTTCTGCCGACTCCGCTGCGGCGGCATCAAATACCGTTGCACTGCCTAGCACGCGGGTATAAGACTCCAGCTCATTCATGACCTCCTTTTTAAAAAGCTCATAAAACACCGCCGTCATGGATACCGCCGTCAGCACAATCGTCAGCAGCGCCACCAGCATGAATTCCCGCCGGATCTTCTTTTTCATTCTATCATATACCCCACATTCCGTACGGTCTTAATAAGGCTCCCCGCTGACTTCAGCTTCTGCCGCAGCGTTTTGATGTGCACATCCAGCGTCCGGGACTCGCCCTCGAAATTAATGCCCCAGATCCGCTCCATGATCACATCTCTTGACATGACAATCCCCTGGTTCTGCATCAGCAGTTTCAGAAGCTCATGCTCCTTAAACGTAAGCTCACAGGGCTCATCCTTTACATAGACCATGTGTTTTTCGCCATCCATAAAGATATCTCCCGCTGTCAGGAATTTTTCCTCCTCAATCCGCATACTGCGCCGCAGCAGTGCTTTCACACGGGAAATCAGTTCCATCACACCAAAAGGCTTTGTGATGTAATCGTCCGCGCCTATGTCGAGACCCTTGACCTTATCGATCTCCGTCGTCTTGGCCGTCACCATGATGATCGGCGTCTTCTTAGTATCCGGAATCGCACGCAGCTTCCGCACAACCTCCAGCCCGTCCTCATCCGGCAGCATGACATCCAGCAGCACGCAATCCGGTGCCTTTTCGGCCAGCTGGTGATAAAAATCTTTCGCACAGCCGAAATCCTTCACATTATATCCGCTGTTTTTCAGCGCAAAACTCTCGATTTCTCTGATATTCTGATCATCTTCCACAATATAAATCAGCGCCATTTCCATCTCCGCCCTTCTCTATGTAAACATACTATAACACAAAGCTCCCCCATGCAAACAAAATTTTTCCCATGGGCTCCCATCATCCTAATACCACCCTGTAAAACGCGTATGTTCTATATGTAAAATCCATGTAAAAAGAAAGCCCGGAGGCGGGAAACCTCTGGGCTTTCTGCTTTGCTTTTATCGATGGCGCCTTTATTTGAATAATCAAAAGGGAGGGTTTATTCATTAAGGGGGATTAGGGGGTAAGCGCCACCCATAAATATGTCTGATCAAGAGAGAAAGGATATCGCTATCGTTCTCTCTTTTTCGTACTTCATTATACGTTGTGAATTTCAAAATGTACATTGGCAATTTTTCTAAAATTTTTCTGTTTTTCGACTTTTTCCGCGTCAAAAAAGAGAAGCCGGAGTTTTCATTTTTGCAAAAAGCAAAAGAGAAAACGCTGCCTGAACAGCGTTTTCTCCAATTTTCACAATGAGGCATCGGGGGCTCGAACCCCGGACAACTTGATTAAAAGTCAAGTGCTCTACCACCTGAGCTAATACCCCATATTTGTTTTTCTGCATGTCGCCCAAACTGGGCTAGCTGGATTCGAACCAGCGAATGCAGGAGTCAAAGTCCTGTGCCTTGCCGCTTGGCGATAGCCCATTATCTTTGATTCAGGGTGGGTACAGGGACTCGAACCCTGGGCCTCCAGAGCCACAATCTGGCGCGCTGACCAACTGCGCTATACCCACCATATACCGGACGGCTGCCCGCCCCAGCGTGCCCGAAGGGATTCGAACCCCCGACCCACGGCTTAGAAGGCCGTTGCTCTATCCAGCTGAGCTACGGACACACGCTCGGATTTTTACAAATCCGAAGCGGGTGATGGGAATCGAACCCACGTATCCAGCTTGGAAGGCTGGTGTTCTACCATTGAACTACACCCGCATGGCTATGTTCCAAATCGGGGTGACAGGATTCGAACCTGCGGCTTCCTGGTCCCAAACCAGGCGCTCTAGCCAAGCTGAGCCACACCCCGTCTCGCCGCCCTCATTTTGGACGCACCATGTATTATATAAGACGGCCACAAAAATGTCAACAACTATTTTGAGCAAAGTAAAACCCGCAGAATCGTTGAATTTGCGGGCTTCCAGAAGCTCTGCGCTTCGCGTATCAGCTCTGCGCTTCACTTGCCAGCTCTGCGCTTCGCGCAAAGCTTCGCACTAACCTCATCCTGCGCCTGCGGCTTGGATTCGCTAAGTGCTCAGCTCCCCGAGCAGGGCTCGAACCTGCAACAACTCGGTTAACAGCCGAGTGCTCTACCAGCGTTGCAGTTTCATACCGCAATCACTTATGCAGAGACAATTGTTTATGCCAACTCATAAAGGGGATATTGTATGTCACTCTGATACGTTTTCATACCGGATTCTTGTCTGATAGAGTAAAATCATACTGCTCGCTTTTATACCGACATTCCCGTCACCAGGAAGCTGCCGTCGCTCCACTCGGAGCAAAACTGCTGATACGTCATATTCAGTTCGGCGGTGATCCTGTAATCCCTGCCTACCTCTATGCGACTGAACAGATGACCGGCGATCATTTTTTTCTGCTCCAGCGTTGCTGTGTCAAATTCTTCCGCCCAGGACTTGAACTGGTTATATGTCGGGGCAACCATGTCCAGCCCCTGCTTCTTCAGCATTTCTTCCTCTTTTAACTCAGCCAGCCTGATCTCAGATTCATTGACACGCGACCGTATGGTCTGAATCGCCTGCGTCAGATCTTCGGGAGAATAAAGGCTTTCCCCTGTCAGCGTCTTTCCGATCTCCATCTGTAGTCTGGAAAGCTGCTCCCGGTTCTTTGCCAATTCCAGCTCCAGCTTTTTCTGGCTTGCCCTGTTCCCTGCCATCTGCCGTTTGAACAGTTCCCGCAGCCTTTCCTCCTCCGGCGCGCCGTCCATGCAGCTGAATAATTTCCGGATGATCCGGCATATCACATCGTCCACGCGGTCTGCCTGGTAGGTCGTCTGTCCGTCGCATTTGCAGAGCTTCCTGCTCTTGTGATAACAACAATACTTGATCTGATCTACGGAATACTCTGTGCCGTCAGCTCTCAGGTAACGATCCCGATACCGGATAGTCGTCAGACGCCCGCCGCAGTGAGCGCAGTAAATGTTGCCCGAAAGCATTGCCTGCCCCTTGGTCTGCAGGGCGATGTGGCGCTTCTCCTCATTCTTGCTCTGACGCTGCTCCAGAAGTGAAAGGATCTGACCATAAGTCTCCTCACTGCGAAGCTTCAACGCCGCCAGCTTTTCGGATGTTGTGCCGTCCTCCATCCGTCCGCAGTAAAATGGGTCATGCAGGATGCGATTGATCTTGATGCTGGTAAACTTTCCTCCAGTGTTTGTCCGGATTCCCTTCTTATTAAGGAAGTCCGCCATCCGATAAGAACCGTATCCTTTCTGAAGCGTCATGCTGTCAATCATGTACAGGACTTCGCTTTCGACTGGATCGATCTCATATTTCCGGATCATCACACCTTTCCGGTTCACAAGGCCGCTGTCCACCAGACGGTATCCGAATCTCACCGGGCCTCCGGTATAAAGACCATCCAGCGCCATCTGCTGCATCTTATTCCTGATCCGGATGGATGTCTTCTCGCTTTCGCCCGATGCCTGCCAGAAACGCAGATAATTCATCAGCTTATCCACATGGTTATCAAATCTCTGCTGTCCTTCCTGTGTGCTCCACACTTCGATCCCATGTTTGGCGAACCACTCGACCACAAACGGTGTCTCGTCATCGATCCTTCCAATCCGGTCGAACATAAAGACCAGCAGGATGTCGAATTCATCGTTTACTGCCGCTTCTTTCAATTCCTGTATTGCATCCCTGTCCTGCGCAGATACCTTGTAGCCGGAGACGCCTGCCTCCGAAAACTCTTTCAGGATCGTCCAGTCCCTCTGGCTGCGCGCGAAATCCCTGCATGCCGTTTTCTGCATGGGAATGTCATTCTCATTTCTGTCATTCTTATCAACCTGTTTCTTGGTCGATACTCTGTACAAACAATAAACCCGTTTCATGCACTACCTCCGTACAAAGTTGTATGTACGGAATTGTGTTGTCTGATTTTATTCGATTTTCAATGTGCAGCTTCCTTTCGGAAATCCGGTTTCCATCAGGTTCATATCCCGTCAAAACCGCTCCGTCCCGGCACCAACAGTATACCGTGAAAGGCCTCTCATATCAACTGAAATCTTGAAAAAACAACGCAATTCCGCACCTTACATCGACTGCGCCTGCAAAATCAGCTCCTCCTGGGAACGCTCCTCATATGCCCCGGTCAGAATATCCCGAACCTTCTCTTTGACATTCTCACTTTCCGTCTCACTGAATCTTACCGTGACTGTCGCTTCGTCGGTATATACATGTAAAACAGGGACTCCCTCGACTGTTTTTCTATTCAAATATCCATCCCCTTTCCTGCACACAGGATTTCTCCCGTCAGCGGCGAGAACGCTCGCAAGCCGCTATGTTTTACCCATGCTTCAAATCGCGCAAGCTGCATCCCCGCGCGGGACAGGCAACTAAGATTGACAATCAGCAGTACATCCACCCTGCCTTCCCGGACTGCATCGACAAGCCGCTGGAAACCATGTCGGTTCCAGAGCGGACGCCCACCCAGGTCGCTGGAGCTGCCCACCGTCACAAAGCCCATCTGTTCCGCATAGCTTACCAGCTCCTGTCTCTGCCTTTTCAGAGCTTTATGTTCATCCTCCGGCGCATCGATCGCGCAGTAAATCCACGCCCTTCTTTTATTCTCCATCCATACCTCCGCCCCATGTTTTCAATCCCTGCTGTTCCATATATTCCTCCAGACCAAAGCTGACCACAATCGCCTGGTCGATCTGCCGCATAATCTTTTCATCCAGATGCCCTATATAATCTTTCAGGCGTGTGCGATCCAGCGTCCTCACCTGCTCCAATAATACGAAAGAATCACTCTGCAGGCCGGACTCGCCTCTCTCCAGATGTATGTGGGTAGGAAACGCACTCTTTCTGCTTCTGCTTGTGATCGCCGCCGCGATTACAGTCGGGCTGTAGCGATTGCCTGTATTATTCTGAATCACCAGAACAGGACGAATCCCGCCCTGCTCTGAGCCGACCACCGGAGTCAGATCTGCATAGAAAATATCACCTCTTTTAATCTGCATATGTCACTCCTCAATTCGTATCTCTTTTCTCATTTTTATCATGAAAAAAGCGCTTGTGCGTACACTCACACAAACGCTTTCTTCTATTTCTCATCTATTGGTATAAAAATGGGGAGCACTCGAAAGCCACTCCCCAGGTTACAGGCCCCGCAAGCATCTGCAACGCGATCACTATGATTACAATAGCTGACAAAACCCATATTGTCAATCTTTATTCCCGCAGATTCTTATTATCCCCATAAAATTCAATCATTTATTTAACCTTATAAGCGCCTTGGGTGACTTCACATTTCCATCTCTGTATATCAATTTTTCTTCAATAAGCGGATTTATAATCTCTTTCAAGAATTGGCTTCTGCTTTTATAATTTGTAGCTGCCTGAAGTTCCTTCACATGCTTTGGCCCTTCTGTTCTCAATAGTTCTAAGACTTTTTGGGAATCAGATAACTTTTCTTGTAACATATAAGTGACATTATCATCATATAACCTATCATACAAACGCAAGTTCAAAAATCCCGGATAAATCAAAACAACCGGCTGTAAATGTTCTGCACTGTCTCTATAACTCTCAATCATTGTTTGAAATCCTGTTCCGCCGCGTTCCATCAAGTTTGCCACATCCAAACATGCTGCTATAATGGAGTTTCTTCTGATAGACGGAATAGAACCAACAGGATACTGATCATAACCTTTTGGCAATAACCAGGAACCAGGCGATACTATATCAATCCTGTCACCATATATATCTACATCAATTTGTGTACCTGCAATTGAATAGTCTCTATGTGCAATTGCATTAACCAATGCCTCTCGGACTGCTTCTCTGGGATACGCACGTACTTCTTCACGCCCACCAGATTCCGTTTTATGCCACCCAGTTTTTGTGTTTCGTTCTATAAAGTTCATTGCATTTTGAAAAACCTTGGCTAAAGATCCTTTATATCTTCCACTGTCAAGCACTGTTCCTGTTTTATCGTTACCTCTCCAAAGGCGGCAGCAAATCAAAGAGTCATCACCTTCATAGGCATCACTGAACATAATAAAGCCAGATTTCGCATAGCCATCTTTAGAGATGATTTCTTCGTTTTGCAAATCTTTAACAGTAGGCACGGAAGATTCTTCCCTATATTCTTTACACAGATCAAGGTATTCTGTCCATTGATTTTCTTCATACCGAATTTCGCTTGTTTCATTATCCACTCCATATTTTCGCTTGGATAAAGAAATAATGTCTTCGGGTGTAGCAGGTGTAGAATTTCCATCGCCTTTTATATAACTTGAGAGTGAAAAGTTTGTAGCGGAAAGCCGGTAGCCAAAGGAGGGCGT
>JAJPXQ010000011.1 GCA_021205385.1 Lachnospiraceae bacterium | reverse complement strand
CTAATAAAATTTCCTTGATTTTAAGGGAAAAAACACTTGACTAAATAGGGAGGAATGATTATGCTTCATATTTTCCGGAACATGAAGGCCAAGGACCGGTGGCTGGCGCTTCTGTGCCTGCTGCTCGTCTGCGGTCAGGTATATTTTGATCTGCGCCTGCCGGACTACACGGCGGAAATTACCGTGCTGATCAGCAGCGAGGTCACGGAGCTTTCACAGTATTATGCGGCGGGTGGGAAGATGCTCGGCTGCGCCCTGTGCAGCGCCCTTCTGACCGTGGTGGTCGGTTTCTTCGCTGCCAGGATCGCGTCAGACTTTTCCTTTGACGTCCGCGCGAAGGTGTTCAACAAGGTCGCGGCAATGGGCAGCGGGGAGATCAAGAAGTTCTCTACCGCCAGCCTCATCACCCGTACCACGAACGATATCACGCAGATCCAGTTGATCATCGCCATGGGCCTGCAGATGATGCTGCGTGCGCCGATCATGGCGATCTGGGCGATCATCAAGATTGTCGGGAAAAGCTGGCAGCTGTCCGCAGTCGTGGCGGCCGCGGTTGTCATTATCGTGAGTGCGATGGTTATCTTACTGGCCATCATGATCCCGAAGTTCCGCATTGTGCAGCGGCAGATCGACGATGTGAACCGGATCACAGGCGAAAACCTGAACGGCATCCGTGTGGTACGCGCGTTCAACGCGGAACAATATCAGGAGGATAAGTTCGAGACGGCGAATAACAACCTGATGCGGACACAGCTCTTTACCGGGCGCGGGATGGCCTTTCTTTCGCCGATCATGATGTTTGTCCAGAGCTGTGTGAGTGTTGGTATTTACTTTGTGGGAGCCAGGCTGATCAACGCGATTGAGATCCCGCTGGGTGGTACGACGGAGGCGATTGCGGCGTCCGTTTCCGCCCGCTCGGTGATGCTCGGGGAGGTTGTCTCCTTCAGCTCCTATGCCCTGTATGTGATCATGTCCTTCGTGATGCTGCTGATGATCTTCATGCTGCTGCCCCGTGCGCAGGTGTCCGCAAGCCGTATCAATGAAGTGATCGACGCGGATATCGCGGTGAAGGAGGGCACGGAAAGCACATCGGAGGAGAGCGGGAGCATTGAATTCCAGGATGTGTCGTTCCACTACCCGGATGCATCAGAAGACTGCCTGAAGCATATCTCTTTCTCGGCGAAGAAGGGAGAGACGGTTGCGTTCATCGGCGCGACCGGCTCCGGAAAATCGACGCTGGTCGGTCTTGCAGCGAGGCTCTACGATGTCACGTCGGGCAGGGTATTGCTGGACGGTAAGGATGTTTCGACCTACAGTTTCGAGACACTCTATAATAAAATTGGCTATATTCCGCAGAAGGCGACGCTGTTCGCCAATACCGTGGAGGGAAATATCAGCTTTGGTAAGAGCGGGCAGAAAAAGACGCAGGCCGATGTGGAGAATGCGCTGGACATCGCCCAGGCTTCTGACTTCGTCCGTGCGATGGACGGAGGGCTGAAGGGGCGTATTTCCCAGAGTGGCTCCAATGTATCGGGCGGCCAGAAGCAGCGCCTCTCGATCGCGAGGGCCATCGCCAGGAAGCCGGAGATCCTGATCTTCGACGATTCGTTCTCGGCACTGGACTATAAGACGGACCGGACGCTGCGGGAACGGATCAAGACAGACCTGAAGGGGACGACCTGCCTGATTGTTGCGCAGCGGATTGGAACCATCCGGAATGCGGATCGGATCGTAGTGCTGGATAACGGCGAGGTCGCAGGGATCGGCACGCATGAGGAACTGATGGAAAACTGCCCGGTTTATCAGCAGATTGCCCTGTCGCAGCTCTCAGCTGATGAGCTTGCGGCGAATGCGTAAGGAGGTGCGGTTGCTATGCCAGAAACAGAAAGCAGAAATCAATCTTATATGCAGAACGGCGCCCCGATGAGGAGAGGCCCCATGGGCGGTGGCGCGATGCGGGGAATGGGCGGAGGAAAAGCGAAGGACATGAAAGGCGCTATTTTGAGCCTGCTCTCCTATGTCAGGGGGCAGGCGGGGATCATCGCCTTTGCACTCATACTGGCTGCGGTCGGCGCGGTCTTTACGATCATCGGGCCGAACCAGATCAGCCGCCTGACGGATTATATTTATGATGGACTCTCCGGCGTTATCGACATGGCCGGAATCCGCAGCGTGGCAATGCTGCTGGTCGGCATTTATCTTTTAAGCGCTTTATGCAATTTTACGCAGCACTTTATCATGCAGACCGTGACGCAGCGGACCGCCAAACGCTTACGCGGGGATATCAGTACCAAGATCAATCGCCTGCCGCTTAAGTATTTTTCCGGAAACGCCGCGGGCGACGTGCTCTCGCGTATGAC
The DNA here is from genome assembly GCA_021205385.1 of Lachnospiraceae bacterium. GTDB lineage: Bacteria > Bacillota > Clostridia > Lachnospirales > Lachnospiraceae > Hominiventricola. Next base: position 17,726 of record JAJPXQ010000011.1, on the reverse strand, counting down.
CAACGACGTGGACATGATCGGACAGGCCATGTCAAACAGCCTGTCAAACCTCGTCACGGCGGTCGCGCAGTTCATCGGCTGCCTGATCATGATGTATTACACCGATTGGGTGCTGGCGACGACGACCGTGGTCGCGACGCTGATCGGTCTTGTCCTGATGGTGCTGATCATGAGCCGTTCGCAGAAATATTTTACGGCCAGGCAGGAAAGTCTCGGCGTGCTGAACGGCTATATCGAGGAAATGTACAACGGCCACGATGTGATCCGTATCCTGAACGCGGAGGATGAGGTGCGGGATCAGTTTTCCGCCTACAATCAGGCGGTGAAGAACGCGAACTTCCGCTCCCAGTTTCTCTCCGGCCTGATGCAGCCCCTGATGGCCTTCATCGGGAACCTGGGCTATGTGGCGGTCTGCGTGGTGGGCGCTTCGCAGATTATCAACGGAAGGATCACCTTCGGCGTGATCACGGCCTTCCTGATCTACACGCGCCTGTTTGAGTCGCCGCTGCGCCAGATTTCGCAGGCGATGACGCAGGTGCAGTCCTGCGCGGCGGCCTCCGAGCGGGTCTTTGAGTTCTTCGCGGAGGAGGAGATGGAGGATGAATCCGCCAAGACAGAGCGCATCGATAAGGTGCGCGGCGAGGTGGAGTTCCGCCATGTGAAATTTGCCTACCCGAACGCACCGGAGAAGGAGATTATCCACGACTTCAGCGTCAAGGTGAAGCCGGGACAGAAGGTGGCGATCGTCGGGCCGACCGGAGCCGGCAAGACCACGATGGTCAACCTGCTGATGCGCTTCTTCGAGCCGACGGGCGGGAGCATCCTGATTGACGGGATCCCGACGGAGAATATCCCGCGGAGCAATGTGCACAGCCAGTTTGGCATGGTGCTGCAGGATACCTGGCTCTTTGAGGGGACAGTCCGTGAAAACCTTCTCTATAACACAAAGGGCGTCACGGAAGGACAGATGATCGAGGCCTGCGAGGCCTGCGGCATTCACAAGTTCATCCAGGCGCTGCCGGACGGCTATGACTCGATCCTGAGAGACAACACGTCCATCTCCGCCGGGCAGAAGCAGCTGATGACGATCGCCCGGGCAATGATCCAGAACAGCCCCATGCTGATTCTCGATGAGGCGACTTCCAGTGTGGATACCCGGACGGAAATGCTGACGCAGCAGGCGATGGATAAGCTGACAGATAAGCGCACGAGTTTTGTGATTGCGCACCGTTTGTCCACGATCAAGAACGCGGACATCATCCTCGTCATGCGGGACGGCGATATTGTGGAACAGGGAAATCACGAGGAGTTGTTGAAGCAGAACGGCTTCTACGCCGAACTCTACAACAGCCAGTTTGAACAGGCATCCTGAAGTAAGAGCATGAAGAAGCTCCCCCGGATGGAGGGAGCTTCTTCATGCTCTGGAATTCTGAGTTGGCGGCATGTAGGAAATCATTGGTCATGCGGTAGTTTTCAGTGCCTGAAAGAAGGTTTTATACATCAATCCGGAAACACCCTTTCCGGCTCTGATCTCATAATAATTCTCATTGTTCAGAGAAAAGAGGATGACGCCTTTATTACGGGTATCCATGCGAGAAATCTCTTCCAGGGCAAAACTGGTGTTTCCACAGGATAGTTTTTTCCTGTCCAGCGAGAGCAGTCCTGATTCACAAAATCGTCGTTTGTGATTGCTGAGGATTTGATATAGTCTGGCGTGCAGCGTTGTGATTTTTGTAACAATACCGTCACGTACAGACTCTCGAATGAATGTTTCCTGCCAGCGGTTCCACTGCCAGATTGTCTCGAAAGAGCCGCCCTCGATCCTGCCGGATTCCGTATATTTCCATATTTTCCCGCAGCTCAGGCAGCGAATTTGGTTTCCTTTTCCCCGTATTTTTCCGAGTGCACCGCAGTCCGGGCAGGCGTAGAGCACATAGTGGATGCCCTTCGCGCCGCGCCGGAAGACTTTCTCAGAATCTGCGGCAGGCTGTTCCACGTAGAGATCCCGGTTAAAACACGCCACGATCTCATCCGGAGTCATGTCCCGCAGCATTTCCTTTGTATAGACGCCCTTTAGCTGCGCGTGGACATCGCCCCGACAGAATTTTTTGCTCCAGCGGGGGACAACCTGATAAGCGCCGGTGACGGCGAGGGTCACCACCGGGCGTTGCAGGGAACGGAAAAGCTTTCCATTGACGCGGGTCAGGGGCGCGGTGGATCCGTCGTAGGTGATATTGCCCTCCGCAAACATGCAGACATAGTTCCCGGCTTTCAGATTCCGGGAAATGTCACGGATCGTCTTTACACTTATTTTTGCTTTGGAGCAGGGAATGCTGCGGAAAACATCGACAGCCAGAAATTCTGCCAGCCGATGCCGCAGCAGATTCTCTCCGGTCACATAACGGAGGGGCTGATCGACGCACATGGCTACAATGACAGGGTCAAAATAGCAGGTATGATTGGCTACGACCAGACAGGGCTCTGCGGGAAGTCTGACCTCGTCTTCCTCGCGGATTCCGAAAAGCAGCCGGGAAACCGGTCTGATTATTTCCTTTAATCTCTTGTATAAGCTGTAATATCTCTCTTCTTTATTTGTATCAGACTTCATGTTTGTTCATTATACAGGTTTCGGGTGTATTTTCCGCGTGTAAATCATTCAACAGGCATTTCAGTTCACCGATCAGAGCTTCCAGCGTCACCTGTTCCATACTTGCTTTCATGGCCTCTACCGCGGACGCCATGTGCGGGTACAGGACCTGGTAAAAATTTTTGCCGACAGGGCAGGTATCGTTTCCTTCATAAATCTTGAAAATCTCTTCTACATTATTGGTCTCGACCGCCTGATAGATGTCCCACAGCGTAATGTCTTTGGGCTCTCTTGCCAGATGCACACCGCCGTTCTTTCCGGCGGATGCGATCAACAGGCCGCTTTCCGCCAGTTCGAGAAACAGGTTCCTGACCGTGACGGCATTGGTGTCGGTGCTCTCTGCGACTAGCTTACTTGTCACGCGCTTCGCCGGCGACAGAACCGCAACGAATAACAGGGCGTGGACTGCCAACGGAAACCGTTTGCTGACACGCATATATTACCTTCCTCCTTCGTGAAAGTACTGTAAAAAAAGTATAGCAGATTTTTGTCCGGAAATCAATTGTAACTCTTGACATTACTTTTATATGACACTATAATGTAAACATTGAAATTACATTAAGAAAGAAATCAGGATTTTATCACCGATGGAGGCGGATCTGAATATCCGGGCGGGCGCGCTGGAAGAGGTCCTGCAATAGAGAGGAGAGATCGTTTATGGGATTCTGGAAAGGAGATCAGAGTACCGATCCGATACAGAAACTGGCCGGTTATATTGACCGGAGCGAAAATATTGTCGCCACGACCGGTGCAGGAATTTCGGTTTCCGGCGGAGGGGTGACCTACGGACAGATGCGCTTCGCGCGCCGCGGTTCCGGGGGCGGTTCTTTTCTGCCCACCTACCTGGAGACGATGTTCTCCTATGAACCGAGCTTTGCGCATTATGCGCTGGCGGATCTGGAAAAGGAAGGGAAACTCATCGGAATTATCACGACCAATGTGGACTGTATGCACACGATTGCCGGTTCCCGGAATGTAGCGGAGATCCAGGGCAGCCTTCAGGTCAACTGCTGTGAAAAGTGTGGTCGTCACTATGATACTTATGAGATCTGGAGACAGAAGGATCTGCCCCTGTGCGAGTCCTGCGGAGGATCGATCCAGCCCTGGCCGCTCTACAGCCATATCGGCCTCTGGGATGAGGACGTCAGAAAGGCCAGAAACTGGATTTCGAAAGCGGACCTGATTCTCGTCATCGGAACGCACGGAAACTATGGTGGCGTTTATTGGGATTACCGGAGAAGGGACGCTGTGATCGTCCAGATCAATCCGGGACATACTGCTTTTGACCGCGTGGCAGATCTGAATATCAGGGAAGGCTCAGATGAAGTCTTTCAGAAGCTGAAGGAGATAAGGAGCTGATGAGGAAGATTCAGGTATTCTGCCGGAGGATTTGGTAATATGGAGAACATAATATACGAACAATTAAAAGAAATGGTGAAGCAGGCTCCTGCCCGGACGGCTATCGTGGAGGATAGGCGTACACTGACCTATGAGCAGCTTGACCGCCGGATTTGTACCATCGCGCGAAATTTTCCCACGCAGGCGGACTTTATCGGGATTGTGACGGATCATGGGGCGGATCAGATCGCATCCATCTTTGCCGTATTAAAAACAGGGGCGGCCTACGTTCCCGCGGAACCGGATTTTCCGGAGGAGCGCATTCGTTTCATGATGAAGGAGAGCGGCGTGGGCTTCATCATCACGCAGCGGAAATATCGGGAGAAGCTGGATGGCTTCCCCCTGTTGTTTTTGGAAGAAATAAAGGAGAAGGAACCCACACTGACAGAAGGCTGCGCGGTGAGACCTGAGTCCCTCGCATACGTCCTTTACACCTCCGGTTCCACCGGCGTGCCCAAAGGCGTCTGTGTGACAAATGCAAATGTATGCCATTATGTGCGGGCGTTTCAGCAGGAATTTCATCCGGCAGCCGGGGACATCATGCTCCAGTATTCAGTCTGTTCCTTCGATATCTTTGTCGAGGAGGTCTTTACCACCCTTCTCTCCGGAGCGGCCCTCGCCATCCCGAGCGGGCAGGACCGGGCGGATATCATTTCCCTGATGGAATATGTCCGGGAAAAACAGGTGACGATCATCAGCGGGTTCCCTTATCTTCTGATGGAAATGAACGAGCTGGAGGAAATACCGTCCAGCCTGCGGCTCCTCATCAGCGGCGGCGATATCCTGCGGGAAAGCTACGTGAACCATCTGCTCCCTCAGGTCACAGTCTATAATACCTACGGGCCGTCGGAGACGACGGTGTGCTGCAGTTATTTCTGCTGCAACGGGCAGAAGGCTCTGGACGACGGCACTTATCCGGTCGGAAAGGCAGTGCCCGGCACAAGGATGGAGCTTCTGGATGAAAAGCTGAATCCCGTTCCCGCCGGTTCTGTCGGAGAGATCTGCATCGCGGGCGACGGTGTCTCCGGCGGTTATCTCGACAAGAGTAAGAATGAGATGTTCGTGACCGGGGCGGACGGAAAGCCGCTCTACCGGAGCGGCGATTTGGGGCGGCTCCTGCCGGACGGCAATCTGGCATTCCTGCACCGCAGAGATTCCCAGGTGATGATTCTGGGAAAACGGGTGGAGCCGGAGGAAGTGGAGAACGTGCTCTGCGACTGCGAGGAGGTGCAGACTGCCGTGGTCTGTCCGTGTACGGACGAGCAGGGGCTCTCTTACCTGACCGCTTACGTCGTTCCGGGTGAAGCGGAGTTTGTGCTCTCGGAAGTAAAGAAGAAGCTGTCGCGTTATCTGACTCCCTTTATGATTCCGGAATTTTTCGTGCTCGTGGATCACATTCCCCTGACGCCGAACGGAAAGCCGGATCTGAAAAGCCTGCCGCTTGTATTGAAGGAGGGAGAATGCTAAAATGGAGATTACGATAAGAAGCGCGGACAGTCCGGATATCGAAGAGCTGCTGCGCTGGCGGGAGATTGTCCTGCGGGAAGTATTTTCCGTCCCGATGGAAAAAAACATGGACGATCTCCTCGCCGCGAACCGGGAGTATTATCTCAGTGCGCTGGAGAGAAGAGAGCACATTGCCTGTTTTGCCCGGACGGAGGGAAAGACGGTCGGCTGCGGCGGCGTCTGCCTCTATCAGGAGATGCCCTCGCCGGACAATCCGACCGGCAGGTGCGCATATCTGATGAATATTTACACGATCCCTGCCATGCGCCGGCGCGGCGTCGGAAAGGCGGTCGTCGAGTGGCTGCTGCAGGAGGCGAAGAACCGCGGAGCCGGTAAAATCTATCTGGAAGCGTCAGATAGCGCGTATCCTCTCTACAAGGAGCTGGGGTTCTGCGAGATGGATGGATATCTGAAGTATACAAGGTGAGAACATGAAAGAAGAAAAAGCAGTCAAACTGTGTTACGGTGGTAAGACGATACACCTTTATTGTGCACAGCAGGCCGCCCCGCTGGTCATTTATCATGCTGTGATGGGCGAAGGAAAAAAGCTCTGGCAGGACTGTCAGAAGCCTGGCTGCCCGGAATTTTCCCTTGCTGTAATTAATGGGGTTGATTGGGACGATGAGATGACGCCCTGGCCGATTCCGCCGATCGCGAAGGGCGATACGCCATGCTCCGGCGGTGCTGATGCTTATCTGGATCAGCTACTCATAGAACTGCTGCCGGAGATCAGGGAGGCGCTCCCGGCTCCGCCGGAATATTGTGTGCTGTCCGGTTACTCTCTCGCGGGGCTGTTTGCCGTCTACGCGGCTTATAAAACCGACTGCTTTTCCCGTATTGTCTCTGCCTCCGGTTCGCTGTGGTATCCGGATTTCCTTTCCTTTGTGCAGCAGAATCAGATTTCAGAAGCGGTGAAAGTCATGTATTTCTGTCTTGTAGATAAGTAGAGTCAAAGGAAAAATCCTTATCTTGCCCCTGTGGAAGACAACACGCGCTTTCTGGCGCAGTATTATTCGGAAAAGGGTATCCGGACTACGTTTCGGCTGAACCCGGGAAATCACTACCATAACTCCACCGGAAGGACGGCCGCTGGGATCCAGTGGGCTTTGCAGCAACTTCTTTCTCCGCGAAGAAGCTCTTGATATTATTCCATATTATGAATATAATAGAGGCATCTGAAGAAAGGAACGATATCAGATGAGATATATTTCTGTTGCTGAGGCTGCTGAGCGATGGGGTCTCTCCAGACGGCGTGTGATAACACTGTGTAACGATGGCCGGATTCAGGGCTCTCAAAAAGTCGGCGCTACATGGATTATTCCTGAAACCGCTCAAAAACCAGCGGATGCCCGTATAAAAAGTGGCAGATATATCAAGAAGTGTGAGGAAAAGACGAATGGGAGTCCCAACTAATATCAAAACCCTGCTCTCCGGAAATGTAGTGGAGTGGGCGAGAATTGAATTCAAGGAAACATGGGATGCAGAAAGCTCGTTGAAAACCATCTGCGCTTTTGCGAATGATATAGACAACTGGGGAGGCGGGTATATCGTCATTGGTGTGAAAGAGAAAGATGGCCGCCCGGATGTCCGGAAGGGCGTACCATTGGAAAAGATTGATTCGTACCAGAAAGATATACTTAATAAGTGCAAACTCATTCAGCCGGAGTATCTTCCTATTGTTGAGGTTGCAGATTATAACGACAAAAAGTTTATTGTCATCTGGGCGCCGGGCGGATATCTGCGTCCATATTCCTCTCCGAAATCCATGTCAAAGGAAGAAAAAGGCCGTATTTATTATATCCGGAAGATGGCGAGTACGATTGCGCCGTCTGAGGAAGAGAAAAGGGATCTTTACAATTTAGCTAATAATGTTCCCTTTGATGACAGGATCAATCATGAAGCAGATATGACGGATCTGAACCTTACACTGATTCAATCTTACTTGAAGGAAATCGGCAGTTCCCTTTATGAAGAATCGCAGCATATGGATTTTGTTGAGCTCTGTCGGGATATGAATATCGTAAATACTTTGCCAGAATACACAAAGCCTAAAAATGTTGGTTTGATGTTCTTTAGTATGGAGCCGCACCGATTTTTCCCGTATGCACAGATTGACGTTGTCCAGTTTCCGGAGGATCTGGGTGGAGACAGGATTATAGAAAAGATTTTCAGGGGACCGCTGCATCAGCAACTTCGGGAAGCGTTGCAGTATATCCAGAACAGTGTCATCCAGGAGCAGATTGTGAAAATGCCGGAAAGAGCAGAGGCAGATCACTTTTTCAATTACCCATATGCTGCTGTTGAGGAGAGCCTTTGCAATGCTGTGTATCATAAAGGCTATGATGTCCGTGAACCGATAGAGGTTCGCATATTACCGGATCGGATGGAATTTGTCAGTCATCCGGGTGCGGATCGTTCGATTACAGAGGAGGGACTGCGTACATACCGTGTGTTCAATCGCCGATATCGCAACCGCCGAATCGGCGAATTTCTGAAAGAAATGCACCTGACGGAGGGGCGCAACACGGGCTTCCTCAAAATATTAAATGCGTTGGAACGGAACGGTTCGCCAAAACCTGTTTTTGAAACTGATCCGGAGCGACTCTCATTTTGTACGACGCTGCTGATTCATCCGGCCTTCCTCAATCAAAATGAGGGAATAAATGAAGGAATAAATGAAGGAATAAATGAAGGAATAAATGAAGGAATAAATGAGGAGCTGACTGAAAAAGAACAGATGGTTTTGAATTTTATCATAAGCAATCCATCTGTTTCCGTAGCCAGAATGGTAAAAGAATTGACCCTTCCTAAGACAACTGTTGAACGGGCAATAAGGAAATTAAAGCAAAACGGATTTATTATTCATGATGGGCCGAAAAAAAATGGAAGATGGATTGTCCTGAGGTAGGTGTAAAAGGCGCGGCAAGATTATATTGTGATAATATAGTTGTGTTCCCTGCATAAGCGGGGGTGTTCCATGAGTCTATTTTTAAGGAATCGTGTTCCCTGCATTAGCAGGGGGTGTTCCCCGCGTATGTGGGGGAAATAGCTTCAGCGTTATGTAAAAAATCTCCAGTGATATAATAAAAACATGTTCGCGAATCGTATTTTTCCAGAAATGGCTGTAAATGCGTTGGCAGAGGACATTAGTGTGAGTGGTTTGTGAATTCACATAGAAAATTATGAAAAAAGTATAAAATATTAGCACTCGACATTGACGAGTGCTAATATTTGTGCTATTATCCGTATAACAAACAGAACAGGACACCTGTCAGAACTTAATAAAGTCCTCCGGATGCCACATTTGAAAGGAGATTAGATTGATATGAAATTGAAACCATTGGGAGATCGGGTAATCTTAAAACAGCGCGAGGCCGAGGAGACGACGAAGTCGGGGATCATCCTGGCGGCGAAGTCACAGGAGAAGCCGCTGGACGCGGTGGTCGTCGCGGTTGGACCGGGCACCGTGGAAGACGGCAAGGAGATCAAGATGTGCGTGAAGCCTGGTGATCATGTGATCTATTCCCAGTATTCGGGAAATGAGGTCGAACTTGATGATGAGGAATACGTGATTGTGAAGCAGAGCGACATTCTCGCGATTATGGAAGTATAGACGGAGGCGAATGAATTATGGCAAAGGAAATTAAATATGGTGTAGAAGCGAGGACTTCCCTCGAGACAGGTGTCAATAAACTGGCGGATACGGTTCGTGTGACGCTGGGGCCGAAAGGCAGAAACGTTGTACTTGACAAGTCCTACGGCGCGCCGCTCATCACGAACGACGGCGTGACGATCGCGAAGGAGATCGAGCTGGAGGACGCGTTCGAGAACATGGGCGCGCAGCTGATCAAGGAAGTCGCGTCAAAGACGAACGATGTGGCGGGTGACGGAACCACGACGGCGACAGTGCTGGCGCAGGCCATGGTGCACGAGGGCCTGAAGAACCTGGCGGCGGGTGCGAATCCGATTGTGCTGCGGAAAGGCATGAAGAAGGCGACGGATACCGCGATCGCGTCGATCAAGTCGATGAGCGAGAAGGTGAGCGGCAAGGAGCATATCACCAGAGTAGCGGCGGTTTCCTCCGGGGATGAGACGGTCGGCGAGATGGTCGCGGAGGCGATGGAGAAGGTCTCGAACGACGGCGTGATCACGATCGAGGAGTCGAAGACCATGAAGACGGAGCTTGACGTGGTCGAGGGCATGCAGTTCGACAAGGGCTACATTTCTTCCTATATGGTGACCGATCAAGAAAAGATGGAAGCGGTGCTGGATGATCCGCTGATCCTGATCACGGACAAGAAGATCAGTAATGTCCAGGAGATCCTTCCGCTGCTGGAGCAGATCGTGAAGATGGGCAAGAAGCTTCTGATCATCGCAGAGGATATTGAGGGTGAGGCTCTGACGACCCTGATTGTCAACAAGCTGCGCGGCACCTTCCAGGTAGTCGGCGTGAAGGCGCCGGGCTATGGCGACAGCCGTAAGGCGATGCTGGAGGATATCGCGGTGCTGACCGGCGGCCAGGTGATTTCCGAGGAAGTGGGCATTGAGCTGAAGGACGCCACGATTGACATGCTGGGCCGTGCGAAATCCGTAAAGGTAGAGAAGGATAACACGATCATCGTGGATGGTCTGGGTGATCCGTCTGCAATCAAGGGAAGGATCGGACAGATCCGCGCGCAGATCGAGGAGACGACTTCGGATTACGATAAGGAGAAGCTGCAGGAGCGCCTTGCGAAGCTCTCCGGCGGTGTCGCAGTGATCCGTGTCGGCGCGGCGACCGAGACAGAGATGAAGGAAGCAAAGCTTCGCATGGAGGACGCGCTCGCGGCCACGAAGGCGGCTGTGGAAGAAGGTATCATCGCCGGCGGCGGCTCCGCTTACATTCATGCCTCCAAGGAAGTGGCAAAACTTGTGGAAGGACTGGAAGGCGATGAGAAGACTGGCGCGCAGATCGTTATGAAGGCGCTGGAGGCTCCGCTTTACTATATCGCGGATAACGCAGGCCTGGACGCGTCTGTCATCGTGAATAAGGTACGCGAGTCCGAGATCGGTACCGGCTTTGATGCTTACAAGGAAGAATATGTCGACATGGTGAAAGCGGGCATCCTCGATCCGGTCAAGGTGACGAGAAGCGCACTGGAGAACGCGACCAGCGTGGCCTCGACCCTGCTGACGACGGAAGCGGCGGTCGGCACGATCAAAGAGCCGGCTCCGGCAGCAGCGGCAGGCGCACAGGGCGGCATGGATTACTAAAATAATATCGGAATGCAGGACAAGCGCACCCCTGGCCGCGTAAAAATCACAGGCGGCCAGGGGTGCCTTTCTTTTATGGAGTGAAAAGGAGAGATCTTATGCAGCGTCAAAAAGAGGATGCAGAAATGAATGTACAGGCCATAAAACAGATGAAGTTGCCGTGCAGAGTGGATCTGCTCTGCAATAGCGTAAAAGTTTACACAGGGGCTGGCTATGAGTATGTTCCGGCCGGTTCCGTCTCGAAGACAGACTGCCCTGAAATAGATGAGATACGCGAGGGAAAGCAGTCTGCGTTGTGGGGCCATTTGAAATCCGGAGCAGGCTGGCTTCCTCTGGATCAGGTAAAGATGATTCAGTAGCACAGGTGCTGGAGACGCCCTTGCCGCCCTTGAAATGATGCCAGACGGGGAAGTTATGACCAGGAATTACTCCTAGTCCGGCACAGGCGGCGGACACTGCTCCGGCTTCCGGGAACAAAACCATCCGGCAGAGCAGGCAAGAAAGGTTTTGAGCAGATCTCCGGCCAATACAAGCAGGGCGGGTTTTGTACCGTCCAGCGCCGCGATGTTTGCCATGCCCGGGTTTCCCGTGCCTCTGTCAAAGGCGCTTTTCCCGGAAACCTTGCGTGAAACGATTTCAGCGGTCAGAAAATTGCCGAGGGCATATCCGATCAGCAGGCTCCATAATCTGAACATCCAATTAAGATTCGAAAACATTTCATGTACCTCCACGCTCCAACTGAAAAGCTTAAATAGAAAATAAGGACGGTTGGATCAGCGATGAAAAATCGTGTTAAAAATCTCTTTTAACCTTTCTTTTTCATCATACTTCCCGCCACAGCAGCTCCAGTCGAGTGCAACGCCGATGATAGCTGCGGTATAGGCTTTAAAAGCACCCTCAGGATCAAGATTATGGCTGATTTCCCGATCTGTCTGCGCCTGCCGGATCAGATCGAGAATCATGTGTGTATAGTTCTTGTGAAAAAAATCCGGCATTTTGAGTTCGGTAGGGAGAAAAGTAACGCAGATCGTTGTGCAGGGCGTCCTCGATGATGAGTGATCTCAACAGCGACGGCGACAGGCTGGGCGGTCTGGTCAGCCTACGAGGCGGCTATGAATGTCTGATGAAAAAGTCTGACTAACGGTGGATCCGGTTTACCAGTAAAAGACTGACCGACGCAAATCCAGGCGTCGGCCAGTTTTTTCCCTATATTACATCACAAACCTGCCCCAGAGAAGCAGACGCATGATCTGCAACAGCACACGTTTCCCATCGCTGATTTTCTGCATTTCCTTTCCATCCGGAGCAATGGAAGTCTCCGCATCGACGACCTTTAGCGAGTCGTCCTCATAATACTGCATCTCTTCCTGCAGCTGCCGGTTCAGCTCCTCGCCGTCGATCACCAGCATCCAGTCGTCGCAGATGATATAGGGCGTGTGGAAGACAACGCTTTCCTGCGCCTCCAGCATCAGCTCCGTGATCGCGTAGAATGCGGTCGGTTCCTTCGCATAGATGTTCGTCGGGTTGGACAAAAGCTCGATGTGGTTGACGGCGACGGTCATTTCTTCATAGTCCGGTGCATTCAGCCAGTCCGGATACTGCTCCGCGAGCGTCCGGCAGACCGGCAGATCCCATACAGAATAAAAGTAATCCAGAACCTGCTGAAGGGAGCTGTCTTCCCCAGCCAGCTCTGTGTACACCAGCACGTCCCAGTCGTAGTTCTGTTTCCCGTCCGTTGCGCCCAGGAAGTAGTCGTAGGTATTGCGGCCGCCCAGGATGTATCCCAGGTTGTCCACGATCAGATACTTATCATGGAGCCGCCCCATAAAGCGCCAGGGTTTCCAGAGGAGAATCCGGTTATACACCCGGACCTCCACATTCTCCAGCTGTGCAAAGGCCAGAAAATACGGATTTCCCCACATTTCGCTAAGATAGGGGAAGCCGTCTGCCAGAAGGGATGCCGTGGGAGTCTCCCTCTCGATCTTCCTTTTCCTTTTGTATCCATAGAGCGCCAGGCAGGCGATCTCATAGAACAGCAAAAGCGGGAGCAGGACGGCTGTCGCCGGGTATTTTCCGATGAGAGTAGCCAGAGCGATTGTCAATATCGTGTAGAGTATGACCGAGGCCAGCTTTTTAATCCGTTCTTTTTCCAAAAATTGATAAGAATTTTGACACGAAACTGAAAATGTAACACTTTTGGACAAACAGACGAAAATGTACCTTGCCATGCATGGAAAAGTAGGCCAGGAGAAATAAAAGGTGACAAAATAAAATACTTGTCCCAAATTGGCGCAAAATAAACTTTCTGGTAAAATTCGGGACAACACATTTTGTCTGTGAAGCGACAAAACAGTTTTCTTTCAGTATACTGAGCTTAACTGAAAAAGAAAGGAAGGGTAAACGTACTATGAAAAATCTGAAAGATAACATGGGCAATCTGTTGATGAGTCTCTGCGAGCTGGTAATCGGTATCCTGCTTCTCATAAATCCAACCGGCTTCACTTCCTCCGTGATTATTGTGATCGGCGTCGTGCTGCTGCTTCGCGGGATTCTGAATGTGATCTCTTATTTTCGCACGAATCCGGAGGAGGCCGCCAGAGAGCATTCACTGGCAGGCGGCATCGTCCTTCTCGCAGTCGGTCTGTTCTGCGTTTTGCGTACCGACTGGTTTCTTGCCGCCTTCCCGATGCTGACCTTCCTCTACGGCGTGATTATCCTGCTTGCGGGCCTGATGAAAATTCAGTGGGTGGTGGACTGCCTCCGGCTGAAGAAAAAACAGTGGCTGCTCGCCCTCGTCAGCGCTGCCCTTTCTCTCATCTGCGGCATTGTGATCATCACGAATCCCTTTACCTCCACAGCCGTATTATGGACCTTTGCGGCGGTTTCACTGATCGTTGAGGCGATTCTGGATTTTGTCAGCGTCCTGTTCGGAGGGAAAAAGCGGTGAAAATCGTAAAGGAAAAAGCAAGATATCTGTTGCCGGCGCTGGCCGAGCTTCTGCTCGGCGTAGTGCTGTTTGTGAGGCCGACAGGATTCACACAGGGCGTGCTGATGGCAGCCGGGCTGCTTCTGCTTATCACGGGCCTGATTCAGATGATTTCTTATTTTCGGACAGATCCGGAGACGGCGGCAAGAGGGCACTCATTTTCAAAAGGAATCTTTTCCCTGGCGATGGGACTTTTCCTCCTGCTTCGTCCGGATATCGTTCTCGCGGCTTTCCCTGCATTGCGCATGCTCTATGGCGTGCTGTTCTTCCTGCTCGCCGCGCTCAAGCTGCAGTGGACGGCAGATTTCCTCCGTTTTCGGAAGCATCAGTGGTTTTTTGCGCTGCTGAGTTCTGCTCTGGCCTGCGGTACGGCGGCGCTGATTTTCCTGAATCCTGCATGGGTTTCGGCCATGCTCGGCACTTTGATCTCCATTGTCCTGATTGCAGAGGCTGTGCTGGACGTGCTGGCGCTCTTTTATAAAGGAAGTCTCACCACAGAACAGACGCAGCTGCGGAAAACCGAAAATCTGAACAATGCCGACTGGAGGTTCAAAAAGAATTTTGAAAAGCCTTCCAAGCACTTTCCCTCCCGCTGGGAGAGCGTTACCCTTCCGCATACCTGGAACGCGCTGGACGGCCAGGACGGCGGAAACGACTATTTCCGCGGTAAGTGTGTGTACGCTGTCCGGATACCGCGGCAGAAGACGGACGGGCGCGTATGGCTGGAGATCGAAGCTGCCTCTCTCGTGGCGGAGGTCTATCTCAACGGGCAGAAGGTTGCGCAGCATGCGGGCGGTTACTCCGCCTTTCGCGCGGACGTGACAGATTATCTGACGAAGCGTAAAAACCTGCTCTGCATCCTCGTGGACAATGAAAACAGAGAGGACGTCTACCCGCAAATGGCGGACTTCACCTTCTTTGGCGGCCTCTATCGCGGCGTCAACCTGATCACGGTGCCGCAGAGCCACTTCTCACTCGACCGCTACGGTGCAGACGGTTTCCTCTGTACGCCGATTTCCGACGAGATCGACACGCGCATTCGTGCGGAGGCCTGGCTGGAGGGAGCACAGGAGACCGATACCGTATATTTCTCTGTCGCGGACGCGGAGGGCCTTGTTGTGGCGCAGAGCGAGATCGCCGCTTCAGAGTACGTCAGCATCGATTTACGTATTCCGCAGCCTCATTTCTGGCAGGGCGTCGACGATCCTTACCTCTATAAGGTATCCGCGACGCTCCTGCGGGGTGGAGAGGTCATAGATGGGTTACATATCAATACGGGTATCCGCACTTTTGCTGTCGATCCGCAGAAGGGATTTATCCTGAACGGCAGACCGATGCCGCTGCGTGGCGTGGCCCGCCATCAGGACCGCGAGGACAAGGGCTATGCCATCTCCTGGCAGGATCAGCAGGAGGATGCCGCTCTCATCCGGGAAGTTGGGGCGAATACCGTGCGCCTCGCCCATTATCAGCACAGCCAGGCTTTCTATAACGAGTGCGACCGGCTTGGCCTGGTCGTCTGGGCGGAGATTCCGCTGATCTCCGTGATGAATGAAAGCCAGGGGGCACATGAAAACAGCCTGCAGCAGATGAAGGAACTCATCAGCCAGTGCTACAACCATCCCTCCATCTGCTTCTGGGGTATCGCCAATGAGATCACACTGGGCGGTGAAGCGGAGGCGACCGAGGCAAACTTACGCGAGCTGAATCAGCTTGTACACGATATGGATCCGGTCCGCCTTACAACGATGGCGCAGTTTTCCGCTTATCCGATGGATGGGGCGCTGAATCAGATTACGGATGTCGTCAGTTACAACCACTACTTCGGCTGGTATTCCGGGAGCTTCGGGGACAACGAGACCTGGCTCGACGCTTTCCACGCGAAATATCCGGATCGCCCGATCGGCCTTTCCGAGTATGGCTGCGAGGCGATTGCCGCATATCACAGCGATGCGCCGCAGCGCAGGGACTACACGGAAGAATACCAGGCGCTCTATCACGAGCACATGGCGCGGATTATATCGGAGCGCCCCTGGCTGTGGGCGACGCATGTCTGGAATATGTTCGACTTCGCGGCAGACAGACGGGACGAGGGCGGCGTGAAGGGCAGAAATAATAAAGGTCTGGTGACGATGGATCGTCGGACGAAGAAGGACTCATTTTATCTCTATAAAGCCTGGTGGAGCGACGAGCCCTTCGTCCATATCTGTGGGCGCAGATATAAAGAGCGCTCTTGCGATACGCTCTCCATTAAGGTATACTCCAATCAGCCGGAGATCACACTCTATCTGGACGGAAGCCTGGTTGAAGAAAAATCGGCGGCACGAGTATTTCATTTCGAGAATTTGCCATTCACGGAGGGAAGCCATACGATCACGGCAAAATACCATGACCTCGAGGACACAATCGTATTGACGCGCGTGGAACAGGAAAATCCGGTTTATCACTTCGCAGGGGCTGAGGACGGCGATACGGTCGTGAACTGGTTTGAGGATCAGGACACGGAGGCCGTACCGGAGCTGTGCTTTGCGGACGGCTTTTATTCCATACGGGATACGATCGGCGATATTTTAGGCAGCGAGCAGGCGAAGGAGGTCTTCCTCCCGGCTGTCAGCTCCCTCGTGGGGATGAAGATCGATGAGACGACGCTTGCAGCAATGAGCACGAGGACGATCGAAGATCTTGCGCCCATGCTGGGGATAATGGACGCCTCGGAGGAAAAGATTGCGATGCTGAATGCAGCGCTGCAGAAGGTGAAAAAGGAGGAAGCCTTGTGAAAAGCGAGAAAAAAATATGTCTGAAACTGATGCTGAGCCTGTTCGGAGTGGTCGCGCTGGCGATTCTGCTGCAGTTCTTTCTCACGCATCTGAACCAGGTGGGAGGCTTTCTTCAGAAAGTGATTGGAGTTTTGATGCCCTTCATTGTCGGCGCGGTGATCGCCTATCTTTTGAAGCCGCTCTGCAATCGTCTGGAGGAAAGTTTACAGAGGCTGTTGAAGAATAAAAAGAGAGGAGCAGGGCTGGCCCGCGGCTTAAGCGTCGTGCTGTCGCTGCTTCTGGCAGCCGTCGTCATTTTTACTCTGCTGCTCATCGTCGTGCCGTCGCTGGCAAAGAGCATCTATACGATCCTGCTGCAGATACCGGGCAGTCTCCAGCGCTTTCAGAACTGGGCGCTTGAACTCGCCGGGGACAATGAGACGCTGCAGAATTACATCAATGATCTGGTGGCAGCCGTCTCCACCGGCCTTCCGGAGTGGCTGAGAAACACCGTGCTTCCCCGGTTGCAGACGCTGATCGGCGGCATCTCTGCGGGCGTGGCGGGAATCTTCAGCGCGTTCTATAACCTGCTGATCGGCGTCATCGTGTCTGTCTATCTTTTGGGCAGCCGGAAGAATTTTGCCCGGCAGGGAAAAAAGATTCTTTACTGTGTTTTCAACCGGAAATGGGCGGACCGGATCCTGAATGAGATCCGCTACGCGGACCGGATGTTCACCGGATTTTTAAGCGGCAGGATTATTGACTCCCTGATCATCGGTGTGATCTGCTTTATTGGGATGCTGATCCTCCAGATCCCGAATCCGCTGCTCATCAGCGTGATCGTGGGCGTGACGAATATCATCCCCTTCTTCGGCCCCTACATCGGCGCGATTCCGTCCTTCCTGCTGATCCTGATGGTAAGTCCCGTAAAATCGCTGATCTTCCTGATCTTTATCCTGATCCTCCAGCAGTTCGACGGGAATATTTTAGGACCGCGTATCCTCGGAAATGTGACAGGCCTGAACAGCTTCTGGGTACTGTTTGCAATTCTGTTCTTTGGAGGCATGTTCGGCTTTATCGGCATGATCGTCGGCGTACCGGTGTTTGCGGTGATCTATGATGTGGTGCGGAAGCTGGTCAATAAAGGTCTGGCACATCGCGGTCAGGGAGAGATCATTTAGGA